>BOJX01000118.1 GCA_016860685.1 Planctomycetota bacterium
CCACGTTCACCTGGAGCGGGCACGGCAGTGACGATGCGTGGGACACGGGCGGCAATTGGACGGTGGTGTGCTGCGGCCATCCCGCCTATCCCGATGGCCCCAGCCATCACGCGACGATTTCGGGGGTCCACAACGTGGATCTCATCAACGAGTCGATCGGGAACCTTGCGCTTTCGGGAACGGTGATCCTCGGCGACGCCGACGGCAACGACCCGACGCTCTTCGCCCAGAAGGTGACGATCCCCGGGGCGGAGGGCGGGACCACGATCAAGATCAAGCAGAAGGCAAGGGTCGAGACGGACTGACGCGCGGAAGCGGTGAAGGGATCGAGAGGATATGCGATCCGTTTCGTGGCCGAAACACAGACGAAATGTCCCCTAACGGAGTTTATCCGATGCAAAAGCGTTATCATAAACAGAGTGTGTTCCTGATGGTGTCGGCGATGGCGGGAGCGGCGGCGCTGCCGGCCCTTGGTGAGGTGTACGAGTATGTCGGGGGCGACTATGGCGCGTGGAACAGCAGTTCCAACTGGAGTCCATCCACCGGCTACCCCGACGACGACGAGGACGATGCGATCATCCCCGCGGGGAAGACGGTTGAGGTGATCTCCACCAGCCGAACCGGAAGCATCGACGTGCGGGAAAGCGGGGGAAGCCGCAGTGTGATCAAGATTTACGAGAACGCGACGCTTGAACTGGGAGGCGAAACCGCGCCGGATTCCATCGTCAACGGCTACATCGTGTTCATCTCAAGCTGTCAATCCCTGCCGATGACGAGCTGCCCGTCGGGCTACTGTCCGGCGATCCTGCGGCTCATGTGGGAGACGGTGACGATAACCTCCGACACGGGTAAAAACGGGGAGATTCGTGGGCGGTCGCACTGGTCGGATGGGGAACACCCCGCGTTCGGGGGCGGATACATACGAACGAACGATGACGTGGACGCTGACACACTCATCCTTGAGGGTTCCGTACGGCTCGTCGGCCATCTCGGTGTGTATTGCGCCCTGGAGAACAACGCGACGGTGATGGTGGATGACCCGCGCGGCGTCGGCTCGGGCGACGAATGCGACGACTGTGACGAGGATAACATGGATGCCTGTCAGTCTCCCAACTATCCGCCGACTGAGCTCTGCCATAAGGATCGCATGATCCTTGGAACCTGGTTGAATGGTGACCCTGCTCCCAAAACGGGAACCGGGGAGTGGATCGTGACGGGCGGAACCATGACATTCGAAGACTGTTCCGTCGATGCGTCTGGGGACTGGACGGTGTCCCATTCGTGTAGCGAGATTGACGGAACAGACCACAGTCTCCTTGAATTCAAGTCTGACGTCGATCTTGACTGCCTGTCCGGCGACTTCACGGTCGATGGCGGACAGCTCAAGATAAGAACCGATTTGCAGACCAGCGGTAAGCTGTTGTTCAAGTCGCCCAAGGATGCGGTGCAACCGAAGATATTTGTCGCCGAGGACAAAACGGCGGTTTTCTCGGAAGTGTGTCCGTAATCGGGAGAGGAACGAACCCGTCCCGGTTGAATCCGGGACGGGTTGTTTCTCGGGTGGTCTATAACCCAAGTTGCAAGGCGATCAATCATGTATGGTTCAATGGTGACGGTCGTTGTGGGACTCATGGCTTTACTGCTTACGGCCGGGGAGGGTATGGCGGCGCCGTTTCAGTCCTGCGAAGCCCCTCGCTACGTCCGCACCAACTCGGTCGGCGCCGAGGACAGGGAATACGCAGATATCGTGCGGACCGACGGGATGGGAAGAATCATTACGGCCGGAATGTTCGGCGATTCGTTCCGCCCGCCAGGCTACACGGTGGATTTTGACTTCACCGAGGGTGTGGATGAGCATGTTTTGTTCGGGGGCAAAGATACCTTCGTTACGGTCATGAATGCGGATGGGTCCTACGCCTGGACGAACACGTTCGGCGGCAATGCCGACGAAACGGTCTTCGACGTCGCAGTGGATGCGCACGGGATGCTTTACGTCGTCGGGTATTTCGGAAAGCCGCCGTTCCTTGAGGAGCGCGTCACCGCCGACTTTGATCCCGGGCCGGGCAAGGACATTAGAGCCTGCAAACGGGACAGCTTGTGCAGCTACGTAACCACATATTCCGCCGACGGCGAGTACTTGGGCACTTGGACGAATGGCGCAAAAGGGGGAAGCATCGGAGTGCACCGCGTCGTGTTTGATGGCAATGGGAATATGTTCCTGGCTGGACGGTTCATGGGGCGGATGGATTTCGATCCGGGAGAAGGAGAGGATTTCCATGAATCGGGCGTGAACGGATTGTCCTATGTTACGAAGTTGCTTCCCGACCGAGGTTACGAGTGGACGATCACTTTCGACTGGGGACTTTATGTCCACGAAATCGGAATTGATGGTGACGGCAATCTTTACGTGGCTGGCGAGTTTTTCTCATCTCGACGATACGACTTCGATCCCGGTCCTGGCGAGGACTGGCACGGCGGAAACAGCCGGGGCGAGAAGGCCTACATCACGCGGATCAACGCAGACTTGAGTTACGGCTGGACGCGGATGATCGCCCGAGCCGACACGAGCGATCTGCGGGTCGAGGACCTCGAGGTGGACGGTGACGGTGTGTATCTGGCGGGCAGCTTTTCCGATTACGTCGAATTCGATCCCGACGGCTCCCCCGATCCACGCACCGACGACCACGCCGCGTGGCTGGTCAAGCTTGACAGGGGCGGGCGATTCCAGTGGACGCACGTCCTGGTTGGCGACGACGGCAGCAGTACAGGACGGAGCGTGTCGGCGGACGGGCGCGGCGGCGTCTATTTCGCCGGCACCTTCGGGGACACTATCAACTTCGATCCGGACGGCGAGGGCGACTGGCTCTACGGACCCGGAAGCACAGCCACGTTCGTCAGCAAACTCGGGTCGGACAAGTCGTACCATTGGACGGGCATTGCCGGGGGTCAGGGGTGGACGGACTTTCGAGCACTGCAAGCCGCATCCGACGGCCGTATCCTGTTCGCTGGACACTTCACCAGCCGCGGAACCGACTTCGACCCCACGGAAGGCGAAGATATCCGCCACGACAATGGCGCGGGGGACGCCTTCGTCTCCACCTGGCTGTGCAGCGACTGTGACGCGCTGCTGTCACACGGGCTGTGGGCGAAGCCGCGCGGGGCGATCGTCTCGCGGGTGACGACGAACCTGCCCGCCGGGCGGGTGAAGGTGCAACTGACTTCGGACGACGGCGGAATCACCCTTTCGGAAACTGCGCGCCTCCGCCCCGACGGCCGCGCCCGCACCCGCTTCGACGGCCTCTCGCCCGGGCGCTACGACGTGCAAATCCAGTGGATCGAAGATGAGAACGGCGCGCGCCTCTGCGACGGCCCCTTGATGGAACGCTCGGCGGGGGTGCCCTGACGGCACGGTCCTCGGGACGGGCGGCAATTGGACGGTGGTGTGCTGCGGCCATCCCGCCTATCCCGATGGCCCCAGCCATCACGCGACGATTTCGGGGGTTCACAACGTGGATCTCATCAACGAGTCGATCGGGAACCTTGCGCTTTCGGGAACGGTGATCCTCGGCGACGCCGACGGCAACGACCCGACGCTCTTCGCCCAGAAGGTGACGATCCCCGGGGCGGAGGGCGGGACCACGATCAAGATCAAGCAGAAGGCAAGGGTCGAGACGGACTGACGCGCGGAAGCGGTGAAGGGATCGAGAGGATATGCGATCCGTTTTGTGGCCGAAACAGAGACGAAATGTCCCCTAACGGAGTTTATCCGATGCAAAAGCGTTATCATAAACAGAGTGTGTTCCTGATGGTGTCGGCGATGGCGGGAGCGGCGGCGCTGCCGGCCCTTGGTGAGGTGTATACGTTCCAGCCGACTTCCGGCGTCTGGAATGACGAAAACAACTGGCGTTACGGGAACAACCAGATCGGCGGGTATCCTGACGACGATGAGGACGATGCGATCATCCCCGCGGGGATGACCGTGAATATCCCAGCCAACACGATCAGTATAACGGGCAGCATCAATGTCCAGCAGCACGAAAACGGAACTCGCGGAGTGGTTGCGATTCACCGAGACAATGGGGAGTTGCGCCTGGGCAACGACCGCGATGTGGAATCCGTGGTCAACGGCTTCATCGTCTTCCTGGACTGCCCGATTGAGACATCCACATCGTGTCCTACGCAGTGTCCCTCGTACAGTTGTCCTGCGATCATCAGGTTGATGCATGATGAGGTAACGATTACTTCGGACCCAGGGATGAACGGAGAGATCCGCGGCCACAAACTCTGGTCGAATCCCGACTGGTACTACCCGAACACCCCTGGGGATTCGGGTGGATACATCTACACTGACGAAGATCAACCCTACATACTGCACCTCGAGGGTTCCGTACGATTGGTCGGCACTATGGGTGTGTACTGTCCGTTGGACAACAACGCCACTGTAATCGTCGACGATCCGCGAGGCGTGGGCGATGAGGCCGTATGTGAAACGTGCCCGGGAAGCCCCGATTGCAGTTGCGACCCTCGATACTTTCCCGCTCCCATGCTCTGCTGGAAGGACGAGATGATCCTGGCGACTCCTGATGGTGTTCAAGACCCGTTTGAAATGACCGGCACCGGCGACTGGATTGTGACCGGTGGGACCATGACCTTTGAAAACTGCATTATCGACAGTGCTGGAAACTGGGTGGTGAGAAATCCCTGCGAGGATCTGGACGGGACCGATCACAGCCTCCTGGAGTTTAAGGCAGATGTGGATGTCGAGTGTCTCTCGGGTGACTTTACGATCTATGGCGGAAAGGTCAAAATAAAGACGGACCTTCAAACTACGGGGAAGCTCACGTTCTATTCACCTAAGGACGCTGTCCAACCCGTAATCACCGTCGCGGAGAACAAGACTGCGACGTTCTCGAAAGTGTGTCCGTAATACGGCTCGGCGCGACCCGTTCTGGCGCGCCAGGACGGGTCGTCTGCGCCGGCAGCAACTTGGAGAGTTAACATGCGAACCTCATTCTGTGCTTTCACGGTAGCCGTTGGGTTCCTTACGGTCGATGGCATCGAGCGGCAAGCGCATGCGGCTCCCCGGCAATCGTGCGATGGTCCCAGCTACGTTGAGACCCACTGCGTCGGCGCAGAGTTACCAGAATATGCGTTATTCGTTCAGTCCGACGATGCTGGCCGGATCATCACTGGCGGTGAATGGCATGGTTTTGAGCCAGGGTATGTTGTCGACTTTGATCCGACGGATGGCGTAGATGAGAAGGTTGGTTTCGGCGGCGACGATGTCTACGTTTCAGTAACTCATGCTGACGGTTCATACACATGGACGAACACGTTTGGTGGCGATGGAGATGAAGACCTCAATGATCTGGCTATCGGTGCGAACGGCCGCATCTTTGTCGCTGGCTCATTCTTCAGACGCTTTGGAGACGACCCTGTACTAGTCGACTTCGACCCCGGTCCGGGCGAGGATATCCATGAGTGTCCCAGCGACTCGGTGTGCAGCTTTGTAACCAGGTACGAACCCGACGGAAGCTATCTTGGAACATGGTCGAATGGAGCCGAAGGAAAAGAGATTATCGCGAGCCAGATCGAATTCGATGTCTTCGGAAATATGTTCATAGCCGGCTACTTTCGCGGAGGTCCGTTTGATTTTGATCCGACCGAAGGAGAGGATCTTCATCGCGCAGGCGTGTTCGGGAGACATTTCCTCACCAAAATGCTTCAGGATGGAACGTATGCGTGGACCATTGAGTTTGAGGTGTCGATAAGGCGTGTGAAATTGGATAGCCACGGAGACCTATACATTACGGGAAGTTTTGATTCCTACCACAAATACGATTTCGATCCGGGGCCAGGGAAAGACAGGCGAGGCGGCGATAATCTCAAAAAAGTTTTTGTCACGCGTCTCAACGCGGACTTAAGCTACGGCTGGACACGCATGGTCGCTCAGTCCGATGAAAATCTCCAGGTCTATGACATGGATAACGACGGCGATGACATTCTTATAGCGGGCTATTTCTACGACCACGTCATTTTTAATCCCGATGGAGAACCGGACTACCGCTCCGACCCGGATAACGGAACCGCATGGCTGGTCAAACTCGACACCCGCGGCCGCTACCAGTGGGTCTACGCCATTCCCAGCGACGACGGCAGCAGTAGTGCCCGCGGCGTGTCCGCAGATAGACACGGCAGCGTCTACCTGAGCGGTAGCTTCGGTGGCCAGACGAACTTCGACCCCGATGGCGAAGGCGATTGGCACTTCGGAGGCGGCAACGCCTCCATGTTCGTCACCAAGTTGGGCGCCGACCGCAGCTACCAGTGGACGCGAGTGGTTGGAGGGTCGGGAAGCATGTACCCGTGGAACATCAAAGCAGCCTCGGACGGGCGCCTGTTGATCTCGGGGGGGTTTTATAGTCCGCGCGGCGTGGATTTCAACCCCACCGATGGCGAGGATATTCGCCATGACAACGGGGTTGAGGATGCGTTCGTCACCACCTGGCTGTGCAGCGACTGCGACGCCCTCCAGTCGCACGGATTGTCGGCCAAACCACGCGGCTCTGTGATCTCACGCGTGACCACAAACCTGACCGGCGGGCGGGTTAAGGTACAACTCACTTTTGATTTGGACACGGTGGCACAAACTGGTCGCATCCGCACTGACGGCCGTGTGCGCACCCGCTTCGACGGCCTCTCGCCCGGGCGCTACGACGTGCAAATCCAGTGGATCGAAGATGAGAACGGCGCGCGCCTCTGCGACGGCCCCTTGATGGAACGCTCGGCGGGGGTGCCCTGACGGCACGGTCCTCGGGACGGGGAGCAGCGACCGGACGATCCGCCTCTGGAACGTGGACGACGGATCCCTCCTGCGCGGGTACGACCGGCACGCCGAATCGACGATCGACGGTTTCGACTTCTCCCCTGACGCAGAGCCTTTCGGCTACGTCACCAACCTCGGGTTGACGGCGGTCGCGCGGAATCCGTTCTGAGGCGTCGGACGCTGTGCAGGGTGGAGTCGGGGACCATGTTCCGCCGCGGTTTCAAAACCGAACCGCGCCCGTCAGGAAGCGGATGTTCCTGTTTTACCGAACCGCGCCTGCCCGCCCTTTACGTCGCGTGGCGATGTCGAAGGTCCGGGAGAGACGCTTCTGGTTTCCGTCCGGCTTCGCATGCCTTGAAACTGCGTTAGAGGCTCGCTCAGGTCGCTTCTCCGGGCGGCCCGCTGCTCTGGCGCTGCAATTCGCGGCCGAGGGGGTGTCTGTCGTGCGTCGTCCGCCTTCCGAAATGCGATGTGAGCCGGTCAGACCCCGCATATCCGTGTTTCCTCCCAGGTTCAGGCAACGATCGGAGCGTGACGCTGGTCCGAAGGTTCGCCGGAGTCGGGTTGTGGGTATACTTGACCCGGTGTGACGGCGGCTGGGGCGGATGCGCCCGCCCGGCGGCCGTTTTCCCGCGGACGGCAGATGTCGCAGTCGTTATCACAATATCTTGGCCAGCACATGCGGCTGGAGCAGCGGCTGACGCCGCAGCTCATTCAGTCGATGAACATTCTCCAGCTCGGCGTGACCGATCTGGAAAGCCTGATTGCGCAGGAACTTGAGAAAAACGGGGCGCTGGAGCTGGCCGAGTCGCAAGGGGGGCGCGCCGTCGGTGTCAACGGCGCGGGGTCTGACGGCAACGGAATCGCCCCGGAAGAAAGGGTGGACGCGACCTCGCCGAGTTTCACGCGGCTGGACCGGCTGGCGCGGGAGTATGAACTGGATTTTGAGGACGCGGGATCGTCTTTCCGTCGAGGCGCGCCGGAAGACCGTGACTCGAAGATGGACGCGATGGCCAACACGGCCGGTCGCGGAATCACGCTTCAGGAGTTCCTGCTGGCGCAGTGGTCGATGCTGGATCTTCCCGACGACGTCCGCGGCGCCGGGGAACTGATCCTCAATCACCTCGACGAGAGCGGATACCTCCGGATCGGCCTGGAGGAGCTCGCGGCGAAGTCCGAACCGCCGACGCCCCTGCCCGTTCTGGAAGAGGCGCTGTTTCAGGTGCAGCTTCTGGATCCACCCGGCGTGGGCGCGCGGGATCTGAAGGAATGCCTGCTGCTTCAGGTGGAGGCGCTGCCCGGCGACAACCGCATCGAGCGGGCGATCATCGAGCGACATCTGGACGAAGCGGCGCGGAACATGCTGCCGGCGATCGCAAAGGCGACAGGATTCGACGTCGCGGAAATCAGCGCCGCGCTGGATGTCATCCGCACGCAGCTTCACCCGCATCCCGGGCGGCAGGTGGTGGACCGGTCGGAACCGCCGATCCGCCCGGACGTCATCGTCGAGTATGCGGACACGGGCGGTGGGCTGACCGTGCGCCTGGCGAGGGGCAACGAGCCGCGCCTGCGGATTTCTCCGCAATACCTGGAGATGGCGCGATCCCGACAGGCCGACAAGGAGGTCCGCGACTTCGCGCGGAAGGGGATCGAGGCGGCCGGGGCGCTGATGGACGCGGTGCAGTTCCGGCGCAACCGGCTGCTCGACGTGGCCAACATCATCGTCGAGCGCCAGCGGGAGTTCTTCGAGATCGGACCGCAGGGTCTGCGCCCGTTGCGGATGAGCGAGATCGCGGAGCAGCTTCAGTGCGACCCGTCGACGGTAAGCCGGACCGTGGCGGACAAGTACATGCAGACGCCACGGGGGATCTTCCCGTTGCGGAGCTTCTTCACCGGAGGAACCGAAACCGACGCCGGCGAAGTGACGAGTTGGGACAGCGTCCGCAACCGCGTGGCGGAGATCATCAAGGCCGAGAATCCTCACGACCCGCTCAACGATGATCAGATCGTCGAACTCCTCAAGAAAGAGGGCATCGAGATATCGCGGCGGACCGTCGCAAAGTACCGGCAGGTGCTGGATATCCCGCCGGCGCGGCGTCGCAAGCGGTTCTGAGAACCCGCTCCTTTCTTGATCAGGTTTTGCGTGATTCACGTTGCGTGATTCACGGAGACGGGCCGCCTTCACGCCAAAACGCGCCCACCCCCCTTCGGTTTTCCCGCAGGACAACCGCACTCTGACTTCAAATCCGTCCCGCACGGCGGGGTGGCATGCTCTCGCGGTACTCCACGTGAGCATGCGAGTTCACCCCCACCGGCTTGTTGAGAAACACCTGGGAGCATTGATCGTACGGGTTGGCCATCCCCGGCCGGGTGGCATGGCCTGGCGTACTCGCCTGGCCATGCTGGAGGAGTAAAACGCCTGTTTCTTGCCGGACACAGGTCTGCTGCTGCGAACCCGTGTCGCCCGACGTGTCGGCAGGTCTCAGAAAGCGGT
>BOJX01000119.1 GCA_016860685.1 Planctomycetota bacterium
GATGCTCCTCGACGAGGCGCACGAAGTCCTCCTGTGAGTAAGGCCAGTAACGCGAGTACCAGCTTCCGAAGACGAACGAAGGCGGCACGGGGATCGGACCCGAGACGGCGACCAGATCGCGCAGCGCCGCCCGGTAGTCGGACCCGTATCCGAAGAAATACCAGTCCTGTCGCCCGTCGCCGGGACGGGCCTCGATCCAGTCCGGCGTGAAGACGGGCGTGCGCGTATCATCGATCAAATACCAGCCGTCACGGGAGAGAAGCCCGTCGTCGAGGCGCACAGGTCCGCGTGCGCCGTCAAGCGTGCGCAGCGTGCCGCCGAGATTCCCGCGATTCGTGTCCCCGGGGCGCCAGGCGGCCGGCGGACGCCCGGGCCGGCAGACCCGGATGACGAGGTTGCTCGCGCTGAAGCCCCCCGGGCCGCAGTGGAGTTGAAGTTCGATCCGGGGGGTGCGGATGCTGAGCTGATCCCCGGACCGCTTGACGTCGAAGGACGGCGGCGCAAGGTCGCGGTGGAGCGCGAAGAACGAAGGTCGATCCTCGAAATGAGCGTCCGGGGCGTACTCGAGTCGTACAAGCGTCGGCGTCAGGACAGTGAGCCTGGTGCGGTCCGCGAGCACAACCGCGCGCGGATCGCTCCGCCCCCGCTGCACCTCCACGCCGTGGCTGAACTCGGAATTCCCCGACAAGATCGCTCCTCCGCGCCTCGGCGCGCACTGTCGCCGGGTCCGGACTTGAGGGTAGTATAAAGGTGACGATCTCGGACGACGAACGTCTGCGGCGTCGGCGGAGCCCACATCATGAGGACCAACCTGATGAATGCCGGTTGTCGGACGGTGCATCTCTCACTGCTTTGTGCGATCGTGGCGGTGCCGGGATGCGAGCGATCGACGACGAAAGTCGAGTTGCAGAAGCAGGTGGACGCGCTTCAGATTGAGAATAAGGCCCTGAAGCGCGAAGCCGAGAAGCGCCGCGCGGACATCGAGCGGCTGGAGGCGCAGGTCGCCAACCTTCAGACGTTCAGCGACCCGGCTGGGGCGAGGATGTTCTCGCCGGTGAATCTGGAAATCCTGAGTCTTTCTCGCGGCGCGGATTACGACGGAGCCCCCGGGGACGACGGGGTGACGGTGCATTTTCGACCGCTCGACGCGGAGGGAAACGTCGTGACCGTGGGGGGGCGGATCAGCGTGCAGGTGGTGGACAACTCGGTGATGGGCGAGCCTCGCGTCGTCGCGCTGGTCGAACTCGCGGATCCGAAGGAGGTTAAGGAGGCGTGGCACAGCAAGTTCCTGACGAACCAGTACACCGTGAAATGTCGGTTTCCCCAGGATCAGCCGCGACCCGTGGCACGGCGGCTTGATGTGAAGGTGGCGTTCGTGGATTACCTGACAGGCAACCCGCTTCAGGCCAGCCGGACAGTCGATTTCACGCCTGCGCCCGGCGCGGATGCCTCAGACGCGCCTTCGGGTGAGACGCTGGCGAAGGACGGTCAACGTCCGAATTCTCCAACGAGCGGCGAGGAACCTTGATCTCTTAAGATCATATTTTACATGAGGTTAAAAGTTTTTTCTTGCGTTCGCCGGATAAGAGATAGAATATCATTGAGGTGATTCCGGGATGGGTTCGGCTGGATTGAGAGAACCAGCCGAACCGATGAATCTCGGGCTGCAAGTCTTTTCAGGAGCGGGCGTTATGGGAGTCCGCCCCTGGTGTTTCGGCGTGGGAACCCACTCAGATGGCGGCTGAGCAACAGACGGCAACGACTCTTCCGGGGGAGCCTTCCGGTCCAGCGACGGCGGTGTTGACGCCGCCGAAGCCCGCGCGGACCGACCGAAAGCCTCAACAACTCCCCCCTTACAAGGTTCTGCTTCACAATGACGACGTGAACACGTTCGAGCATGTCATCCTGTCTATCCTGAAACTGACGCCGCTTAATGCCGAGGACGCGATCGAGAAAACGCTTGAGGCGGACCGGACCGGCATCGCCCTGCTGCTGGTCACGCATAAGGAGCGTGCCGAGCTTTATCAGGAGCAGTTTCAGTCCGTGAAACTCACCGTGACGATCGAACCGGATGCGGCGTAAGCTGGCATCGGGTTCGGGAATTGCAACAACACCGGATTAGAGGAATCAACCACGTCGGCGGGCCGTTATGTATGCCGTGTGCATCAGGTGTCGGCGTTAAGCGGGCCTGCCGCGTTGGGGCGGCAGGGTGGAACGCATGAGGTCGGTCCCCGCGGGGCGCTGGGCGGAGAGGGAACGGGAAGAACACGATGCTAAAGCGATCACGGCAGACGGAATTACTGATGGCCCTTGCGGCGCTGCTTGCGGCGGCGGGGAATGCGCATGCGCTCGAAGTGGGCGTGGGCCACGCCGCACCACCGCTGAAGCCCGGCGCCTGGATCAAGGGTGCGCCGGTGGATCTGGAGGCGGCAAAAGGCAAGAACCTGGTCGTCGTCGAGTTCTGGGCCACGTGGTGCCCTCCCTGCCGGATGAGCATCCCGCACCTGACGGAGCTACAGAAGAAATACAAGGAAAAGGGCCTGCTGATTGTCGGCGTCAGCAACGAAAGCGCCGACCGGGTGAAGCCTTTTGTCGAGGCCCAGGGCGCCGCGATGGACTACATCATCGCGGTGGATACGGCGGAGCAGGACGTCATGCGGGGCTACATGGAGGCGTTCGGGATCACTGGGATTCCT
The DNA here is from genome assembly GCA_016860685.1 of Planctomycetota bacterium. GTDB lineage: Bacteria > Planctomycetota > Phycisphaerae > UBA1845 > UBA1845 > JABWBH01. The sequence continues at coordinate 2,697 of BOJX01000119.1, forward strand.
TGGGCGTTTCTGATCGACAAGTCCGGGCGGATTGTCTGGCACGGGAGCCCGCTCGACGAGGCGTTCGGCAAGGCGATCGACGACGTTCTTGCGGACAAGTACGACATCGAGGCGTTCAAGAAAGCGGACGAGCCTCGGATACTCGAGGCGAAGAAGCTCAACCTGTTCCGGCAGTACTTCGATGGCGTGATCCTCAAGAAGAAGCCGGCGGCGGAGCTGGCGGCGGTGGGCGAAGCGTTCATCACGGCGTCGAAGGGCGACGCGATGGCGTTGAACCAGTTTGCGTGGGTTGTGCTTCAGGAGGTGGAGCCGTCGAACCGCGACCTTCCGCTGGCGCTGCGGGCGGCGCAGGGAGCGGTCGAGGCGTCCGAGGGAACGCTGGATTTCGTCGTTGACACCTACGCCCGAGCCCTCTTCGACAACGGCCGGGTCAAAGAGGCCGTGGAGCAGCAGAAGAAGGCGATCGACGTCTGCAAGGATCCGAAGAAGATCGACGAATACCGCAAGCGCCTGGAGCGGTATGAGAAGGCGGGGTCGGACGCCTGACCTGACAAACGCAGTGACGCGCATGGGTATTATCCCACGGGGAGCGTCTTGACGTAGATCAGCTTGTCGTCGTCGGGAGCGTAAAAACCCGAGAGGCGGGCTTCCAGGCGGTAGCCGCATCGCTGATAAAAGGCTCGCGTCGGTTCATACAGGGGTCGAGACGAGGTTTCGATGTAGATGTTGCGTCCGCCGGAGCCGTCGATGCGGCGCTCGACCTCGGCGAGCAACGCCCGGCCCAGCCCCGTCCCTCGGACGACGGCGTCCACGGCGATCCAGTACAGATCAAAGCTTCCGACGGTGCAGGCGATCGGGCCGTAGCAGGCGTAACCGGCAACGCTTCCGGCACGTTCGAGAAACACGAACCGGTAGTCACTGCGGTCACCGCGTGCCAGCCGGTCGTCCACCAGTTCGACGGCGACATCAACCTCAAAATCGTGGAAGAACCCGGATGAGGTGATGATCCGACGCACCGCATCGCGATCGGACGAGAGCACCTCGGAGCGGAGCATGATTCCGGGTTCAGTCGTGCGAAGCGGCGGCGGACCCGGCGGTTTTGATTCGGCAAGACTCATGCGATCAGGGCCTGCTTTGCAGAATCGCACCTTGTTCTGCAATCCGGACCCCACGCAGCCGTGAGCTCCCGCGTGAACACCCCGCAGTCGACTCCGCGACGTTCTACGCGGCGCAAACCGCGCATCGCGACGCGCGTCTGTGTCAGGCTCGCGGTCCCGTTAGGGTCGTCTTTGAGGATCGGACACTGCCGGCCTTCCGCAAGCAGGCTCAGGGTCCGGTCCACGCATTCCTCACGGTAGGCGGCGACCAGCGAGGGCGGCAGTTCGTGCTTCGAGAAGTTGGACCAGGCGGCGACCACCCGGCGGTGCAGCGGGTTCAGCGCCGTCGCGTTGATGCCGTCGAAGAGCCGGCGGTTGAGAGGATAAGGCAGCAGCGTCCCCTTCAGATGCGCGGAAAGGGCGCCGTGGTGCTCCTCGAAGTTCTGCGACATCAGCCCTTTCAGGCGCGCCCAGGCGGCGGCGTCTGCGACACAATCCGCCCGAAGCTCCCAGTAAAAATGCCCGAAATTCACGGTGGCGCCGGACAGCGTGATCTGCCGGGGGACATACTTGCCGTGAGCGACCGTGTCGGCGGCGAGATGCGAGAGATAACCGAGGGCGAAGGCCCGGGAGCCGTCAGATTGCGATCGCTCAAGGAGCGAAAACCCGGTGGACCAGTGATGACAGAACTGCTTGACGCGGCTGAGGCGCTTCGCGAACACAACATCGGCCGCGATCGTTCCGTAAAGGTAGGCGGCGGCGTTTCTCGCCAGAAGGGCCGCAACGGCGGCGGGAAGCAGCGCGAGGCGCGCCAGGACTTCGGCGCCGATCGCCACGTGCGTCGCCGGTCCCCAGGCGTAGACCGAATCCGCACTCCCCAGCAGAACGAGCACAACCCCCCAGAACAGAAAACCACGTACACGCATCGACAGGCATCTCAAAAAAACCGGAATCCTCCCGACCCACCGCGCCGGGTCGCCGGAACTCCGAAGATGGGATGTGGCACGATCGCTCCTGTGCCGCCGTCTGCACCCCTGTTCTTATTATACGTTGCCGGGACGCACAAGGCGCGTTGTGCGGATCATGTCTGGGCGACAGCGGCCGAACTCCAGCCAGAACGACAACGGCGGTGTGCGAAAACACGGACGATGGGGTGAACCCCCGAGCCGCGCCGTGGCGTGGGTCTGCGAGGTTCGGCGGAATCCGCCGGAAGCCCTGTGGCGTGGCGAACGTTTCTTGACGCCCCGTCGGACGTTCCTAGACTAAGGCGCAAGAGGTGCCCGTGGCACAATTGGACAGCGCGACGGCCTCCGGAGCCGTAGGTTGCAGGTTCGAATCCTGCCGGGCACGATTGAACCGGGCGGGGTGAATACGCGCAGACAGATCGCGGGCGCCGCGGGCGTGACGTTGAAGCCCGCGTCGGCAGAAATCTGAGGGAGGATCACTCGATGGCGCACATCGTGGCCGAGCCGTGCATCAAGTGCAAGTACACCGACTGTGTTGCGGTATGTCCGGTGGATTGTTTTCACGAAGGCGTGAATTTTCTCGTGATCGATCCGGACACGTGCATCGACTGCGGTCTGTGTCCGCCCGAGTGCCCCACCAGCGCGATCTTCCCCGACTCGGAACTGCCGGATAAGTGGAAGCACTACGCGGAAATCAACGCGAAGTATGCACCGCTGTGGCCGGTGATCGACACGCAGAAGGAACCTCTCCCGGGGGCGGACGAGATGGCGAAGGTGGAGGGCAAGGACAACCTGCTCGATCCGAACCCCTTCGCGGGGTAGCGACCGGAGTAACAGGCTCGACGCCTCCCCGCGGAGCGCGGACCTCCGGTCCGCCCGTGCGGAACAGAGTTCCGCGATCCGGTGCGGATGTGAGGAACGCGCGGCGCAGCATTCGGAACTTCAGCGCAGCAGCCAACCCGCCACGCCGGCGGTCAGCATCATCGCACCGACGAGGATGCACAAAGGGCCGCGGCGCGCGAGCGGATGTGCTTCCCGCGTCTGGCTCCGCGCGACAAGTCTGAGCGGCGCGGGGCCGCTGCGACCCTCGAGGGTCGCAGCGGCCGCCGGTTCCTGCTCCAGTTCAGCTTCGATCCGGTCGAGGGATGCACGGATGAAGGAACCGGCCTGTGCGGCGGTGAACCCGAGTTGGGCGGCGTACTGAACGAGGCGTCGGCGCGCAGCGCGATTGAGATCGCCGTGCCGCAATTCCCAGTCAATGAGGGCGGCGAAGATCTCGCGGCGACCCGGCACGCGGCCGCAGCGCTGCGGAGCGCGGAAGGGAAGCACGATGTCGCCTCCCGACTCGACGTCAACCTCGGCGCCCGCCGCTTTCCCGGGTTGATCCGGGCGCGTCCCCGGACCTTGTTCGGAACGCATCATTCAGTTCCCCTCCTTCGGGGAATTGTAGGCGGAGACGCCGCGCGTCCGCACTGTCGAGGTCCGAAAGCCGCGTGCACGGGGGTCCGGTTTCCGGACCGTCGCGTCGGGAGGTCGCCGCCGGCGCTTTTGCGGGTCGCGGCCGGACATTACAGTGCAAGTCGTTCGGGGGGAATCAGTGCCGTCAGCGGCGGGGATCGAGGGATGTTTCTGCGACCGGATCGACTTGAGCCGAAACGGGCGATGCTCGTGGTGATCGACGTGCAGGCGAAGCTGATGCCCGCGATCCGCGACGGGGCGCGCGTGCTGGAGGCGGTTCGGCAGCTCGTGCGAGGCGCGCGAGTGTTCGACCTGCCGATCCTTGTGACGGAGCAATACCCGCGCGGACTGGGTCGCACGGACGCGAGCGTGCTCAATGCGTTGAAGGACTCGTGCGCGAAGGTGCTGGAGAAACCGTCCTTCAGCGCCTGCGGGACGCCGCAGGTCCGCGACGCGCTGCGGGAATCGGGGCGCACGCAGGTGCTGGTGGCGGGGGTCGAGACGCACGTCTGCATATTGCAGAGCGCGTTGGACCTGGCGTGTCAGGATTACGACGTGTTCGTGTGCGCGGACGCCGTCGGATCGCGCGGGGCGCTGTCACACGAGACGGCGCTGCATCGCATGAGGCAGGCGGGGGTGCGCGTCACGACGGTCGAGAGCGCGTTGTTCGAGCTTTGCGAGCGTTGCGACGCGGAACGGTTCAAGCCGATGCTTGAGCTTGTGAAGGCGTTTCCGCCGCCGTGAAGGCGTCGAATAAAGGACGGGAGGTCAGTCGCATGCAAGCACCGAAACACGGGGCGGCGCCGCTGGTCATCGAGGAGACGGCGGGACGGAAGGCGTATTGTCAGTGCGGGCTGTCGGCGAACCTGCCGTATTGCGACGGGTCGCACGCCCGGGAAGGCACGGGGCTGGCGCCGAAGGTGGTGGATGTCCCCTCGCCGGGGCGCAAGGCCGTCTGTCAGTGTCACCGCAGCGCGTCGCTGCCGTGGTGCGACGGGACGCACAAGACGCCGCCTTCGTGAAACGACCGACGAGGCCTCCACGTGCGTTCAACGCTTCAGGGTTCGCATCTGTCGCCGCGTGCGTTTGTACTGAACAACTTGCGTGAATTCGAATCCGTGGCAACCCGATGACGATCCGGGGGTCGGCGACGCCTCAGCGCCGCGCGGTGCGACAGGCGCTGGGGACTCGGAGGTCCGCGAGATGGTTCCGGTCGTTGAGGCGCCGACGGCCGTGTTTGTGCCGTGGGCGCGGCCGGTGACGTGGTCGGATGGCGCGTCCGCGCCGGGAGTCTGGGCGGCGTTCGATGCGGTCGAGCGCGGTTTCACGGGCGAGGCGACGCCCGATCCGGATCCGATGCTCCTGCGTTCGCAGAGTCGGTTCGCCGCCCTGGCGGATTGCGGGGTGGTGTTGCTCATCTTTCTGATGTTCGAGGCCGGGTTTACGGCGCTGATCGCGCTGAGGAAGGGGGTCTCGGTTTTCGAGGATCCCTCGCAACTGAAGCCGCTGCTGCTGCCGATGATGGCGGCGCGGGCCGGGTTCTACGTGGCGGGGGCGGCGCTGCTGCTTTGGCTTCGGCGTCAGCGGCCTGCGTGCGTCGGCGCAACCCTGCAAGGGCTGCCGCTGAACACGTTGATCGGGGTCGCGGGGGCGGGGGCGATGCTGGGGGTGGCGGTGGTGTTCGGCTTGGTCTCGTTCGTGCTTTTCCCGGAGCAGCGGGACCGACTGGATGACAACACCGAGCGGTTGAAGGCGTTTGTTCCGAACCTGTCGATCGGAGGCTTCGTGCTGCTGGCGATGTTCGTGTCGCTGAACGAGGAATTGCTTTTCCGGGGACTGCTGATGCCGCGGCTGCGGCGTTTGCTGGGGTCGTGGTGGGCGGCGGTGCTGGCGAGCACGGTCGTGTTCACAGGTCTGCACCTGTTTGACCAGGAGTGGTTTGTGCTGCCGATGATCGCGATGTTGTCGGTGGTGATGAGCCTGCTGACGATCTGGCGGCGGTCGCTGGTTCCGGCGATCGTCATGCATGCGGGATTCAACTTCTCGCAGTTCATGCTTCTTCGGGAGACGACGGGCGGCGCGTGACGCACGGGGGCGGCGCATCGGCGTGGATTCGGGGGTTCTTCTGCCGCTGCCGCGGCTGAGGGCTTGATATGCCTTGCGCTCCCTGGCGCCGTGGGTAGGGGTCTTGCGTCGCTGCTGCGGCTGGTGATGCGCCGTGCGCCGCACGGCGTGCGGGTTGGTTCGAGAACAAGGCGACATGCGGCGCGCAGGTTGGTTCGGCGGTACCTCCCGGTATAATCACCGGTCCGGCGCGGGATCCGCAGGACTGGGCAGCGTCGGCAGGCGGGCGCTGAGGAGAGAGTGCCGGCGGCGTCCGGCAGAAGGCGGCGCCGCCTGCAATTCAGCTAAGGTCAGTTGATCAGAGGAGCGAACATGCAGATCACGATCAAGTATTGCACGCAGTGAAACTACCTTCCGAAAGCCGCCGGTCTGGCGGATGCGATCCGGAGGGAGTTCGAGGTGGAGCCGAAGCTGATCGAAGGCAGCGGGGGCGTTTTCGACGTTCACGTGGACGGAAAAGAGGTCTGGAGCAAGCATAAGCGGGACCGGTTTCCGGAACATGCAGAGGTGCTCAACGAAATCGGTCGGATGACGGATGCGGCCAGGAAGAAGCCGTGACGGACACCTGCGAGGATGAGCGCGAACCTGACGTGGCTGGGACATTCGGCGGTGCGGCTGACGCTGCCGGACGGGCGGGTCATTCTGATTGACCCGTGGCTGTCGGGTAACCCGTCATGTCCGTCGCGCGAGAAGCAGCAA
>BOJX01000120.1 GCA_016860685.1 Planctomycetota bacterium
AGGTCCGCCGGCGTCATGCCTGCACCGTGCGTCGGAAAGTAAATCAGCCGGGACTGGCCGCCGACCAGCACAAGACACACGGCGGCATAAGTGCCGCCGATGATCAGGAACCAGCGACAAAGACGGGCTTGAATACGCTTCAGCCGGCCCCCCCGCTCGCCCGCCGGCAATGACCCGTCGCGTCCGCTGCCCCTCGCCGGCTCCGTCGTCATGCGACTTACACCGGTTCGAGACGGAACTGAAGCACCGCCCACCCGTTGATCTCGAAGTGCTCAACGCGGAACTCGTGTCGTCCCGGCGCCAGTTCGACTTCCACGACGTCCTCCGTCGGACCGTGCCACGTCCAGTTCGACAACACCGGCTTGTCATCGACGAACACGCGCACCCCGTCGTCCGAGACCGTGCGGATGCGCCACTTCCCTGACGGCGACGCCGGCAGTTCGATCGTCGTCCGCGCCACCGTCGCAAAGTGGTCGTGCCCCACCTTCTCGCTCACCGCCCCGCCGTGCCACTTGAAATCCAACCCGGAAAGCGCCTGTGTCTCTACCGGCGGCTGCGCGACGATCTTCTTCCAGTGATCTTCACTTTCACGAGGGTCGCTCGCCGGATCCCACCTGAAAAAGCTCACCGTCCACTTCGCGTTCAGCAACGACCCGCTCGCCGTCAGCGTCGTCCCCGCGTCCTCGCCCGTCTTGACTTCCACGCTGACCTTGAAAGGCACGAAGCCTTCCCTGGCAGCCTCGATCGCAATGCGACCGGGCAGCGTCCCCTCAGAGGGCGACGCCTTCACGTCGCCTGAAACCTCACGAACCCGGAAAGCGCCCTTCGGCCCCAGCACCTGAACATGCGCCGACGCTCCCGACGCCGCCACCGTCCCCGGAACCAGCAGGCAGCCCTCGTAGTCATACGGACCCCACTCCGTCATGACGATGTGCTGTCGCCCCGCCAGGTGCTTCCTCGCCCCCACCGGTCGCGCCTCCCCCGGCAGCGGCGCCAGCGCGATCGACGGTTGCGCCGGCAAGGCGTCCGCCGCCGTGATCCGAATGTCGCTCCCCTCGTCGTGGTCGAGGATCCGCCCGCCCGTCGCCTTGTTCTCCGCAAGCTGCGTGTTCACCGTCCGACGCAACTGGATCGCCGGATCATTGTCGGCAAACGTGTTCAGCGCGATCACGTTGTCGCGCGAGCCGACGTGGTTCGCCTTCGCCCACGGCGTCCGCAGCAGGTGCGTGTCGTCATCGTCCCAGAGGAATACGCCGCACTTGTTCCGGTTGAACGTGTTGTTCAGGATCCGGTTCCCGCGCCCATGTTCGATGTTCACGCCCCCGCGCTCCGCGCCGTAGCCCATCTCCCCGTTGTCCTCGAACGTGTTCCCCTCGATCAGCGTGTCCTGCGAGTACCCGCCCCAGACCCCGCAGATCGCGTTGCCCACGAGGCGGTTGCTGATGAACTTGTTCCCGAAACTGAACGTCATCTCGATCCCGTGCGCAGGCGCATACGAGAAGTCGTTCGCAATAAGAATATTGTCGTTGTTCCCAAGACGACGGTGCGCCTCGATCACTTCCGACGGCACGGGCGGAGCATCTGTCGCCCCGGCCTCCCCCTTCTCCTTGCGCAGCCGCTCGATCTCCCGCTCCAGCCACGTCTCGCCCAGCGCGTCGCGCCCCCCGAATCCGAAGAACCCGTCCCCGCCGTGCGTACACGAATTCTCCGCGATGAGGTTCCGGTGGTTCTGCTCGAACATCAGGATGCCCGCGGAGTCCTGCCCCCGGTTGTACACGCCGTGGCTGTAGCCCCGGACGCAGAAGTCGAACGCGTTCCGCGCGATCACGTTCCCGCTGCTGCGCCACATCGCCAGCCCCCACCCCGACAGGAATGAGCAGTCGTTGTCGTACACCGCGCTGTCCACGACGCGGTCCAGGATGATCCCGTTCTGCCCGTCGCGCGCCCGGATCCGCCGCAGCGCCACGCCCGCCGCGCGCTCCACATAAAGCCCCGCGCCGTAGTTCGTCATCCACTCCCGGCTGTCGTTGTGATGCGGGAAGATCCAGTCGCCGCCGTCCTCCCGCTCCGGCGTCGAAAGCAGCCGCTTGCGGTAATTGTCGGAAATATCCGTGTCTTCGATCGTCAGCCCGTCACACTCCCGCGCGTGAATCCCGACCTTGTATCCGCGCACCCTCAGGTTGCGGATCGTGATCTTCTTCCCGCGGATGACGACGCCCGTGCCCGTGAATTGATCGGGGGCAACGCCCGCCGCCGCGCCGCTCAACGTCGCCCCGCCGAAATCGACGATCAGCCCCTCGCCTTCGATGAGGAGGGCGCCCGTGCCCGCTGCGTCCGGAACGTCGTACGTTCCCGCGGCGACCTTGACGCTCTTCGTGATCCGCTGCCCGGCCGTCGCCAGCTTCACCGTCTCCACGTCCTGTGCCGCAGACCTTGCATCATTCACCGACCCTGACGCAACCCCCAGCACCACCAGCCCGAGCACGAAAGCGATCATGTAATCCGCTCCTTGAACGCCCGTGCGCACCCCCTCCAGCGTCATGCGGTCTCGCGCGCGGTTCGCACGCCACCGCGCCGAGCGCTTACCGATGCACCACGCGCCCCTCGATGTTCGGATCTGGCGTCCGCTCGCGACGCACCGCCGGAAGCGGCGCGGGCTTCCCGTCGTTCGGCAGCACGACGATCTTGCACGCCTCTCCCCCCTGAAGCTCCTGCACCGCCTCGCTCACCTCGGACAGCTTCACCGTCCGCGTGATCAGCGGCTGAAGATTGACGATCCGGTCCTCCAGCAGCCACCGCGTCTTGTACCACGTGTCGAAAATCTGCCGGCCGTTCAGCGCCCGCACCGTCAGGTTCTTGAAGATCATCATCTCCGCAACGTCGATCTCCACCGGTTTCGACGGGATCCCGAAAAGCGTCACCTGCCCCCCGTTGCGCACCACGCGGAACGCCGCATTGATCGCCGACGGCGCGCCGCTCATCTCCAGCACGAGGTCCACGCCGTACCCGTGATTGACCCCCACAATCGACTTGACCACGTCCCCGCCCTTCGACGGGTCGAACACCTGCGTCGCCCCCATCGTCCGCGCCAGGTTCATCCGGAACGGGTTCAGGTCCGTCGCGTACACCGCCTTCGCGCCCAACGCCTTGCAGATCCCGATCGTGAAAAGCCCGATCGGTCCGCAGCCCATCACCGCCACCGAAAGCCCGCTGACCTGCTGCCCCATCGTCGCGAAGACCGCGTTCCCGAAGGGCTCCTGAAGCGTCGCGATCTGCGGCGGAATCTTCTCCCGGTTGTTCTGCCAGATGACCTTCTCGGGCACCGCCACGTAATGCGCGAACGCCCCGTCCCGGTCCACCCCGAGAATCTGCGTCTGCGGACACATGTGCGCCTGCCCCGTCCGGCACTGGTAGCAGATCCCGCACGTCACGTGCGACTCCGCCGACACGAAGTCCCCCACCGCGGCGCTGCGCACTTTCTCCCCGACCTCGACAATCGTCCCTGCGAACTCATGCCCCAGCGTCAGCGGCGGCTTGATCCGACGCTGAGACCACGCATCCCACTGCCAGATGTGCAGGTCCGTCCCGCAGATGCTCGCCGCCTCGACGTACACCAGCACGTCCTCCGCACCGATCCGCGGACGCGGAACCTCCTGAAGCTCCAGCCCCCGGTCCGGTTTCATCTTGCGCACAGCCAGCATCGTTGCGGACATAAGTCGCTTCGGTTCCTCTCTTGTTCTTCCCGACAGGCGCGTTTCCCGGGCGCCTGCGGACAGACGACGGGCGAAATCAGTCTTTCTCTTCCAGCCGGTCCCGGGTCCGCGCGTACCCGTGTTTTTTCCACTCCGCCGGCTCGGCGAAATCCTCCGCCTTCAGCCCCGTGTTGATCGCCGACTTCCCCAGCTCGGGAAAGTGCGCGCGTGTCTCCTTGTATCCGTCCGCCGACGTCGCCTGAATCCGCACCGGTAGGTGGATGTCGCGGTCCACGAAGAACTCGAGCCGACGATAGCGCTTCGCCATCCGCGTGCCCGGTTTCGGCGTGCACACGAGGTGGTCGCAATTCCCCGGATCCTCGGGTTTCGCCTCGACGCGCGAGACCTCAAAACGCTCAAGGATGTAATCCTTCCGGTGCCCGAAAGGCAGAGGAAAAGGCGTCTTGTCCAGATCGAAGAAGTCGATCCGCTCGCCCTCCGACGCGACCTCCCACTCATACACGTGGCGCGTCTTCTCGCGTCCCTCCAGCAGCAACTGACCGTTGAAGAGATACCACGTCTTCTTCTGATCCGCGACCGCCCGCCCGTCCTGGACCGTCCGCTCAAACGTAATGAAAAACTGCGGATTCGGTTCCCCTTTGCGGTAGAGCAGCTTCCCTTCCCGCCGGACGCTGGTGAGATTGATCCGGTTGTCCTCCTCGAACACCACCCGGCAACGCACGTCCCGGAGCATCTCCCCGGCCTTCTGCAGGGCGTCAAGCACGTCGTCCACCGTCGGTCCCGCGACGACGGGCGGCGCCTCGGGTGCGGCGTCCGAAGCGCCGGGCGGCGCTTCGGTCGGTTTCGGATCCGGCGGAGACTCCTGACCGGCGCAAAGCAGCGCCCCCGCCCACGTCGCCGCCACGCCGAACATCAACGTCCTCACCGGCCGCCCTCCGATCTTTTCCCCCGTCGTTCGCCCTGTCCGCGGAACTTCCCGGGCTTGTCCCCCCGCTGCGCTGCGCGCATCATGCTACGCCGGGAACGCGCCGTCGGCAAAGAATCCTGGCGCCACAACCGTCGGGCGATTGACCGCCGGATGCGCCTTCACGATCGTATCCGTCGACCCGGGACCGGGCCTGGAGCACTGCCGATGACCGAACTGCAAACCCGGCTCACCGTCAATCCTCGTTCACGAGGGTTTCGCTGGGGCACGGGGGCGCTGGCCGTCGTCATACTCGCTCAGGCCTTCCGGTCCCTCGAATTCGAATTGACCTTCGCTCCGGCAGGACAGTGGGACTTCGAGAGTTACTACTACGCCCTGCATGCTTACCGCAACGGTGCGAACCCCTACGACCCGGATTCGCTGAAAGCCGTCGCCCAGCACGCGGTGTTCCCTTTTGCCTATCCTCATCACACCCTTGCGTTCTTCGCGCTCTTCGACCGGGGGGAGATTCAGGCCTCGAAAACGCTCTTCCTGCTGGCGAAGTTCGCCGTCCTGACGGCGCTGATGTTGCTGTGGACGTTCCGGTTTATTCCCCGCGGGACGCGAGGCTGGTTTCTCATATTCGTCGCGCTCGGCCTGAATGCAGCCGCCCCCCGCGATCTCACCGCGGGCAACGTGTCCCTCTTCGAAATCCTTCCGATCTGGCTGGGCGTGGCGGCGCTTTCCGCCGGACACCCGGCGCTCTTCTGCGCCGGCGTCATCCTTGGCGCTCAGTTCAAACTTCAACCGCTGCTCCTGCTCGGGCTGCTCTGGTTCACCGACGTACCGCGCCGCGCCGCTTACTTTTTCGTCTCGCTCGCCGTCGTCGTCCTGATTGGTGCGGGCGTTTACCTGAACGACCCCGTCGCCGCCGCCGCCTACGCACAAAGCTCGACACGCATCGCCGGCGGCGAGGCCGGGTTGAGCAATCCCTCGCTCCTGAAACTCCTGACCCAGGGTGCGGTCATCGTGATGGAGCCTTACGACGTCTTTGAGGGCGTCGAGCGCCGCACCGTCGGCCGCGCGGTCTACCCGGTCGTCGCCCTCACCATCGTCCTCCTGACGCTCCGCACACTTCCCGCCTCGCGGCGCGACCCCCGCTGGATCCACCTCGGCGTCGTCACCTACGCCCTCGTCGCCCCGCGCATGAAGGATTATTCCTGGGTCATCGTCCTGCCGTCAGCCTTCGAACTCGCCCGCTTCGCCCTGCGCCGACCCGCGACGCTCGTCCCTGCCGCGGTCCTCGCCTTCGTCTTCCTCGCGGCCCCGATGCGCGACGCAATGTGGACATACCGCCCTTATGTCCTTACCTTTCTGATCTGGACGGCCACGGTTTTCGCCCCCGTCCCGGTCGAGTCCGAAGGCGAACCCGCAACGCATGAATCCGAAACCGACGTTCGAGGAAGCCCTGCAGCGCCTTGAGGCGATCGCCGAGCAGATCGAGCGCGGCCAGATCGGCCTGGAAGAGTCGATCGCCCGTTACGAGGAGGGCGTTCAGCTCATCCGCCACTGCCGCGACGTGCTCGCCCGCGCCGAACTCCGCGTCCAGCAGCTTCAGATTGACGACCAGGGCAAGGTCGATGCCTATCCGTTTCCCGTCGCCGCGCCGCCGACTGCGGGAGACGCTCCGCCACGCTGAGGCGGCGAAGCACTACGCCGTAACGCCCGGAGGACCGCGAGGCTCTGCGTCGCACGCCCGGACCGCGAAGCTCTGCTTCGCCTCCGCGGACCGGAATACCCTGAGTGCGGACAGGGGGAACACAGGCTGCAGACTGGAGATCCGCGATCCGGCAGGATGCCGCGAGCGTACGACTGAGGACACGAAATCGCCGACCGTGCTGGGACGATGCGCATGCACGTTCGACGTCCGTCGGCGAAATGAAGGAGCGAGGCCGCGATCATGTTGCCGACCCTCGAGGTGGACCGTCGGATTCGGCGTACATGGCGCTTTCACCTGCGTCTGCCGTGGGTGCGCGCCGTGGCGTTCCTGCTCGCGGTGTCGGCGGCGGGTGCGATTTGGCGCGGCTTCAGCAACCCGCAGCGCAGCGACGACGTCCGCCGCTATCACGGGCGCACATTCCGCGTGGTCAACATCGTGGACGGCGACACGTTCGATCTGGGGGTTCCGGACGGCGAGCACCCCGTCACCCGTGTCCGACTCTGGGGCGTGGACACGCCCGAGATCGCCGGCTCCCGCGACGGCGCGATGCACTTCGGCGCGGAGGCGTCCGCCTTCGCGAAAGGCGCCCTGCGGGATCGTGAGGTCTACGTCGTGCTCGACCCGCTCAAAACGCGCGACCTTTACAACCGCCTCCTCGCCTACGTGCATCCCACCCGAGGCGAACCCTCTTTCAATGAGACCCTCGTCGTCACCGGGCACGCCTACGCCGATCTGCGGTTCGATCATGCGTACGCGGCGCGCTTCGAGGCCCTCGAGAAGGACGCCCAAGCCCGCCGCGCCGGACTCTGGGCCGACCTCACCCCCGAACGCCTGCCCGCCTGGCGCCAACGCATCGAATCCCGCCGCTGAACCGGCGATGTCAAAACCAGGCCGCGCCCGTCAGGAAGCGCTCTTGTTTCACCCTCATCAGTTGGTTCTGCACCCGCGTCCTCGTCGCCGGGTGTCGCTCGGCGCGACTCGGTTTGACCGCGGCGCATAAAAACACCGCGGGAAGCCCGGCGACGCGCCCGTCGTCAGCTTGTCGCTGACCGGTCCGCGCCGCCGGCTCCCCGCGGCTGGTGTTCACGCTCTCTCTGCCGACCGCCGGTTTCCCGACTCGGGACTACTGCTGCCCGATCACCACGGTTCCGTTACCGTTGGTGTTCAGGGTCATCGGCCGGTTCAGCGGATACCACACCGGGAACGTGGTCGAGTACGTCCCCGGCGTGATGCGGATCGTTCCGCCCGGAATCACGTACTTGGCCCCTTCGAACACCGTGTTGAACGGCTGCGAGTTCGTGCCGCGCTCCGTCCCGTTGTACGCACCGTTCACGTAGCACGGATTTCGCGCCGTCACCGGGCAACTGCGTCCGTCCACGTACGTCCGCATCACAACGATGCACGACGAGTGAAACTGGAGCGTCATGTTGGACAATCCGCCGCTGCACGTGTGACAGTAGCTCATGATCGTCCCCACCTGGCAGACCTCACTGCCGTTGTAGCAGCCGTCCTCCTCGTTGTAGCAGCGGTCCAGAGGCGGGTCATAACAGTGAGTATGATGCGTCCCGATGTTGTGCCCCATCTCGTGGACGAACACGATGATGTCCCAGTTCTCGTCGCTGTTCATCTCCAGCGGATACGGGAACGCGCCGGTCATGTTGCCGTCCACGCCGTAGCTGGAGTTATTGCACAACCCCTGGACGTACGCCCGCCCGCCGCCCATGTCCTTCGCCGACAGCAGGTGCGCGAACGCCCGTCCGACGCCGCCCATGTTGGCGTTCCAGTAATCCCGGAATTCGGGCAGCGCCGTGGCCGTCGTGAACTTCGTATACGGATCGTTCGACGTGTTCCACACCCGGATGTAGTGCAGCGCGATCTTCAGGTCCATGTCCCGCTCGTAGATCGAGCTGGCCGCCGCCGTCAGCAGCGTCGCGTACGCCGCCGTCTCGTTGACGCTCCCGAACAGGTTGCGGAACTCCCAGTCGCAGTCGATCGCCAGGTCCAGCACCTTCCACGTGTACCCGCTGATCGTCTCGTCATCGCCATCGTCGCCGACGCCACCCGCCTCCGCGCGCTCCAGCAGCTCCGTCATCGGAACCGCCTCGGGCGATTCCTCGGGATCGCAGTTCCACACCGGCGGCGAGAACAACCCCTTCGTGGCGAACCGCTCGAAGATCATCGGCAGGCGATCCTGATCCAGCGCCTGCGACGGACGCGGCGTGCTGATGACGTACTCGACGCCCTCCGACAGCCGCACCACGCCCTGCACCTCCGTCGGCGTTACGCCCAGGAACACCCACGAATCCTCGTAGCCCGCCACGTACCCGCGGAACGTCGCCACCTCCGGCGCCTCGATCCGCTCCTCGCCCCCCTCGCCGGCGACGATGAACTGCGTGTCGTTGTCCGTGACCCAGAACTGCTCCAGCTCCAGATTGACCTGGAAGTCCTGCTCCAGCGGGAACTCGACCACCGTCACCGCCGGACGGCAGCGCAGCGTCTCGAACGCGCTCACATCTTCCTGAACCAGCATCCCGACGACCGGAGCGTGATCGACGAAGCCCCAGGGCGATCGCACGACCACAGCCGATTCCGCCTCCGTATCCGACAGGTCGGCGTCCTTCGCGAC
>BOJX01000121.1 GCA_016860685.1 Planctomycetota bacterium
CCAGGTCGATGTTGTCTTGCAGAGGGCGCCGACCTTAAGGAGCGGTTCCTTCGACGACGCACGGTTCTGCTGAAATCGCAACTTCGCCTCAATTCAAGCCTGCCCGGCCTGGAGTCCGACCAGCGGCCGACTCCGGAACACCCCTCCGTGCCTTAAGTCCGCGAATCCCGTCGCCGGGTCGCCGATGCTGCGGCGCAAGGCGGACAGACCAGTCCCATCCTAGGGGCGACGCAGATGTCCCGTCAATCGAACCCCGCTTGACCGTGCGAGGCCTGAAAATCGGAACGACAACGTAGAACCTGAATCAGGCAAGTCCTGCCCATCCGGGCCGGATCGCCAGCACGACCGCGATCATGACCCGTGCATAAATCCCCGCGACGACGTCATCGCCCACGACGCCCCACCCTCCCGGGCACCGCTTTTCCACCCAGTTCGCCGGCGGGATCTTCAGAATGTCGAACGCCCGCTCCAGAACCCACGCCGTCACCGCCAGCCGCCACGACCACGGCAGGAACGCCACCGCGATCAGGTACCCCGCCACCTCATCCCAGACCAGCACGCGGCTGTCTTTTTCTCCGAGCATTCGATCGCCAACGGCATGAACCGCGACGGACAATCCGCAGAACACGACGAGGACCGCCCCCCAGAGGAGCGCCGTTGCGTTGAGCCGCTCCGCAAGCATCCAGTATGCGGGAATTCCCACCACCGCCGCCGCCACGGTCCCTGACGCTGGAAGATGGCCGATCGGACCGAACGACCCGACCGCCAGAAGGGCGCGATGCAGGGCGGGCCTGGAAGACGCCGTGTCGCATGAAGGTGCTGAAGAAGTCATCATCCCGTCCATCTTCGGCTCCTCCGTAGTGAACGGTCAATGTCGAGATCTCGAAATCGAACCACTTCCGCTCACCCTTGGCGTCGCGCCGCGACGTCAGGGGTGAGCAAGACGGCTTCTCAAAGGAAAGCATGAAGGCGGAACCGGTGCCACGTGGAGACTCGGGCCTTTTCATGGCACGGCGGGTCGGACCGGGTTTGCCTTCATTGCACCCTGGCGCGGCAAGCCGGATGATCGGGTGGTCTGATGTCCGATCCGCGCCGTCAACGTGCGTACGTGACTCGCGCCGGCGAGAAGCTCGAGGCCGCGCTGCGCGCGTTCTCCCTGAATCCGGCGGATCTGGTATGCGCCGATCTGGGCAGCCACGAGGGCGGTTTCGTGGATTGTCTGCTCAAGCACGGGGCGGCGCGGGTTTACAGCGTGGACACCTCTTACGGCACGCTCGCCTGGACGCTGCGGCGGGATCCGCGCGTCGTCGTCTTTGAGCGCACAAACGCAATGCACGTCGCCTTGCCGGAACCGATCGACCTGACGACGATCGACGTGGGCTGGACGCGGCTGGGGCTGGTTCTGCCGAACGTCGCTCGCTGGCTGAAACCCGGCGGGCGGGTGCTCGCACTGGTCAAACCGCATTACGAAGCCGACCCGGGTCAATTGCGCGGCGGCGTTCTCGACGACGGGGCCGTCGACTCGATCGTCGGCGCAGTCCTGCGTGCGACGACGGATGCGGGCTGGACGGTCTGCGATCGGGTGGACAGCCCCCTGGTGGGTCACGGGGGCAACCGGGAGGTGTTGGCGATGCTGGCAAGGTCGGATGACCCACACCCTCCCCTGAAGGCACACGACATGAAAGGGTTCCCTCCAGGAACACAGTCTCGGTAGGATGATGTTTCGGCGACAGTACAGTGTCGCTGTTGCGAACCCTGCGGATCATCACGACGAAAGACCGCTTCCTGACGGGTGCGGCACGGTTCCGCGGGAAAGTATGAGTCGTTTATCGGAGAAACCGCATGTCTTACTCGGTGAAACAGATCGATGTGTGGGCGGGGGACATCATGAATCGGCCGGGGGCGCTGGCGCGGGTGGTCGAGGGACTCAGCGCCGCGGGGGCGGACCTGGAATTCATGGTGGCGCGGCGGGTGTCGGAGAACACAAGCCGGGTTTTTCTCTCGCCCATCAAGGGCAAGAAGGTGAAGCAGGCGGCGACGGATGCGGGGCTGATGCCGGCGTCGAATATGCATACCGTGCGGATCGAAGGTCCGGACAAGTCGGGCGTGGGCGCGCTGATCACGCGGGCGGTGGCGGCCGCAGGGGTGAATCTGCGCGGCGCGACGGCGGCGGTCATCGGGAAGAAGATGGTGATGAACCTCGGCGTCGGCTCAGCGGAGGACGCAAAGAACGCGATGACCGCAGCCAAGCAGGCCTTGAAGAAAGGCGGCAAGAAACGGTCGAAGTGAGCCGCGTCCGAGATTCCCGCAGGATGACGGACCCCGCCGACATGCCGTGTCGCCGTCCTTATTCAGCGGCGGAAGGTCCGGGATGCGCTGCGGCTCAGCGGTGTCGTGCCGTCCCCGATGTCTCCACGGCGACGTTCGACCGCTCCCGAGTCTTCGCTGGGTCGCGATGCTCGGCGCCTGGGCGGTTCTCCCGTGGCGACGTGGCGTGCGCCGGTCTCCGGGAGGGACGGCGACGCGACGACCGTCCGACCCCTTGAACTTCTGTCGCCCCGCCGGGACGCGAAATCCACCGGAGATAACCGGCGTCACCAAGACCGATCGTCCGTCCTTCAGCGGGTTGTCAGCCCCGCGCTTTCACATCGTCGATCGCCATGAACGCGCCGCCGACGGCGAACTGGGTGATGAAGTTCGGCTTCTTGCGCAAACGGACGCGGCAGTTGTTGGCGCTGTAGCGCACGCCGCCGCAGGTTCCGTTCGGCAACGCCAGAAAGCCCGCCCGCGTGAAGCACTGCCCGTTGAAGATGATCTGGACGTTGTCCTGCGTGATCGTGTAGCTGAACACGATCTTGCGCACCTGCGCGCCGCCGAGCTGCGTCTGAAAATCGCTGATGTCGAACTCGGTGATGATCGCGCGATTGACAAGCTGGTTCGGCGCGGACGGCGCCAGACAGCCGGGGAGCGCCTGCGTGAACACGGCGGAGACGCCCGTGTACGTCGGCGCGCAGACGTTGCCGACCGTGTCCGTGTACGAAAGCTGTACAACGTCGATGCTGTTGCTGGTGAAGTTCACCGGCAGCGTGCCCTGCGCCAGGGCGTCAAAATCGACAACCCAGACGGCCCCTCGCGCGGGATTCGCCGCCGCATTCGCCGACAGATGATCGGCATTGGCCCAATGCCGACGGTTTTCCGGCGTGGTCTGCGCCGTGTCATACTTCGCGGGACAAGCAGCGGTTGATACCGCGGTCCAGACGTATCCGCGGTCAATTGCCTGCCGAGTCGTTCAAGCCACTTGAACATTTTCGATCCAAAGCCGTCGGCTCCAGCCGCCAACCGACGCTTCTGCGACCGATTCAGCCGCGGCGTGCGTCCGGGCTGCGGTCTGGCCCGAAGCCCCGCCGTGCCGCGTCTTCGCAGGGTCTTCTTCCACTTGCTCACGCACGAGGAGGTGACGCCGACCAGCCGCGCCACCTCGTTGGTGCCCTTGCCCTGGCCCAGCAGCTCCGCCGCCCGCAGCCGCCGCGCCTCCAGCTCCGCCGGAGTACCTTTGGTTCGCATTCCCCTTCATCGGTACACCCGATCAAATGTCTTTTATTGCGCAGAGATCAATAACACACCCGCGAATGTACGGAGGAGTCTGATTTTTTGTAGTCCTTGGATCATGAAAAAGGACCGCTTAGAAACGGCAAAAGTCGAGCTCAGAGGATCCTCCGGTACAAGATCAAGATATCGTTGATGGCTCCGTAACCGAGGACGCAAACGGACGGGGGGCATCTTGACCCGCAGTTCACCGGGACGAGGCCTGCTTCCTGACTCTTGCCCTTGTTTCACAACGTCAAGGATAAGCGGGCGCGACGGGGCGTCTGTCCTCCGGACGCGAGTTGAAAGCGTGGAGGAATCCTGATCTTGGCGAGCGGCACACGCTCGGATATGCTCACCGCCCGGTTCATGTCCTTTCGGAACCCTCCTGCGGGTTGGCTCAGGATTCTGCGGCTTCGGATGCATGCGGGCGGCTGCGCCGGAGGCACGAAGCGAGGGGAAAGAGGTCGGGGCAGGCGCGGGTGCGCGATGAGGTCGTCATGATCGTGGTCAATCCGAACCCAACTTCATCGCCGCCGCGGGAAGACGTCCCCCCCGCCGGGCCCAGCGCCTTCGCCGCCGGTTCGGAGCACGACGACGCCAGGCGTCGCGCGCACGCGTTCCGGTCCGGCGCCGATCGTCAGTTTCACGGCTGGGCGGAAACGTATGACCGGTCGCTGCTGAACACCTTTCTGTTCCGGCCCGCGTACCTGGCGCTGCTGGAGGAAATCGCGGACTGGTGCGGCGGTGAGGCGAGATCCTTCCGCCTGCTGGACATCGGTTGCGGAACCGGCTCGTTCGCGGCGCTGGTCGCCTCGGCGGACTGGCCGGCGCGGATCACGGCGCTGGATTTCGTGACCAGCATGTGCCGCAAAGCCCGCGACAAGGCGGAGCGGGTGCGCCCGGAGCGCCCGGCGGACGTGGTCAACGCCGACAGCGAGCACCTGCCCTTTGCGGATGCGTCCTTCGACCTGGTGACGTGCTCGAACTCGTTTCATCATTACCCGCATCAGGACGCCGTCGTCGCCGAGATGCGCCGCGTGCTCGCCCCCGGAGGCCGGCTGGTGCTCATTGATGGCTTCCGGGACAACGCCGTCGGCTGGTTCGTCTTCGACGTGATCATCCAGCGGATCGAGAAGAACGTGCATCATGCGCCGTGGTCGCTTGTGCGCCGGCTTTTCGAGCAGGCCGGGTTCGTCAACCTCCGCCAGCGCAAGATCAACCTGCTGATGCCGCTGCTGGTCACCGTGGGCGAAGCGCCAACCGAAGCGCCGCACGCGGGCGGGACGCCGGCCTGACGACGCTTTTTCCGGAGCATACCGATCCGATGTCCACTTCGACGGTCACGCCTGAGCTTTCCTCCCACGACGCGCGGTCGGAGCTGCGCGGCGTCATTGCGATGGCCGTCCCGACCGTGCTGACGATGACCGCCCGAGCGCTGATCGACGTCGTGGATTACAAGCTGGTGTCGATGCTGGGCGATCCGGCGGCGGCGGCGGCGATCCTTCCAGCGCAGATGATCGTCTGGTGTTACATCGTCCTGGGGATGGGTACGATCAACCTCGTCGGAACCTACGTCGCGCAGTCGCTGGGGCGCGAGAAGTACGACGAGTGCGGCGCTTACGGGTGGCAGGCGGCGTACCTTGCGGCGATTTTCGGGCTGGCGACGGTCCCGTTGATCCCCTTTCTGCGCCTGGTCATGCATGCGTTAACCCCCGATGCGACGGTCTTCGACGCCAAGTACGCTTACGGAAGCGTCGCCATCCTCAGCGTCGCCCCCACGATCGCCGCTGAGGGCTTCGCTCAGTTCTTCAACGGCGTCCACCGACCCTGGGTGACGATGTGGTCGTCGCTGGAAGCCAACGTCGTCAACGTCCTCGTTGGCGCGACGCTGATGTTCGGGTGGTTCGGGGTCGAACCGATCGGCGTCGCGGGCGCGGCGTGGGGAACCGTGGCGGGCACAAGCTTCCGCACGTTGCGCCTGGCGCTGACGATGCGGACGCGGGATTTCGACGTACGGTTCGCCACGCGGCGCACCTGGAGGCCGTCGTGGTCACGGATGCGCGACGTCGTCCGCCTGGGTCTGCCGACGGGCGTGCAGTGGTTAAGCGACGTGTTCGTCTGGATGGTCTTCGTCAACGCCCTGATCGGGCGCTTCAGCACGGCGCACCAGATCGCCAGCAACTCCGCGTGGCAGTTCATGCGCCTGTCGTTCATGCCGACGGCCGGCGTGGGCATCGCCGTGGCGGCGCTGGTCGGCAAGTCGATCGGGCGCGGAGACTTCGACCGCCCCGTGCGCGAGGTCCGCGGGGCGATGGCGCTGGTGCTCGCGTACATGGGCGCGCTCACCGTCTTGTTCGCGGCCGCGCCGAAGTGGCTCCTGTCTTTTTACTCCGATGACCCGGAAGTGCTCCGCATCGGCGTCGGGGTGATGATCTGCGCCGCGGTGTTTCAGCTCTTTGACGGGCTGGCGATCACCTACATATCGGCCTTGCGCGGCGCGGGGGACACCTTCGTTCCCTCCGCGTTCTCGATCGTCGCCCACTGGGTGATCATCATGGGCGGCGGGTACGCGGCGGTCCGCCTGTTCCCGCGGATCGGCAGCCTGGGACCGTGGATCGTCGCCTCGATCCTCATCATCGTGATCGGCGTCTACATGGCGCTGCGCTGGCGCGGCGGGCGCTGGAAGCGGATCCGCATCTTCCGCGACGATGCCCCGACAGCACCCGCAGGTTCCCCCTCCGCCTGACAACAGTTCGATCGCAAGGGAAACCGCAGAACCCCTCATCAGAACCGTGTGAGGGTCGCCCGGAGACCGGTTGCGGGGTAGGATTCAAGGCGGCTGAAGACGCCTGTTTCCGATTGATACGCGGCGTCTTCCTCAGCGGGAAGAGAGCGGAATACAATTGCCTGCCTACGAGTGCGGCTTGGTTGTGAAACAGCGACGCAGGGGCGGGGGGGGGGGGGGGGGCGAAGATAAGGACCGGAGGTTCACGGTCCACGAACACGGTCCGCGGGTCAGGAGGTGAGGAGCAACATGCCGAAGTACGCGGTCATCATGCCGGCGGCCGGGAGTTCCGAGCGCTTCGGCGGCGGAGAGAAGAAGCCTTTCGCCAAGCTCGACGGGCGTCCGGTTTTTCTGAAGACGCTGGAGGCGTTCATTAACCGAGAGGACGTCTGTCAGACGCTGCTTGTCGTCGCCAAGGAGGACGCCGAGCGCGTGCGGACCTCCTACGGCGCGAATCTCGCGTTCATGAACGTCCGGCTCGTCGAGGGCGGGGCGCGGCGGCGCGACTCCGTGGCCAACGCCCTGCGCGAAGTCCGCGAAGACGCCGAGTATGTCGCCGTGCATGACGCGGTCCGCCCGTGTGTGACGCAGGAGATGATCGACGCGGTCTTCGCGGAGGCCGTAAAATCCGGCGCGGCGATCCTCGCCTGTCCCGTCGCCGCGACGCTGAAGCGGGCGTCGGGCGCCGGCGTGGTCGAGGAGACCGTCCCCCGCGACGCGCTTTATGAAGCTCAGACGCCGCAGGTGTTCCGCAAGGATCTGTTTCTCGATGCGTACTCCAGACTGGCTGCTGACGCCCCTGTGACCGACGACGCGCAGGTTGTGGAGCGCGCCGGACACGCGGTGCGCCTCGTGGCGTCTGACGCTTCCAACCTGAAGATCACCGTCCGGGCGGACCTGCCGCTGGCGTCAGCGATCCTCAAGTCCCGTCCGGCCAAGGCCGTGCGCAAGATGGGGGCGTTCGAGGAGGCGCAGTGGTAAGACAATGGCGGGTTGGAAGAACTACCTTCGATCGCGGTGGATTCCGCTGTTTCCGCTTCCGCGGTTCGTGCTCTTTCCGGGCGTGGGGGTTCCGCTGCATGTGTTCGAGGAGCGCTACCGACGCATGATGGACGATCTGGCGGCGGCGCCGGAGACGGACCGGTGGCTCGCCCTGGTCCTGCTGCGCGAGAATCACGAGCACCTGTACGACACGCCGGAGGCGCCGATTCACCCGGTCGCGTGCCTGTCGCGGCTGTTGAAGTTTGAGCGATTATCCGACGGACGCTATCACATCATCGTCCTCGGCGCCGCGCGCGTCTGCGTGCTCGAGGAGGATCACGAGCTTCCCTATCGACGCATCCGCGCGGCGCCGCTCGCGCCGCCCGCGCGGGAGGACGCCCCGACGGACGCCTCGCTGAACCGCCTCGACGGCCTGCTGGAAAAGGCCGTGCGCGCCGAACTGATCGACGCTGGCATCGGCGAGCAGCTTCAAGAGCTGCGCACCGACCCGCAGCAGTGGGTCGACACCCTCGCGTTTCACCTCATGCCGGCGGACGAAAGCCCGCTGAAACAGCGGATCCTCGACGAACCCGACCCGGAGGTCCGTGCCGACATCCTCGCCCGCTGGACCGAGTCCCGCCTCCGCCGCCTCGAGTCCCGCCCCCTCATCACGGAGTGGCCTCCGCGCCCGTCGATGAACTGACCCCCGCGCCCGTCTCGCTCGCCGCCCGCGCTTTGCTGTTGAACGAACCTCCAGGCAGGTCGCCCATACGGAAGTACTCGCTACCCGGTATCCAGAAAAAGGCTTCGGTGGGGGGTGTAACTTGTCCAACGATGACGCGACCATCTCCCGACACGCCCGCGCCCTCACTCGTCCTATGGTTCATGCCGATCATGCCGCCTTCCCGTGTCCATTGGAAGGCTTCGTACTGGAAGTTCGGTCGAGTGCTCCAACCCGTCACAACGCTGCCGTCGGCGCTCACGCCGAAGGCATGGCTCACGTTGGAATTGGGATCGAGGTGTCCGAGTCCGATCAAGTACGCGGACTGCGCTTTGGCGGTGTCCGCAAGGGACAATACAAAAATAACAATGCTCACGACGCAATCCAACCGTTAAAATGTAATAGGTGAACAGGAACTCCTAACAAGCAACTCCGAGATTCGAATAAAGATTGTGACTTACAAACACAATGAAATGGTGGTGTTGACGTAGAACCCGTGGTCCGGCGGCTTCCCGCTGGACCACGGATAGCCGGCCGATCGCGCATGGCCCCCGAATCGCGCCATCGGCGCATTCTCACAACCACTACGGACAACTCGTCGTCGCATTGATCATGACACTGATGTTCCGCGTTTCCTGGTTGGCGGTCACGATGTCGCCGAACGAATCGCCGTCCAGGTTGGCGATCAGGACCTTCACCAGGCCGGAAACGCTGCCCAGCGGAAACCCGGGGTACTCCTTCTGCGGATCGTCCGCGTCGAACGTCACGGCCGTCTCAAACGGCGGAACGTCCACATCCGCAAACGAAACCGGTCCCGTCAACGCCGCAGCCCGCGCGATTGCACGGCCCCCGGCTTCCGCCCGCGCGAGCGCC
>BOJX01000122.1 GCA_016860685.1 Planctomycetota bacterium
CCTTCCAGCAGGCGATGGTTCGCGGCGAGCTGCCGCTTTCCGATTACACGGCGTATCTGACGCAGATGCTCCACGTCCATCGGATCCTCGAAGGGGCGCTGCGCCGCGTCCGGCCTCACGTTCCGCAGATCCTCGCCGTCGTGGACGACGAGCAGTTTCAGGAAGACAACCTCCTCGCCGATCTGGACACGTTCGGGGCGTTCGAGGATGAGACGCCCGCGCTGCCCACCGTGCTGCGCTACCGCCGGTCGGTGTGCTGGCTTGAATCGCACCGCCCCTTGACGCTTCTGGGGCAGCATTATGTCCTTGAGGGCAGCAAGAACGGGGCGAAGTTCATCGCCAAGGCCGTGCGCGCCGCGTACGCCCTGACTCCCGGCGTCGGCGACCGCTTCCTCGACCCCTACGGCGACCGCCAGCGGGTGAAGTGGATGCAGTTCAAGGCGGCGATGGATGCGGCGACGTTCACCGAGGCCGAGCGGGGCGATGTTCTCACCGGGGCGCAGGAAATGTTCCGCACTGTCATCAGCTTGGCAGCCGACCTCAGCGCCGCCGAGCTTGCGACCTGTCCGGCGTAGTCCTCCGCCCCCTGGACCCGTGCCAGGCGGCGCGCTCCTTGTCACACGCTCCAGGCCGCAGGCTACGATCCGCAAGTTACAAGCGGCAAGCTACGAGCGGCAAGCTACGAGCGGCAAGCCAGACATCGCGGGCCTCTGCCCGATCCTCCGAGTTCCGATTCACGATTCACAACTCCCGCCCTACGGGACACCCGGGAGGACAACCCCGGCGTAGTCCGCCTACGCGGGCCGTGGGAATCGTCGTCAGTTCTCCGGATGGCGGATATGCCGGCGCTTTAACCGCATGAAACGCTCAGGAAGGGATCGTCTGGAGTTTTCGTCGGGCATGCTCGCGCCAGGTCGGGTCGGGGCACAGGTCGATGAAGACCGTGAAGGCGGCGCGGGCGACGTCGGGGCGGCCGAGGGCGTTCTGAAGCGCGCCGCAGAGGTAGTAAAGCCAGGGGTCTTCCGGGTTCTTGCGCAGCTCGGCGAGGAAGGACGCGAGGAGGGTCTCCTGCGCGGGGTGCAGGATCGGCGAGGCGGAGGCGGTGAGACGGTCGATCGGGTCGATGATATCGGCGGGGCGACGGTCGCGCCACGCCTCGATCGCCCGCAATGCCGCTTCAAGCTGATCTTGTGCGGTAGCGTCGAAAATCGCCGGGGGGGTGGCTTCCGCGACGGAGGCGGCGACGTCTTCGGCGCTGTCGAAATCACCCGCGAGCGCCAAGGCGCAGGCCTGACGCACGAGTTCGGGCGGCTCCAGCGCGCGGTATGCGGCGACGGTGGTCCAGAACCGCGCCGCATCGTGCGGCGCGGCGGTGCGGATCCGGAAGTCGTGCATTGCGGCGCACACGGGCGGAGTGCGTCCGCCCGCCTCCACGGCGCGCGACAACAGCGCTTCCGCGTCGCCGAGGCGTCCGCCCTCCTCGTTGAGCCGGGCGAGGTTGAGCATCGCCTCGACGGCGCGGGGTTCCGCGGCGATCGCGGCCTGATACTGCCGGATCGCGTCCTCAATGCGCCCGAGGCGCTCATAACAGACGCCGAGATTCGTCCGCCCCTGCGAGAAGTCTGGCGCCCAAATCAGAGCGACTTCGAGGCGTCGCGCGGCGGCGAGCGGATTCCCGGCGTTCAGATCGAGGCGAGAAAGCTCGAAGGTCGCGTTCAGGTCGAAGGGGTTATTGATGAGCACTTGCTCATAAAAGGCGCGGGCGTCCTCAGGCCTGCCGATGCGGAGGAAGAACGCGGCGGCCCGGCTCAGCCCGGGGTTGAAGTTCGGCAGGGCTTCCAGGGATTCGTGGAAAAGCCGTGCGGCTTCGTCCTCATTTCCCGGTGCATCGGCGAGCGTGGCGGCGAGGTAGTACGTCGCCAGCGCGCTGCGGCGTTGCGAGGCCGCGTCGCGGAGGGTCGCGATTGCAGTTGCGCGGTCGCCGAGGGCGGCCTGACTGAGGCCGATGATCGTCAGGGCTTCAGCGCCGGATACCTCCCGGAAGCGTTCAAACTCTCTTCGCCCCGCCTCGATCGCCTCGGAGTACTGCCCGGCGTTGTATAACGCCCACGCCAGTTTCTCGTGAACCCACGGTGAGTCGGGGTGGACGGCGACGATGCGGCGCGTCTTCGCGATCATGTCCACGTAGTGCCCAGCGGTGCGCCAACTGACCGCCGTCAGGATCGCACCGACCCCGATCAGCGCCCCCGCCCCCGCGCGTCTGAAGCGAGGAAGGCCCGGCGACTTCGCGGATGAACTCAAACCCAGAAGGCCTCCCAGCGCCGCCGCCGCCGCCCACGCAAGGCCGATGATCGGCAGATACATGTAGCGATCCGCAGCCAGAACGTTTCTCGCGGGCACGATCGGAAGGGTGTCGCCGATGCCCAGAAGGAACCAGGCCGCGCAGACCACGCCGACATTCGACCGGCGCCACGACCCCGCCAGCAGCACCACCGCTGCCGCCAGAACTCCGCAGGCCTGCCACGTCGCGGCATCTCCCCAGCCCGGTGCCTTTGGTGCTTCGTACCACGCCGCCAGCCCGCTCGGCCAGATGAAATGCTCCAGGTACCAGCCCAGCGCAAGGACGCACCGCACGACGCGGGATCCGGTCATCTGCGCGGCGGCGTTGGCGAACATGTCGTGCTCAGCCGTCGCATGCACGTTGATCCACGCGAACGCGCCCGTCATCCCCGCGGTCATCGCCCAGCAAGTCCAGAACGCTCTCCCCGGACGGCAACGTCGAACCACGGGGATCAGCAGCATGAGGATCGGCAACCCGACGCGGACCTTGCTGGTCAGACTCAGAAGGGCGAACACGGCGGTCAGCACCGAGATCGCGGCCGCGCCGCGCACCCCAACCGCGCCGCCTTTGTCGCGAGAACCGTCGTCTTCTGTCGGCGTCTCCTCGGATCGGCGGGTGAGACACAGCCGGTCCGCCGACAGCAGCGCCGCCAGCGCGAACATCGTCGAGAGAAGCATCATCCGCCCGTTCACCCACGCCACCGTCTCGACCTGAAGCGGATGAACCGCGAAAATCAGGGCCGCGATCGCCGCCACGGCGTTGTCCCTTGTCCAGCGGCGCAGCAGCGCGAACACGAGGCACGCATTGACGGCGTGAAGCAGGGTGTTCGTGAGGTGAAAAAGCCACGCCCCTCCGTCAGGCCAGGGAAGGTCCGCGCGCAGCCCGAGAACGTCGAGCAGCGCGAACTCGGCGGAGAAGGAGAGGAGCGGGACCGGCTGATACAGGTCGCGGTGCGGTCGGACGTCGCAAATGAGGCGCCAGGCGTGGTCGAACGAGGGGCGGTTGACAAGGACATGATCGAGCACGAGGCGGCGATCATCCCCGCCGACGAAGCGACCGGTGAGCGTCGGCGCGCCGACGGCGAGCGCCGCCAGCGCCACGACGACCCGCAGTCGGCGAGATCCGCGCGGGACCGCCAGATCGCCCTGGGATGTGCTGTCCAGGTGGGTCACGGCGGGGATTGTCCGCAGGACGCGGTCCGGCGTCGATCCTGAAGCGCCCTACGCACCCGGCGCACTGGTGCGTTACTCCTTCGCCCAGACTTCCACCTCAACGTAGTGGTTCTGGTCGTCGGCGATGCTGCCGTTGCTGTAAAGGCGGACGAAGCGGGCCTTCTGTCCCCCGGCGTCGACGAGTTTTCCCTCGTAGGTCTCCCAGTATTCCTTGTCCGAGCCCAACCCCAGACCGGCCGAGTTGTCGTGATCGTTGTTGAAGAGGGTGCGGACGTTGGTGACGAAGTCCTTGTCATCGGCGACCTGGACAACGACGTCGTGATAAATGCGGGCGCTCTGGTGAAAGTGCCAGAAGACGATCGCGTAGATCGACATCGGCTTGCCCAGGTCGATCTGCACCCACTGCACGCCGGGGCCGTATTCGACATACGTGCCTTCGTTGGCTTCCTTCTCGCCGTCGGTGACAAACTTCGTTTCACCGATGATCGGGTCTTTGTCGCTGGGAAGCGGCGTCTTGCCGCGTGCGACGTTCGTCACGCCTTCGGGCGCCAGGAACGCCGGGCGCGGACCTTTGCGCGGGGGTTCGAGGTTGGTTCCGGGCGGGGCGTTCTTCGGTGTGCCTTTGAACTGCGGGCGAGGGAGCTTCAAGTCGATCGGTTTAAGCCCCTTCGTATCCGCCTGCGCTTTCTCGCCCGTCTTGGGCGCTTCGTCCTGCGCTGCTGGTTCGGCGGGTTTTTCTTCCTGAACGCGAGCCGTCATTGCAAAGCCGGCGTTCCAGCCGCAGGTCGTCGTGAGGAAGGCGATCATCGCAGCCGTCCTCGTCACGCGTCGAAATTCCGTCATTGTCATCATGCGCCTCATCCTGTTTCCGCCCTCCCGATGCACCGGGCCGCCCTTCGCTTTGCCCGCAGGTTACCGCCGAAACCGCGTGAAACAAGCCTCGAAAGAGGCGACGCGCGTTTACCTCGACTGCGGGCGCCGATGATTGAGTTGATTCACCTCCGGGCGATCCACGCACGATAAACGTGAAGCATCGCCGAGAGGCCGAGAGTGAGGCCGGCGTAGCGGTGGACGTTCAGCAGGAACGACATGCCCTCCTGCCCGAACCACGGTGGCATGTTCAGAAGAATTGACCCGACCGCGACCGCGCCGATCGCCGGCGTCGCCCACGCAAGAAGTCCCGGTGCCGTCCGGTGGTCGCCGACCTTGTCCAGCGGAGACGTTCCGGCCGAGGCAGTTCCGCAGGTCTTGCGCGGGGATCTCTGGACGGCGACGGCGATCAAGCCAGCCATCAGAAGAGGCGCGGCGGCGACGTGGGCGAACATCCACCAGCCTCGCATCGAATTGCCTGAAAGCAGGGGCGTCAAAGCGGTCACGGCGCACGCCGCGGCGCCGGCGAAAGTCAGCAAGGCCGGCCAGCACGCCGCCTGCGCGCCGGCGACG
The DNA here is from genome assembly GCA_016860685.1 of Planctomycetota bacterium. Classification (GTDB taxonomy): domain Bacteria; phylum Planctomycetota; class Phycisphaerae; order UBA1845; family UBA1845; genus JABWBH01. Next base: position 4,957 of record BOJX01000122.1, read on the forward strand.
GGAGAGCGTGTGCGTCCGCGCAGGAAAAAGTGCGCGACCAGGGCGACGGGTGTAACCGTCAGAGCAGCGACGGCGACTCGTTCAAACACGCAACCCTCCTGCTTGTCTCTTCCCTGCTTGTCTCTTCTGGCTGCCCCGACCCAGCAACCCCAACATCTGCGACTTAGAATACGACGGCCGCGCGGGAGCGCAGCGCCGACGCATGCCCTTCATCTCCGCTCGATCCACCGGGCGCAAGCGCCAGCGCCTCTTGCGACGGCGAACCACGCGACCAGTGCTACCGCGGCGAACGCGGCGATTTTGAACGCGTCGCGCAGGCGCATCGAGCGGTTCCAGGCCCGGGCGAGTCCCACGTCCGCGCCGCGAAGCTCCTGCATCGTCGTGCGCGGCGCGTCAGGGTCGGCGGCCAGCGAGGCATCGACAATGCGACCCGTGTACATCGGCGCGTCGTCGGCGTGACAATCCGTGCAACCTCCTGCCCCCAGCGACTGTCTCGCCGGACGGACGTCATGCGCGATCGGCCAGGCGTAGGCCGCGCCGGCTTCGTCCGACGTGCTCACCAGCGAGCCGTCCGGTCCGAGCGTGTACACGCGCTCGAAAGCGACGTAGACGGCGGACTCGCCTTCCGCGGCGGCGGTCTGAAGCGCCTTTAATCCCGCGGAGATCTGCTCCCTCGTCAGCGGTCCCTGCGTGGTCGCCGAGCGTTGTGCGTTGGCGAGGGAGTTCTTCAGCAGCTTCTTCGCGCGCGCCACGTCCAGCGGGGGGAAGCCCGCCTCCCGCGACAAGCTCCAGTATTGCGGCCAGGCGAGCCGGTGTGGCGCAAGGCGACCGTCCGCGTCGGGCAGGAAGACCGGCCCGGTAAGGACCGGGTCGTCGTCCGCGCGTCGATCGCGGGTCGGCAGTCCGAGTCCGTGCGACAGAGACGTCTGAAACCGCTTCGCCAGCGACCCCGGCTCGGGCCCGGAGTGACAAGCGGTGCAGGACATCTCTTCAAGGTGAAACGCGGGCAACCCGGCGTGACGGGGGATCGGCGCGCCGAGCCGTCCCGCCTTCGGAACATACTCGGTGGGCGGCAAATCATCGGCGGTGGCGTCATCGGTGTGACACCCACGGCACGTGAGCGTCCCCGCGGCGACGAGCCGTCCGTCGCCGTCACGCTCGCCCTCGTATCCCCGGACGATCATGTGATCGATGCCGTTGCGGTGGCAGTCCGTGCAGGTCATTCCGGCACGGAGGTGGACATCGTCGTCGGTGTGCCACGTTCGGGGCGCGCCGTCGCCGACTTCGCGGGCCGAGTGACAGAAGTAGCAGCGGTCCGCCGCGGGACGGCGGGTGATGTCGAACAAAACGCGGTCGTCTGCGTCGAACCGGGTGCGGTCGTAAGTCAGCCGTGGGAGTTGTTGTTCCGGGAAATCAGGGTTCGGACCGAGGTCCGGGTCGAAGTCGTCAGGGAGTTTCGCCACGTCGCCGCGCACGACGGCGAAACCCGCTGCGACGGTCGGAATCCAGCGAAGATTCTCGCGCTCGATCTGGGCGGCGCGTTGCGCCGGATCGTGGTGGTTGCCCTCGCTGTGGCACAACATGCAGTCGATGTCGAGACCTCCCGCCAGCGGCCAACGCGAAAGCCCCGGCGGGTCGGCGGTTTCGGGCGGATGCAGAGCGCCGCCTCCCGGCAGGTGCCGCCCGAAGATTTTCATCACGTCCCACGACGTTAACCCGATCGCATCAGGTTTGAACGTTCCGCGCCAGCCTCGGTAGGAAAGCGGAATCTGCGTTCCGGTCGACGCGTCGGCGTAGATCCAGGGTTCGCCGGGGCGCCCGGCCGGAACCTCGGCGTGTCCGGCGTTGAAATGCCAGCCACGACCGATCGCGCCGACTTCGTGACACTTACCGCAGGTTGCGCGTGGCGAATACGGCGCGGCGTCGGGATCGGCGGGGTTGATGGCGCCGCCGTGCTCATCATACAAGCCGATGCGGTGGACAAACGGCGCCCGGGAGTCGCTGCGGAGCAACTCGACGCCTTCCTCCTTCGGCTCCTGGGCGAGGATCGGGGCGACGAGCGTCAGCGCCAGGACGGGCAGATGCCGGAGCACGGGCCGACGGACGCCGGGGCGCGTCGCGACATCCCGCAGTTGCGTACTGACCCGATGCGGCTCGCGCATGTTCGGTCGCCTCCGGGTCAGCGCGTCTCCTCCAGCTTCGGCTCCTCGTCGCCGGCGAGCACCTGCTGAATCGCGCGGCGCGCGAAGGTCATGCGGGTGTTGGTGCTTTCATCCACCTTCAGGACGACGGTGGATTCCTTGACCGCCACGACGGTGCCGACGACGCCGCCGATCGTCATCACCCGGTCGTTCTTCGCCAGGTTGTCCAGCAATTGCTTGCGCGCCTCGCGCTCCCGCTTCTCCCGCTTCGACCGCGACACCATCATGAACACCATCAGAGCGATCATGAGTCCGAAAAACATGATGAAGGTTGTGTCCGGGGCGCCCGGCTTCGGCGGAGGGGTTCCCCCGGGGGCGCTGGTGGTAGCGGCGGACGGAGGAGCAGCTTGCGGTGCTTCGGCGGCGCCGCTTTCGGTCTGGGCGAGCAATTCAGTCAGTGAGATCATGCGTCGTTGACACCTTCCTTTTCAGTTTCATCCGGATCGTCGACCGCGACGATCGGGAACTCGTTTTCGATCCGATCCAGTGTACCGTCGATGATCCGGTCCCGCACGCGAGCGAGAAACCGCTGATAAAACCGAAGGTTGTGAATTGTCGCCAGGGTCGGACCGAGCATCTCCCGCGCCATGAAAAGGTGGCGCAGGTACCCGCGGCAGAACCGGCGGCACGCCAGACAGTTGCAACCGGTTTCCAGCGGCGCGTCGTCGAACGCGTGCCGCTGATTGCGGAGCTTGAGTCGTCCCTGTGCGGTGAACACTTCGGCGTTCCTGCCGTTCCGCGTCGGCAGGACGCAATCAAACATATCCACGCCCGCGCGGACGGCGGCGAGGATATCCCTCGGTTTACCGACGCCCATCAGATAGCGCGGACGCTCCGTCGGCAGCGCGGCGGCGGTGGGCTCGAGCACGCGGATCATCTCGTCATGCGTCTCGCCGACGGACAGCCCGCCGATTGCATAACCCGGGAAATCCAGATTGAGCAGCGCCGCGGCGCACCGCAGCCTCAACTCGAGGTCCAGTCCGCCCTGCACGATGCCGAAAAGCGCCTGATCCTCACGCTGGTGGGACTCGCGGCACACACTGGCCCACGCGATCGACCGCTCGACGGCGCGCGCCACAACCTCCCGCGAGGACGGCAGCGGCGGGCATTCGTCGAACGTCATGATGACGTCGGCGCCGAGCTGATTCTGAATCTCGATCGCGCGCTTCGGAGTCAGCTCGATCGTGGCGCCGTCCACGTGAGAGCGGAACACGACGCCCTCGTCCGTGACGCTCCGGATTTCCGCGAGCGAAAACACCTGAAAGCCGCCGCTGTCGGTCAGGATCGGGCCGTCCCAGCTCATGAACCGATGTAGACCGCCGAGGCGCTGCACGACCTCGGAACCCGGGCGAAGCGCGAGGTGATATGTGTTCGCCAGAATCATCGACGCTCCGGTTTCGGCGAGCTGATCGGGCGTCACGCCTTTGACGGTTCCGGCTGTTCCGACGGGCATGAAGGCGGGGGTTTCGACGATGCCGTGCGGCGTGTGCAGACGCCCGCGGCGAGCGCGTTGATCATGAGCGTTGATTTCAAAACGGATCGACACGGCGGGGGATGCTACGAGAGCGCCCCGGTTCGGGAAACCCGTCCGGCGGCATCAGGCGTCAACGAGGCGCGGTGCGGAGATCACCGCGCGGTCAGGAAGGACCGCCAGGACTGACGCCCGCGGCTCGCCTAGCCCCTGATCAAGCGTGAATTCTTGACCTTCTTGTGCAATAAAACACTCGAAATGCCGTGTTTTGCAGGGCAACAACACCCGCGCGGCGTCGGCCGCGCGGTCC
>BOJX01000123.1 GCA_016860685.1 Planctomycetota bacterium
CTGAGGGCCTCGCGGCTGAAGGGGATCACAGACAGGGCCGATCCCTGGGTTATCGTTCCCGGGCCGGCTCGTTGATTCTCCGGATCCTGATTCAGCCTGCCCGCCGTTGTGCTGCATTCCTCACGCCCCGGCTCCCTCCGCAATCGGCATCCCCATCCGCCGCAGCCACCGGAAGTGCGATGCCACGCCGGCGAGGAAGCTTGAGTTGACGCGGTACGTCAGGCCGAACTCCTCGCAGGTCTGCGCCACGATCGGCGCAATCGCCGGGTAGTGGGAGTGGGAGATGTGCGGGAAGAGGTGATGCTCCGTCTGGAAGTTCAGCCCGCCGAGCAGCCACGACAGAACGCGGTTTCGCGGCGCGAAGTCGACCGTGGTCTGCACCTGGTGCGCCGCCCAGCTCGTCGGCATCCGCCCGCTTTCCTCGAGCGGCATGGGGAACTCCGCCTCCTCGACGCAGTGCGCCAGTTGGAACACGACGCTGAGCACCACGCCCTGAATGAGCATCGCCAGGACATAGAACAACACCACCGTGGGCCACGGATGCACCAGCATGGGCACGCCGAACGCCACGGTGAAGAACGCGGCCTTTCCGCCGAAGAAAAACAGCAGATCCCAACCCTTGGGGCGGGCGAAGCGGTGTTCGCCGATGCGCCCGGTGATGAGGCTCCGAAAATCATCGACGAAGTGCCACTTGATCGGCAGGAACCCGTACAGCCCCCACATGTAGAAATGCTGGAGGCGGTGCAGGCGCAGACGCTTCTGGTGCGGCGAGAGCCGGCCGAGCACGCCGACGTCGATGTCGTCGTCGTGACCGGTGATGTTCGGATAGGTGTGATGAAAGGCGTTGTGCTTGCGCGCCCAGATGTAGGAGCTGCCTCCGAGCAGATCGAGCGCCATGGCGGAAAGACGGTTGACCCACCGGCGGTCCGAGTAGGCGCCGTGCCCCCCGTCATGCTGAATGTTGAACCCGATGCCCGCACACGCAAGCCCGAGCAACGCCGCCAGCGGCAGAGCGACCCACGCCGACGTCGTAAAAAACACCAGCACCACGTAAGTCGCAACGAAACCGCCGAAGACGACCGCCGATTTCAGGTACATCTGCGGACAATCGCGCGGTTTTCGCCCGGTCCGGGCGAAGTACTCCTCCACGCGCTGGCGAAGAGCGTTGCGGAAGCCGTCGTTCGACTCAAACTTGGGCGGGTTGCACACCGGGCTGGGCGCGACCATGTCGCTGGGAACCGCCGATGGAACGCTCGAAAGTGAACTCATGCCTGAGTGTCGTCTCCTTCAAAAGAACCACGGATACCGCGGGAGCGTGAAAGGGGACGGGCGTGTCAGGCCCGCCCCCCTTGGTTCACCCAGATCCGTCTGCCTGGAAACCCCTCCCGAGATCGACCGTCACGCAGCGGCGTCGGCCGCTCCTGCGGCGCATTCGCGCGGGCTGAAGCCCGCGGCTCGGGTTTCCGGGTGGCGGTTTAGTACGACCGGCGGCTTGAACCGCCGCGGGATTTCCCTCCTCCGTAACCACCGCCTCCGCCGTATCCGCCGCTCGGGCGGCTCTCGCGCGGTTTGGCCTCATTCACGGTGAGCGCACGACCGTCGTGCTGCTGACCGTTAAGCGCCGAGATGGCGGCTTCGGCTTCGGTGCTCGAGCTCATCTCGACGAACGCGAAGCCTTTGCTGCGTCCGCTGTCACGGTCCATGATGACCTGCGCCGAATCCACGGTTCCGTGCGGCGTAAACAGCTCGCGGAGCTGCGCATCATCGACGCTGTAACCCAGATTCCCGACATACAACTTTTTGCCCATGAAGATTTCTCCTGCGTAAGGGCTGATCGATCCACATCAGCTTTCGGGATCGAACGAAAGGGGCCAACATGACCCTGCGGTAGGAGTTGGCGAAAGAGGCGAGAAGGCAGGCTCTTATAGCAGAGCGTGAACATCAAACCCGGTCGTCAGACCTAACCATGCCGAGTATGATACCTCGATCCGGTTCGAACGCAACCCCCCCCCAAGGCAACCGCATTCTGACATCTGCCGCTCGCATAGCATGGCCAGGTGAGTACACCCAGGCCATGCCACCCGGCCGACCCTCACGGATCGATCACGGAGGATCCTCCGAGCGCCGTCGGCGCGAAAGGGGGGTCGGAAAAGGGCCCGGCACGCCAGGATCGGGAAGCCGTCGCGGCGCCGGCGCCGCGGGCCAGGAAGGTCGAGCGTGATCCTGCTTTTCGCTTTCTCGCGGACGACGCGGCTCCGCTCGTCATTCCACGGTCACGCTCTTGGCGAGATTTCGCGGTTTGTCCACGTTGCAGTTGCGCAGGACCGCCGCGTGATACGCGATCAGTTGCAGCGGGACGACCGTCAGCAGCGGCTGGAGCGGGTCGATGATGTCGGGGACATAGATGACCTGCTCGACGAGCTTGGCGACTTCGCGGTTGCCTTCGGTGGCGATGGCGATGACGTGCCCGCCGCGGCTCTTCACCTCCATGATATTGCTGACGATCTTGTCATACTGGAAGCCGTTGGGGGCGATGAAGACGACGGGCATGCCCTCCTCGATGAGCGCGAGGGGTCCGTGCTTGACCTCGGCGGCGGGCAGCCCCTCGGCGTGGATGTAGCTGATCTCCTTGAGCTTGAGCGCTCCTTCGAGGGCGACGGGGTAGTTGTAGCCGCGACCGAGATAAAGCCAGTTGTCGCGCTCGTGGAAGCGGCGGGCGACGTCGCGGCAGAGGTCGGCCTGTTCGAGGATGCGCTGCATTTTTTCGGGCACTTCGGCAAGCGCCGAGAGGAACTGCTCCATCGAGGACTGCGACATGTGCTTGCGCCGGCCCAGCGCGGCCGCGATCATCGCCAGCACGGTGACCTGTCCGGTGAAGGCCTTGGTGCTCGCGACGCCGATTTCCGGTCCGACGTGCAGGTAGACGCCGGCGTCCGTCTCCCGCGCGATCGTCGAGCCGACGACGTTCACCACTCCGAGCGAGAGCGCCCCGCGCTGCCGGGCTTCGCGCAGCGCGGCGTAGGTGTCGAGCGTCTCGCCGCTCTGCGAAATCGCGATGACGACGGTGCCGTCTTCGATGATCGGGTTGCGATAACGGAACTCGCTGGCGTATTCGGTCTCCGTCGGGATGCGGGCCAGCTCCTCGAAGAGATACTCGCCAACCAGCGCCGCATGCCACGCCGTTCCGCAACCGGTGAGAATGATCCGTTTCGCCCGCGTGAGATCGCGCCAGTGCTCCGCCAGTCCGCCGAGGTGCACGCTGCCCGCCTTTCCGTCCACGCGACCGCGCATGCCGTTGCGCAGCGCTTCGGGCTGCTCGAAAATCTCTTTCGCCATGTAGTGCTCGTGGCCGCCGAGTTCGATCTGCTCCAGCGTCCACTCGATCTGCTCCAGCTCCTTCGTGACGGGCACGGCGTTGAGCGTCGTGGTGCGGACGCCGTCCTTCGAGATGCGCACCATCTCGCCGTCGGACAGGTAGATCACGTGGCTGGTGTGCGCCAGGATGGCGGCGGCGTCCGACGCGAGGATGAACTCATCCTTGCCGATGCCGACGATGAGCGGGCTGCCCTTGCGCGCCGCGACCAGCACGCCGGGTTCGTCCTTGCAGATCGCGGCGATGCCGTAAGTCCCGTCGATGTCGTGCAGCACTTCGCGCACCGCCTGCTCCAGGTCGCCGCGGTAGCGCAGCCCGATCATCTGCACGAGGCATTCCGTGTCCGTGTCGCTGACGAGCTTGACGCCCTGCTGCTTCAGGTAGGTGCGCAGCGCCTGGTAATTCTCGATGATGCCGTTGTGGACGAGGGCGATGCGCCCCGAGGCGTCCAGGTGCGGGTGAGCGTTGACGTCGTTGGGCGCGCCGTGGGTCGCCCAGCGAGTGTGGGCGATGGCGAGGTGTCCGACGTCGGGGTCGAGATCCAGCCCCTGCTCGAGCACATGAATCCGCCCGGCGGATTTGCGCACGTCGAGCCGACCGTCGCCGACGACCGCCACCCCGGCGGAGTCATACCCGCGATATTCGAGGCGCTTGATGCCTTCGATGACGACCGGAAGCGCCGGTTTCGGACCGAGATACCCCACGATGCCGCACATGAAAGCTCCTAGCTGCCAGCTCCTGGCTCCTAGCTGTTAGCCGCCCCATCCGAGCCGCGCCCATCAGGAAGCGTTCCGGGTGATGTCGGGTTTTGGATCTTTTCCGCCACGCCGCCGCCGTATGCCGGATCTGACATCCGAAATCCAGCCTGCTCCGAGCCGCGGTCGCACGACTCCGTGCGGCGACTCCTTCACCCCCGCGCGGATTCTGCGCTCCCCCACGCGGTCTGCATCATTATATCGGCATACTGAACCGGGGACACTCGCCGGCTCTTCCGCCCCGCGGAGACGATCCGCCGCCTTTTTCGGGTTATCCTTGCGCTCCGCCGCTGTTTTCGATAAAAGGCGCTCCAAGTGAGCCGTGACGATCGACAAGGTTGAGGCATCACGTCGGCGACGCGGGCGGCGAGCGGCGCGCCTGGCGGACGTCTTGAGCGGCGGCGTCACCGTATTGCTCACGTTGGCGGAACTCCCCAGCCGGGCGTTGATGTTCGGGTGGCAGGGGAAGACCGTATCCGCGGCGCTGGTTCACGGTTGGTTTCATGTGTGGCGCTGGGACACGACGTACCCGAGCGGGCTGATTATCGACGGCGCTGGCGCCTCGATGGCCGGCTGGTACTTTTCCAAGGCTGTGACCGCGCCGCTGTGGCCTTTCGCGTTGGCCGGTCTTGCGGCGACGATCGCCCTCTGGCGCCGCAGTCGCCGCCCGCCGCCAGGGCACTGCGGCGTCTGCGGATATGATCTGACAGGGAACAGGTCAGGGAGATGTCCGGAATGCGAGACGGTGATGCCCGCAACGGACATCCTCAGCGCGTCGAAAGGATGAAGCGACGTCATGATGCGGCTCCAGAATGTGCCGGTCTGTGCCGCAGACCCGCAGTGTCGCAAGGCCCGCTACCGCCTCGTCATGTTCCCGCTCGAAGCGAATACAGACGCCTCGCGCCTTTCGATCGCTCCGCTTGGCCGCCGCGCCGCGCGGCGATAGCCTGATTGTCGGCGATCGGATCGGAGTCCGCTTGAGGGGTTTGAGGGCCTCGCTCGTTCACGGTCGCGGGTCGGTTCCTTGAGGGCCTCGCTCCCTTACCGTCGCGGCTCGGTCATTCGGAAACGAATGAACCACGAAACCGACGCGAGAGGGATCGAAAACCATCAGAAGGATCAAACACGAACGAACATGATGACGCGGCTTGAGAAACTGAACCAGATGCTGGAGCGCGAACCGCAGGACGCGTTTCTCAACTTCGGCGTAGCGATGGAGCTTGTGAAAGCGGAGGACTACGCCGGCGCGATCGCCCGGTTCGACCGACTGCTGTCGATCGATCCGGATTACACGGCCGGATATCATCACAAGGCGCTGGCGCAGCTCGCCCTGGACCGGATCGCTGAGGCGCAGGCGACGCTGGAGGCGGGGGTCGAGGCCGCCCGGCGGGTGGACAACGCCCACGCCCTCGCGGAGATGTCGGAGCTGCTCGCCCGGGTCCGCGCCACGCCGCGATGAGACGGGGGCGCCTTTCTCCGCCGCTCTTCCACCTCGTCTCTTCCTCCCTGTCGTGCGTAATTGCTCTTATTTCCCGGTGCCGGGTCTTTGCATCGACTCGAACGCCGAACTTCCGGTCGGCACGCGGCGCGATTTCGAATCGCAGACCTCCGGTCCACGGGGTGCGAAGCAGAGCGTCGCGATCCTGGCGCGCCCGGTCCGCTTCCGCATTGTTTTTCGGCCCGGCGGGAACTACGATGTTGGAGTCGCGTCGGATCGACGCAGCCGGGGTGGGCATACCTTTCGCTGAGGGGAGCGAATATGAAGCTTTCGATGATTTGCGTGGCGGGGTTGGGGTTCGCGCTGACGGTGCTTTCGGCGGCGGGTCAGGAGGCGCAGCCGCCGGCGGATCCGCGCACCGTACCGCATGAGACGCAGGACATGACGCCGGACGGCGAGGTCGAACCGGTGGGTGTGTGCCCGGCGGTGCGGTTCGAGTACGGCCAGGGGCGGTACACCACGGTTCAGGTCAACGTCAACGGTCAGGGCGATAACATCCTCGGCGACGCGGCCAACGAACCGTCGATCGCCGTGGATCCGACGAATCCGAACCGGATGGCGATCGGATGGCGGCAGTTTGACACGGTGAACAACAACTTCCGCGAGGCGGGGCGGGCGTTCACGACCGACGGGGGGCAGACGTGGACGTTTCCGGGCGTGCTGACAAACGGAACGTTCCGCAGCGACCCGGTGCTGGCGGCGGACCGCGCGGGGACGATCTACTACTGCACGCTGAAGAACAACTTCCTGTGCGACATGTTCATCTCCACCGACGGCGGGGCGACGTTCGGCTCGCCGATCGCCGCTTACGGCGGGGACAAGGAGTGGATGGCGATCGACACGACCGGCGGGATGGGCGACGGGCACATCTACCTGGCGTGGAGCACGGCGGCGGGCTGCTGCGGGAACCGAATTTTCACGCGTTCGACGGACGGCGGGCTGAGCTACCTGAACCCGATCACGCTGCCGAGTTCGCCGATCTGGGGGACGCTGGCGGTAGCGGGGAACGGCGACCTTTACGTTTGCGGAAGCGACGCGTTCTCCACGTTTATCGTCGTGCGCTCGACGAACGCGGATGATCCCGGGCAGACGCCGACGTTCTCGACGCGCAACGCTTCGATCAATCTGGGGGGGACGGTCGTCGCGTTCGGCGGACCGAACCCCGAGGGGCTGGCGGGCCAGCTTTACATCGCGGTGGATACGTCCGGGGGACCGCGCAACGGCCACCTGTACCTGCTGTCCACGGTCGATCCTTCGGGGACGGATCCCGCGGACGTGAAGGTGGTCCGCAGCACGGACGGCGGCGCCACGTGGAGCGCGCCCGTGCGGGTCAACGACGACGCGAGCACGACGGCGTGGCAGTGGTTCGGAACGATGTCGATCGCGCCGAGCGGACGGCTCGACGCGGTCTGGAACGACACGCGCAACACGGGCAACACGTTCCGCTGCCAGACCTTCTACGCGTACTCGACCGACGGGGGCGCAACGTGGTCGCCGAACGAGGCCACCGGTCCTGAGTGGAACTCAAGCGTCGGCTGGCCCCAGCAGAACAAGATCGGCGACTACTATCACATGATCTCGGATGATCTGGGCGCGCATCTGGCGTACGCGACGACGCTCAACAACGAGCAGGACGTGTATTACATGCGCGTCGCGGTGGACTGCAACGGCAACGGCGTACATGACGGCGACGACATCGCCTCCGGTCGCAGCGCGGACGCGAACCGCAACTGGATTCCGGACGAATGCGAGGGCGCGGACTGCAACCGGATCGACAAGTTCAACGTCGGATGCACCAACGGGCGGCTGAAGGCGAAGGTGGTTTCGACGCTGGCGGCGGGCACGATTCTGACGGTGGACAACAACGGCGACCGGCGGACGCTGACGATCAACGACCGCGGCAAGGGAAAGGTCAAGTGGACCGGTCAGAGCGGCGCGCACACGGTGTTCATCGTCGAGTGTCCGCAGTTCACGCGGTCGACGACGTGCAATTGAGCGGTGGGCGAGCGAACTTGACCGACCCCGGTGCGGCGGCAAAGCCCTGTCTTTGACGGAAAAGAACCGCTTCCTGACGGGCGCGGTTCTGTTTCAGACGGGCAGGAACTTTGCGTCGAAACGTCGGCGGCGGCACGGCGCCCGAGTCGGATTGAGATTCAAGGATGACGCAGCGAGAGGTCTGGCTGGAGGGCGTCGCGGCGCGCGGGGGGGCGCTGCGGGAGGTGGGCGGCGTCCGTGTTCCGGCGCGGTTCGCGTCGGCGACGGAGGACGGCGCGGCGACGGCGGACGAGTGCGCGGCCGTGTCGCGCGGGTGGGCCCTGTGCGATCGGACGCACCGGGGACTGGTCCGCGTCACAGGCAAGGACCGGGCGGCGTGGCTGCACAATCTGGTGACGAACCAGGTGAAGCCGCTCTCGCCGGGCGACGGCAATTACGCCTTCGCGCTGAACGTCAAGGGGCGCATTCTTTTCGATCTCGTCTATCTCATTCGGGCTGAGGACATTCTGCTGGATATTGATCGCCGCCTGCTGACGGATGCGCTGAAGCACTTCAACAAGTACATCATCATGGAGGACGTGGCGCTGACGGACCTGTCGGCGGAGACGTGCCGGATCGGCGTGCTGGGGCCTGGCGCGGGCGAGGCGGCGGCTGCTGCGGGATGGACGACGGCGCAGAACGCGGCGCAGTATCAGTCCGGTCTTCTTTCGGACCCGGCTGGGGAGTGCGTCGCATGGCGCAGCGACTTCTGCGGCGTGCGGGGGTATGAAGTTTCGTTCCCCTCGCGGGAGTGGGACGCGGTAGCGGCGCGGTTCGCGGCGGCGGGGGACGCGGCGTGGATCGGCTGGGATGCGGTCGAGGCGCTGCGCATCGAGCAAGGCGTCCCGGCGTACCCGAACGAGATCAATGAGGCGGTTCTGCCGGCGGAGACAGGGCAACTCGCCCGCGCGGTCAGTTTCAACAAGGGATGTTATCTCGGTCAGGAGATCGTCGAGCGGATGCACGCGCGGAAGGCGGCCTCGCGGGGGCTGGTGCGGCTGATCTTCGACGACGGCGACCCGCCCGCGCCGGGGTCGCCGGTTCTGGATGCCGACGGGCAGGTCATCGGAGAAGTGACAAGTTCATGTCGCTCTGTCCGTCTTTCCCGCCCGGTCGCGCTGGCCTACGTGAAGGCGACGGCGGCGCGCGACAAGACGCAACTGGCCGTCAAGGACGGCGCGGGTCGGCGCACCTGCGTCGTGGCGTCGTCGCCTTCTGCCG
>BOJX01000124.1 GCA_016860685.1 Planctomycetota bacterium
TCGAACCCCTCGGCATCCAGAATGCGGTTCACCTGCTCATAAAAGGGATGTCCGCCGGACTTCGGCAAGTCGGCCGTCGCTATCCAAAACGACGACTGCGCCTGCTTCTTCCGCCTGCCCATCGCCAGGACCATCCTCCGTAACGGACTCTTGACGCTGACCCCAAAGAGTATATCAAGCGTGTCAAGAGGGGGGTTTCACCACGGGCTGCTATATCTCAATCCCGAAGGGATTGCGGCCTCCAGCCCAGGGTTGGACGCCGAAGGCGGCCTACCTTGGGTTCACGGCACCCCGCATTCCGACCATCCCCAACGGGGTTGCGCCGGATTGAAGCGTTGCGCCGGAGGTCGCAACCCCGTTGGGGTCGTGGAGCGGGCGTCGGCCTCTCGGGATCAGGCTGCTGAAGTCCGGCAGGCAAGATCGGCGCGCGGCAGCATCACAGACGTCGGTCTGAGACGAAACGGAGACCATATCAGCGCTCGATCCGGGGTTATGATTTCCCCTTCATTCCGTTATAATGCTCCCGTCCAGACTTGGGGAAGGACAGCGGAGGTCGTCTCGCGTGAGGGGAACGCGGGGCGGACGCTTCAAGAACCGTGTCGTTGTTCGCATCCAGGTTCGGCGCAACCCGGCGTTCGCACGAACCGGTGCGCGTTCCTCGTACACAGGAGCAAGGGGCATGAAGAGATTCCGAATTCTGCTGACGTGGGCGCCGCTTTGTGCGGCGCTGCTGATCGGCTGCGAGCGCGGCGGCACGCCCGAGGACGGGAAGCCGTCCGCAACGGCGGCGACAGCCTCGACGGCTTCCGGGACAAGTCCGATCGAGGACTACCGGAAAGAGCGCATGAAGGAGGCGATGCGCGGTCTGCGCTACGAAAAGGGTTACGTCGAACTCGACCCGGAGCAGGCGCCGGCGATCGGCGAGGAGGTTCGCAACGAGACGTATGAGGGCCTGCTCAGCAAAGGGCGGACGGAGCTGGACAGCGGGCTTTCGGTCGAGGCGATCGGTACGTTCACCCGGGCGGTCATTCACAGCCCGCAATTGGCCCCCGCCTACGAGGCGCTGGGCGACGCCCTGATCACGAAGGGGCGCGTCAACGAGTCCCAGGCGGCGTACACGTCGGCGATGGGTGTGGCGGATGACTCCGCGGAACTGCGCTTCAAGGTGGCGCAGAACATCCAGCGCAGCGGGGATCTCGACGGTCAGATCGCGGCATACGGGCGCGTTCTCGAGTTGGATCCGAATCACGCGGAGGCGCATTCGCGCATCGCGATCGCGTACTACTACAAAGAAGAGTACGCGGCGGCGTGGACGCACACGCATGAGGCGGAGCGCCTTGGCGGCGTCGTGCCTCCGCAGTTCCGCGGAATGCTGAGTGCGAAGCTGGCGGAACCCACAAATTGAGCGGAACGGCGTGCCACTTCGGATCGGGCCTGCCTGCGGCGGGCGCAACATCGGAAACAGAAACATGAACGCGCGTCCGAAAGCGACGCGGTTATTGCGGGATCGGCGCGATCGACGAAAGAGGATCGGTGCGACCCGCGGGGAGAATACGAATGCGAAGATCGACAAGCATGATGAACCGGAACGGCCGGCTGGCGGCTGCGGCGGCGGTCGCGGCGCTTTCCGGGTGGGCGTCGGCGCAGGTGGACGTGGGTCCGCAGGTCCGGATCGACGTCGCCGGGGGGACGTTCGCGGCGAACGAGACGACGATGGCGGCGTCCGACGGCAATCCGCTCGAGATCGTCGGCGCCTGGAACGACTGGCGGCGTAGCGGCGGGAACGAGGTCATCAACATGGGCGTCGCCCTGACGCTCAACGGCGGCGTGTCGTGGACGGACTTTCTCGTCCGTCCGCCACAGGCGAACCAGTCCGGCGTCGAGGGCGACCCGATGACCGCGGCTGACCCGCGCACCGGTTATCTCTGGGTGGGCGCGATTTCGTTCGCCGGGAACGGCGGCATCTACGTCGCCCGCAAGGCGCCGGGAGCGCAGAACTTCGAGGCGTCGGTGATGGCCCGGACGACGGGCGGCGCGGACAAGTGCTGGATGGCGGCGGGACGCGCGCATGACAATCCGAACGCGACGCGCGTGTACATCGCCTACAACGAAGGCGTCATCACTTCGACCGACATGGGGCAGACCTGGGGCGCGCCCCGCAGCCTGGGCAGCGGCATCGGCTTCCTGCCGCGCGTCGGGCCCAACGGCGAGGTGTACGTGGCGTACTGGGATTTCGGCAACGGCGTGCTGATGCGGCGCAGCCTTGACGGCGGAACCACGTTCGGGAACGCGATCCGCATCGCCACCCGCCTGGACACTTGGGGCACGCAGGACGGTTCGCGTTTTCCGGGCAACATGCGCGTGCCGCCGATGAACTACATCGCCGTCGATCCCAACGACGGAACGCTCTACTGCATTTACTTCGACACTACGAACCGTCAGAACAACAACTACAACGTGGACCTGTATTTCTGCCGGTCCACCGACCGCGGCGACACGTGGACCACGCCGCGCGTCATCAACGGCGACGGCAACCCCCCGGGGGATCAGTTCTGGCCGTGGTTTGAGGTGGACGCCGAAGGACGTCTTCACCTGACGTTCTTCGACTCGCGACATACGAACCAGAACGACAACACGACCAACGGCATGTTCGACAACTACTACGCGATCAGCGAGGACCGGGGAGATTCCTGGATCGAGTTCCGCCTGACGCCGAATTCGTGGAACTGCAACAATGACGGCCTGAACCGTGGTCAGCAGTTCATCGGCGACTACAACGGCCTGGCGGTGGCGGGGGACGTCGTTTACCCGTGCTACCTGTCCACGCAGAACGGCGATCCGGACATCTTCACCAACATCATCACGGTCGGCGGCGAACCGCAACCGGGCGCCTGCTGCTTCAGGGATGGAAGCTGCGCGGACCTGCTTCGGGAGGATTGCGCGGCGCAGGGCGGAACCTGGCGCTTCGGAACGAACTGCGGCGCCTTCTCCTGTCCGCAGCCGGGCGCGTGCTGCCTGAACGATGAGGATTGCGCCAGCCTGATCGAGTCGGAATGTCTGTCGTCCGGGGGAACCTTCCTCGGCGAAGGTGCGGATTGCCGCAACGCGTGCCCGTGCGACGCGATCAAGAAGTTCCGCGCCCGTTGCAAGGACAACGGCGAGATCGTGGCGAAGGTCGTCTACCGCGACAACAGCCACGACGGCGAGTTCGTGACGATTTCCGTCGACTCGCAGAACTTCAACGTCATTGTGCTCAACGGTAAGGCGAAGCTTTTCGCCTGCTGTTACACGGGCGGACACACCGTCCGGCTTGTTGACCCGGGTTGCTTCGACCCGATCGACGTCGGTTGCCCGTAACACCGGGGAGCTGACGTTGTGCGACGGAGTTGAACGGCGGCCGGGTGGGTCACGCATCCCGGCCGCCGTTGCCGATTTGCGGCGCTTGTTTGAGCACCAGGGCATGCAAGCGGCCGGGTCGGACGGACTCGAGGGGAGACGTCTCGGCGTCGGGCGGCGAGGTTGAGGGGCTGACCGACCTCGGGGACTTCGGGCAACAATCCTCACTTTGCAAGGATGGTGGTCCATCGACGGTGAGGAACGATCCGCAGGGCGGGTTATGCCCGCCGCTTGCGGCTAAACAGGTCCGTAGTGTCCCGAGTTGCAAATTCGTTGCTCAATTCGGCAGCGCGGACCTCCGGTCCGCATGGGCGGAGCAGAGCGCCGCGCTCCTGATCCAAGGCAACGAGCTTATAACTCACCACATTAGCAGCTTGTGCAGAACTCACGATCGGCCTTTGTGATACCGGTTTTTCTCGGTGACATTCATGTCCCGGAGGGGCGTGCACCTCTTTTTCAACAGGGTATTGGCGCTTTGTTGCCTTTCCACCAAGGCTTCCTTACTTTGACCGTGGTGTGCGACGTTAAGAGCGGGCGGGCGCGGCGTCCGGTTCGGCTCGGCTGGGGGGGTCGGTGCGGGTCGGTTGTGCGACGGAGTCGGACGGGGCGGGAGGGTTCCGGCGATGATGGACGTTCGCGCGGGGGTGAAGGCCGCGGCTTGGGTTGGGAGAGGTGATGCGATGGCGACGCGGATCGAGAAGGACAGCATGGGGGAGATGACGGTTCCGGCGGAGGCGCTGTGGGGAGCGACGACGCAGCGGGCGGTCGAGAACTTTCCGGTCAGCGGGTACCGGTTCGGACGGCGGTTCATCCGGGCGATGGGCCTGATCAAGCAGGCGGCGGCGAAGGTCAACCGCGATCTGGGCAAGCTCGATGAGAAGAAGGCTGACCTGATCCTCCGGGCGGCGCAGGAGGTGGTGGACGGCAAGCTCGACGATCACTTCGTGCTCGATATCTTCCAGACCGGGTCGGGCACAAGCACGAACATGAACGCCAACGAGGTGATCGCCAACCGTGCGGCGCAGATCGGCGGCGGGAAGATCGGGTCCAAGGAAGTCCACCCCAACGACCACGTCAACATGGGTCAGTCGTCGAACGACGTGATCCCGGCGGCGATCCACGTGGCCGCGGCGGAGGCGATGCGAAGCGACCTTGTGCCGGCGTTGGAGGCGCTGTCGGCGGGGTTGGCGAAGAAGGCGAAGGAGTTCGCGGGGGTGCTGAAGATCGGGCGGACGCACCTGATGGACGCGACGCCGGTGACGTTGGGTCAGGAGTTCGGCGGGTACGCGCGGCAGGCGGCGCTGGCGGCGCTGCGGGCGACGAAGGCGGTGCGGGCGTTGCGGGAGCTTCCGCTCGGCGGGACGGCGGTGGGCACGGGGATCAACACGCATCCGGAGTTCGCGCGGCGGATCTGCGCGGAACTGAGCCGCACGACGGGCATTGAGTTCGTCGAGGCCGAGGATCATTTCGAGGCGCAGGCGTCGAAGGACGCGGTGTGCGAAGTGAGCGGGCAGCTCAAGGCGATCGCGGTCGGTCTGGCGAAGATCGCGGGGGACATCCGCCTGCTGGGCAGCGGTCCGCGCTGCGGCATCGGCGAAATCCTTCTGCCGGCGACGCAACCGGGCAGCAGCATCATGCCCGGCAAGGTCAACCCGGTGATGTGCGAGATGGTATGCCAGGTTGCGGCGCACGTGATCGGGGCCGACGCAGCGGTGACGGCGGCGTGCCGGGAGAGTTTCTTCGAGTTGAACGTGGGCATGCCGACGATGGCGCACCACCTGCTGGAGGCGGTGCGCCTGCTGGCGTCGGCGTCGCGGGTGTTCACGGAGAAGTGCGTCAGCGGCATCACGGCGAACACGGAGCGCTGCCGGGACTTGATCGAAGGCTCGCTGGCGATGTGTACGAGCCTTGCGCCGCTGGTGGGGTATGACACGGCTGCGGCGATTGCGAAGGAGGCGTTCGCCACCGGGAAGACGGTCCGCCAGATCGCGCAGGAGCAGATCAAGTCCGGGAAGATCAAGCTGACCGCGGCACAGCTCGATGAGGCGCTGAACCCGGCGGACATGATCCACCCGAGCGACAAGGTGCTGCCGGTTTCGGCGTAAGCGCCATAACGGACTTTGCACCGCGGCGCCCGCTCGCACCGCCCTGGGAAATCCCTGAGTTCCGGCCCCGTGACGGACACCGGGCGTTACACGCGCGTGACAGACCCGCTTCCGGCGCGCGGTTAGACTTTTCCGATGAGATGCGGGCAGGCCGGGCCAGACGAGAATCGATCGCGTCCGGCTGTCGTGGCGTAGAATCCGTCGGGGGAGTGCGAGGGTTCCGGGATGGGCGCGAAACGTCGGGTGGTGATCGTTGAGGATGAGCCGGCGATCCGTCGGGCGGTGGTGGACATCCTGAAGATGGCCGGATACGAACCGGTCGAGGCGGCGGACGGCGAGGCGGGGCTTCATGCCTCGCGTGCGGGCGGGGTGGACCTCGTGCTGCTGGACCTGATGCTACCGAAACTGGACGGTTTCGATGTGCTCTCGGCGCTGCGCGAGACGCACCCGTCGTTGCCTGTGATCATTCTGACGGCGCGCGGAGCAGAGGACGACCGCGTCCGCGGACTGAAGCTCGGCGCGGACGACTACGTGGTGAAACCCTTCTCGGCGCGAGAGCTTCTCGCGCGGATCGAGGCTGTCCTGCGTCGCACGCCGGAGCGGCCGGCGCAGATCCTCCGCCTTAAACACGGGGCCACGGTCGTGGACTGTGCGCGTCATGAGGTGGTGACGCCCGACGGTCAGCGGACCGCGTTGTCGGAGATGGAAGCCGAGGTGATGCGGCGGCTGGCGACGCAGCGCGGGCAGGCGGTATCGCGGGAGTCGCTGCTCAGCTCGGTCTGGGGCATCCGCGACGGACGGGTGGAGACGCGGGCGATCGACATGCACATCACGCGGCTGCGCAACAAACTGAGCGGATCCTCGTCGGAGAGCAACGGCGGCGGAGAGGACTGGATCGTGACGGTGCGCGGGAAGGGATACATGCTCGGCGCGGACGTTCAGGTCGAGACGGAGGGTCGGGGGTCGTGAGCGGACCGGCAAGGCTGAAGACGCTGGCGGGAGCGGGGTTCGCGTTCATCTGCGTGTTCGTCCTCGGGGGTCTGATCTGGGCGACGTGGCTGACCGTGCGCCTCGAGGATTATGAGCTTCGGGCGCTGCGGGAGGAGGGCGTGCAGTCGGCGCTGTGGCGGCTGGACAACACGCTGATGCCCTTCCTGGCGCGAGAGACGGGCCGATCGTACCGGCATTACAGCGCGCGCTACGCACCGACGTCGCTGTCGCGCAACGGGACTGAAGTCAACGCATCCGAATACGCGCTTCCGTCGCCGATTCTCGAGCAGGATCCGCCGGAGTGGGTGGACGTGTACTTCCAGTGGGGAGAGAACGGCGAGCCGAGCTCGCCGCAGATTCTTCCGCAAGAGCACGAGGATCGCGGGGGTTCCGCCAGCCTTGCAGCCCCGGCGACGCCGCCGGCGGAAACGCTCGCGCTGGCCGAAGCGCTGCGAGAGCTGACGTCACAACTGTCCTACGACGAGCTGCGGGACCGGTTCAACGCCGCCGTGGCGCGCGATCTTCATTCCGCACCGGACCCCGGAACCTCGGCTGAACCGGTCCGCCTCGCTTCCGCGCAATCGCGCGGATTTGAGCGCTACCAGGAGGCCCAGATGCGCGGGACGCAGGAGTGGGCGACGCGCCAGCTCGTGAACCGGCAGTTGCAGCAGTCGAATACGCAGATGATCGGGTGCGACCCGATCGACGTCGTGGCCCAGAACCTTTTGAACAAGGTGGAGAATTCGAACCCGGCGCTTCCCTTGGATGTTCCGGAATATGCGGAGGTCTGGGTGACGCCGATGATTCCGGTGTGGCTGCCTCGGGAGGGGGATATTCCTGCCCTGGTGCTGATGCGGCGGGTGACCGTGGCCGTTCCGGAAGTGACGGAGTCGTCGGTGTATCAGGGCCTGCTGATCAACTGGGAGAAGCTGCGCGACAGCCTGCTCGCGCAGCTTGCGGAATCGCATCCCCGCGCCACGCTGACGCCGGTGATGTCATCGACGGGAACGCGCGACCACAATGTGCTGGCGACGCTTCCGGCGCGGCTGGACATTGAGCCGATGGCGGCGGGCGTGTCGCTGTGGACGTGGAACGAGGGGCGGGCGACGCTCCTGCTGGTGTGGGGCGTGGCGCTGGTGTCGCTGGGCGTGATCGGGCTGGGGCTGCGGACGCTGCTGACGGTGTCGAACCGGCGCGTCGAATTCGCGTACGCCGTCGCACATGAGCTGCGCACGCCGCTGACGACATTCCGTCTTTACACCGACATGCTGGCCGAGGGGCTGGTTCCGGAGGAGTCCCGTCCGGAGTACCTTCAGACGCTGAACCGGGAGTCGAAGCGCCTCGCCGACGTGGTCAACGGCGTGCTCGAGTACGCCCGGATCGAGAACCGCAAGGTCCGGCTCGCGCCCGCGACGATCCGCGCCGATGAGTTTCTGAACCGCACGCAGACGACGTTCGCCAAGGCATGTGCCGATGAGGGCGTGCAGTTCGTCACCGACAATCAGTGGGAGGACGGGCGCCCGCTGACCACCGACGTCGAACTGGTGCTTTGCGTGCTGGGGGTGCTGGTGGCGAACGCCTGCCGGCACGGGCGCAACGGAGACGGATCCCGCGTGCTCGTCCGCCTCGGAGAAGCCGGCGAGCGCATCGCGCTGGACGTCGTCGACACGGGTCCGGGTATTGAGGCGTCGGACGTTCGCGCGTTGTATAAGCCGTTCCGCCGGGGGAAGTCGGCTGAGTCCCGCGCGAAAAGCGGGCTGGGGCTGGGGCTGGCGCTGGCGAAGAACTGGTGCGGCCTGCTGGGGGGGCGTCTCGAACTCGTCCACCGCAAGGATCCGACCTACGGCGGAGCGCACTTCCGCATGACGCTGCCGCAGTTGCAGACCAACGGTGTGGTCGGGTAGCGGCGGCCGACGCGGCCCGGTGGCGTCTGTCTCCCGGTGTTGATTCCCTCATCCCGATGGCGCCGCCGTTGTGATCCTCTCCTCCTCCTGACGGCTTGGTCAAAGCTCCGGATCCGTCCCCCGCGCACCTTCGCTTCATCGGGCATCCGGCGCCGCGTGCATTGCCGAAAAGCCTCACGACTCAGCATCCCTGTGGAATCGAAGGGCTGGACGTTTCACCCAAGCACAGGGTTCGGGCGTCGGTGTT
>BOJX01000125.1 GCA_016860685.1 Planctomycetota bacterium
AGCCACGTTACTCGGCTTTCAATCCCGAGCGATCCCGCAAGACACGTTAACCGATCCTTTTCCGCCGGGAACTCCTCCCACGACCCGACGACGGCCAGATCAACCGGGACAGCGGCGCGCAGCAGCGGGATCGCCCGAAGAAGATGCTCGATCCCTTTCTCCGGTCGAACGTACCCCACAAAAAGCAGACGCACGCCCGGTCCGGTGCAGGTGTCAGCGCGGTCATGAAAATCCGAAGCCCGGATCGTGCTGCTCACGATAACTTTCGCGCGGGGGCAGCGGTAAAGCGCCGCGACCTCCCGCCCGTTGGCGATCACCTCCGCCCGGCTGATCCGCAATCCGAGGCGCAACATCGCCGCGTCCAGGCGTGCGTACCCCCGGCCGGCGAACTCGATGAGGCGCCCGTATCCGCGCTGGGCAGCCGGAAGCGCCGCGAGGGGGTTGGAGATCAGCCAGTGTATGACGGGCTTCCGGGCGCGGCGCGCCATCCAGTGACAGCTCCAGATCATCGGTCCGCCCCCGCGCAGGAACACCACGTCGCCCGACGCAACCAGCGCCCGGTACTGACGCAGGAGGCGCAGGGGATGACGTAGCGCGCTGATCGAGTTGACCCGGACCGGCCAGGGGAGGACGCGGATCCGCGGATCATCCAGGGCGAAGTCGCACTCAGCGGCGAGCGTCTCGGGCATCTGCGGGGCATGAACGCGGATCGAGCGAACGCGCTCCGCCAGAAGCGTGAGCAACAACCCGAAAGCGGGGTGCGTGCGCCAGATCCCCTTCCGCAGCGCCACGCGATATCCCGTTACCGCCAGATCCACGTCCTGCGGATTCACCGCGACGCTTCTCCCGTCGGCAACGGAGAACCGGTGGTTCCGGCACGCCCCGCGGACGCCCCGTGTTCGCAGACGACCAGCGCCAACACCAGCGGAAGCCAGAACATCTTCGTCAGATAGGTCGTGTGCGTCACGCTGGAGAGCAGAACGTACAACAACAGGATCGTCGCGGGCACGCCCGGATTCGCCTGCGGGATGCGCCATGTCGCAAGCGCCGCCGCCGCCAGCACCCCGAGGAAAAGCCCTGCCCCGACGGCGCCGGTCTCGACCATCGCGGCGAGGTAATTGCTGTGTACGTCACGCGCCTCGCCGTGCAGCACCTGCGCCATCGCCAGCGGAGCGTTGCCCAGACCGGCGCCGACCAGCGGATCTGCAAGGAACGTCTTCACGCCGTTGGACCAGATATACCACCGGCTGAACCCCTGCCCCGTCGTCTGACCCGATTGCACCAGGGCTTCAAGGCGCTGCTGGCTCTTCTCATCAAGGATGCGCGCTTCCAGAACCGCGAAGAAGACGCCGACCCCGAACGTCGTCGCGAAGATCGCCGCCGCCAGTTTCTTGACGAACCCGCGCCCGCGCGTCAACACCGCACCCAGTGAATACGCCATCACGACGCTGACGCACGCCGCGCGCGACCCCGTCATCATCAGCGTCATCATGATGTACGCCGCCGCCGGCGCGTACAACGCCCACATCCACTTCCGCCGCGTCAGTCCCCACGCCGCCGGAATCGCGATCATCCCCAGCGACAGTGTCATCGCCGTCGTATTCGGATTCGAAAACTCTCCCAGCGTCCCACGGCGCTGCGACAGCGGATCCCCGGTCGCGTGAAACAGAACGCACGCCGTCAGCGACCCGACAATCGTCCAGAACATCAGCCGGTTCACCTGCTCGCGCGTCCGGATGAAGCGCACCGCCGCCAACCCCAGCACCACCAGCACCAGAACCTGCGCCGAATATCGCAACGCCAGAAGCGGCAGCGGAGACAACGCGCTGATCGCCACCGTCCACGCCACGAAACCCCCGGCGAGCACAAACGCCAGCCGCGTCGTCGTGATCTTCTGCTTCCGGCGGCGCGGCGTCGCAAGCAACACCGCTGCAAGCACCAGACTGAGCACCTTCGTCGGCGTCGGAAACCCGAGGATCTCGATGTGCCGGGCGGGATCGACGAAATACGGAT
The DNA here is from genome assembly GCA_016860685.1 of Planctomycetota bacterium. GTDB lineage: Bacteria > Planctomycetota > Phycisphaerae > UBA1845 > UBA1845 > JABWBH01. The sequence continues at coordinate 2,014 of BOJX01000125.1, forward strand.
CCCACGCCTGAATCGCGAACGCAGCGTACAACCCCACCTGCGGCGCCAGGAACGTCGCCCCGACGATGTACACACCGACCGCCGCCGCCGCCTCAAGCGGCTTGCCGAGAAGCACCAGCAGTCCCGCAATGCCCGCAAAAGGCGGCAGCCCGATCCAGAAGTAAAGAGGGCGCGCCCACGGATTCTCCTCGGGACCATCCAGCAGCGCAAGCTGCGGCGCCAGACCGACGGCATCGAAGCTTCCGCGATCCAACTGACCCGCGATCATCCGATGCTCACTCCGGTTTCAGTAAATCCGACCACCGTGGTCACGCCCCTCGATCCGGAACCCCCGAATATTATCGGTCATCTTCAGCCCGGCACACGCTCAGCGTCCACAGCGGACCGTCCACATTCCGCTCAAGGACGTAATCTCCGGAAAAAAAACCGGTCGGAATCCGGAACCGACATCGAGCCTCGCTGAAACGGAGAATGCGCATTTCCCCTCCCGCCAAGCGCCGCACATCCCCGCGCCCGCCGCCGATCGGACCCTCGTAGCCCAGGTACGCCGGACGGTGGTTCCCGATCCGCTCCGCCGGACCCGCCAGCGAATCCGCAACCGGTCTGGGCAGGGGAAGACGCCACGTCTCCAGAACATCCCCGCGCTCGATCATCAGATCCCAGTGCGGATCGCCGTGACCTTCGTGGTGAAGCACGACGAAACGGGTTGACTCTTCCGCGTCCACGCCAGACCCAACCTCAACGCGCCCGTCAAGCCCACGCCTCGGCGGCCGTCCCAACCGCGGCCTCTGCCGCGCGCCTCGCCCTGACACAAAAAAAGCGCGGCCACCACGTGACCGCGCCTGTCGCACCCGATCTTCTTCGCATCCGACGCCGGGAATAAGCTCAACTGCTTGAAATCAGCTCACCGTCGGCGTACTCGGCGCGGCGCGTGACCCGGCCCTTCTCGTCCCAGGAAATCATCACGCCGTCCAGTTTTCCGCCCTTCCACCGGGCGAACGTCCGCGGCTGTCCGTTCGAGTAATACTGCTCCATCGAACCCTCCGGACGGCCGTCCACGAATGACCAGCGCTCCGCCATCGTTCCGGATTCATGCCACCGGACCGTCACGCCGTGCTGCACCAGCCGTCCGGCAGGATCCTCCCAGACCTCTTCCTGCTCGCGGACCTTGCCGCTGGGCCAGAACCGCTCTCGCAGTCGCGTTTTGCGCCCGTCATCCGGACGTGAAGCGAACAAAGGATTGTTCTTCCAGTCCGACATGTTGAACAACCACGCCGAAGCGGACGAGGTGTTCGCGTTCGCGTTCGCGTTGTCCCCGGTGTTGTCATTGCCTCCGGCGTTGTCGTTCTCGCCCGGAGGCGGACCCTCGCCCCCGCCGCCGTTGTCATTCCCGCCGCCGTCCGAGGTGTTGTCATTGCCTTCCGCGGCGTTGTCGTTGCCGGCGCCGCCCTCATTGTCATTGCCGCTTCCACCGCCCTGCCCCCCGGACGATCCGTCGTCTCCGCCGTCATTGTCATTCCCGGCAGCATGATTGTCGTTCGCGGTTGAACCGTTGTCCCCACCGGACGAATTCTCATTCTCCGTAACATTCCCACCACCCGGCGGCGTCGGCTTGCGGCAGGCCGAAAGCCCCACCCCCAGCATCGCCGCCAGTCCCAGCACCCACCCGAGTCGCACAATCTTCATCACGGTTCTCACCCCCGAAAAACACAGGGCCTGAAATTCAATCCGCACTTTGCACCTTGTATCGGCAGGTTCGCCCCTGTGTCAAACCTCTGCGGTAAATCCCGGCTGTACATTCCAGCACGTCGTCATTATCGCCGTGTGGGGCGAATTGCCCAGGCCCCCAGCAGCCCGACAAGGCTCAGCGTGAAGATATTTGCCCCGCACAGCGGCGCGCCGGGGACCTCATCCGGGCAATCCTCCACCACGACGGTCGCCCGATTACTGCGGGTGCGCGTCCCATCGGCGTCGATCACCTCGCAGAAATAACTCCCCGCATCGTCGAAATCGATGCTGGAGAAAACCAGGACATTGTCCGTCTTCCCGACGAGCACCGAGTTGTTCCCCGTGAACCACTGAAAGCTCTCAATGTTCCGCCCCTCAGCCTCGATAAAGAGCGTCACCCGCTCACCCTCGCAGAACGTCCCGCTCTTGGGATGCTCGGTGATGATCGTCTCTTCCGGTTCATCCGGACAGTCCTCCTCCCGGTCCCAGAACTGACACGCGTCGCACGGGACGTCAACGAAATCATCTGGACCATCGTTCGTTGTCTCCGGAAGCAGGGTGATCGGATCCAGCGCGACGACATTATCGAATGCGTCCACCCACCACAGCGTCGCCAGCCCGTCTCCGTCCTCGAGGAACGCGATCCGCCCGAAGGCCTGCCCCTGAAAAAACACGTTCAGATCGTCGTCAATCAGGCTGTCCGCCAACGTCACATCGCTGCCCGTAACCAGGGCGAACTGCCTCGGCTCCTCCGCGGTCTCCGTCAGCACCACCAGCTCGGCATTCGCCGCGTTCACCAGGTCGCACACGCTTCCGGAGGCGGGATCCTGGAAGAGATCGACGCCCGGAATCTGCGCAACCGCCCGATCCGCCGGAACGACTGCTGCAAGACTCAGCACCACGGTCAGATAACTTCTCCGCATCATGTCAAAACGCTCCTTGCCAGTTGCCTGTTTCCTGCCCCGAACGGGTGGGAGCCTCTCGCCGCGTCTCGAACAACGAGGCGTTGTGGAGGCCGCCTCGCCTTGAGCCGATTCTTTTTCCGTTTCCGCACCCGGGGGCATTGTAAACCGCGTAGAAAGACCCGGCAATTCCGGCGGGAACACGTCCGTCACGGGCTCTCCCAGGGCAAGACTTCCATGGTCGAGCCGCGCCCGCCTGCCCTTTACATCGCGCAGCGAAGTCGAGGTCAAGGGTAAGGACACGTTCTTATCTCGCCCGGTTTTGAATGTCTTGAGGCGGAGTTTGAGAGTTTTGATGAGGGCGGGCGTAAAAACCCGTCGGATCAGCCGGCCCGCTTGGCGGGCCGCGCGGGTGAAGCTACGCTGCCGATCTTGCCGGTTGTGAAACAAAACCTCGCCCCGAGAGGTTGTTTGTGTCGGGGCGGCAGATCAGCGGGGATCCAGGCGGGACTTGAAATGATGCAACAACGAAAGACCAACCCGGGTGGCACGCAGGCGTTCCGTCGCCGTGCGGCGACTGGGGTCAATCTGGCGATCGGCGCCGTCATCGGTCTGGCGGCCGTTTACGGCGTCTGGCGCCTCGCCGCGCCGGCCGCGAAAACCGTCCCCTCGATCCTGACGCACACCGCCGCCCGGCGAAGCTTCACCGTCTCGCTCCAGGAGAAAGGCGAACTCAAGGCCGCCAGCTCCCGCGAGGTTAAATGCGAAGTCGAAGGCCGCAGCACCGTCATCTTCCTGATCCCGGAGGGCACCTCGGTCAAGGAGGGGGACGAACTGGTCCGCCTCGCCAGCAACGAGATCGAGGACAACGTCCGCCAGCAGCAGCTTCAGCTCACCAGCGCCGAGGCCGCCCGCGACGCCGCGGAGACCAACCTCATCATTCAGCGCCAGCAGAACAAAAGCGACATCGAGCAGGCGAAGCTCAAGGTCGACCTCGCCAACCTGGACTTGGAGAAGTACAAGCTCGGGGACTGGGACGTCGCCCAGCGCGACGCCGACATCGCGATCGACCAGGCCCGCATGACCCTTGAACGCGCCGAGGAGGAGTTCCTCGCCTCGAAGGATCTTTTCGAGAAAAAGTACATCACCGCCACCGAATACCGTCAGGACGAATTCGAGAAGCGGCGGGCGGAGTGGGAGCTGGAGAAAGCCGAGAAGGCGAAGTGGCTCCTCCTCAATTACACGCACAAGATGGACATCCAGACGAAGGAGTCCGCCGTCACCGAAGCCGCCAGCGAACTCGAACGCGTCGAGAAGAACGCCGAGGCCGAGGAGCGCGCGAAAGTCGTCGCCCTCAACAGCCGGGAGCAGGAGCTGCAACTGATCCGCAACAAGCTCGCCCAGCTCACGCGCCAGCGCGACAACTGCATCATCAAGGCGCCCAGCTCCGGCCTCGTCGTCTACGCCGCCACCTCCAGCGGACGCTTCATGTCCAACGAGGATCAGGTGAAGGAAGGCGCCACCGTCTACGAGCGTCAGACCCTCATGACCATCGTGGACACCAACCGGATGAACGTCCTCCTGCGCGTCCACGAAAGCAAGACCAGCCGCGTCGCCGTCGGGCAGATCGCCCGGGTGCAGGTCGAGGGCGTACCCGGCGAAGTCTTCGAAGGTTCAGTCATCCGCATCGGCACGCTCGCTGAATCCCAGAACCGCTGGATTAACCCCGACCTCAAAGAATACGAGGTCGAGATCGAGCTGAACGAAACCGGCGTTCCGCTTAAACCCGGTGTCACCACCATCGCCGAGATTCTCGTCGGCCACGTCGAAGGCGTACTGGCGATCCCCGTCCAGTGCGTATTCGGCAAGGGAGGGAAGAGCTTCGTCTTCAAGGTGGGTGACGACGGGGTTCAGCCCGCCGAAGTTCGCACCGGCGTATCCAACGCGCAGTGGATCGAAATCAAGGACGGTCTCAACGACGGCGATGAAGTGCTCCTCGCGGCTGCCGATGAACATCTGCGGCTCCTCCCGGACGTCCCCGTCGAGCAGGAAGCGGAGTGGCGTGGTCGGAATCTCTCCGATGGTCCGATCCCCGGCGGCGGTCCCCCGGGGGCAGCGCCCGGAATGAGAACCAGCGGCGGCGCTGCCGGATCCTCTCCGGCGTCGGAGAGACCCGTCGGCGGAGCGCCGAATGCCGGTCTCGAGCGCCCGTCAGGCGCCGGCGCTCCGGGAGGAGCCTCCCCGGGCGGGAGCGGGACGGAGCGGCGAGGCCGACCTGGCGGGACCGCGCCGGGGAGAACCGCGCCGGGGGGAACGGCGCCGGGGGGAACGGCGCCCGGCGCGACCGAGCGACCATCCTCCGGATGAGCTTCGCGTAAGGCATCAAGCTCGATCGGCGGACCGGCGGCCGTGTCCGGTCGATATCGCGCGGGGCAGATCAGGTTTCCGGTGGTTGAAGGAATAACAATTCCGCATGACGGCGGGCATAAGAGCTGGCGTCGTCGGCGGGTCAGATTTCATTGAACACCCTATGTCCGTCGTCGCCCGTGTCGAGAATCTGCGCAAAGTTTACGGCGTGCCGGGAACCCCGGTCTGCGTCGAGGCCTTGCGCGGCGTCACGATCGAGTTCGTCGAGGGGCAGTCGGTCGCCATCTGCGGGCAGAGCGGTTCGGGCAAGAGCACGCTGATGAACATCATCGGCTGCCTCGACCGACCGACCAGCGGCCGGTATCTCCTCGGCGACATCGACGTCTCGTCAATGAGCGACGACGAATTGTCGGACATCCGCGGTCGCCGGATCGGGTTCGTTTTTCAGAACTTCAATCTGATCCCCGCCCTGACGATCCGCGAGAACCTCGAAGTGCCGCTCTTTTACCAGGGCGTTCCCGCGCACGAGCGCCGCGTCCGCGCCGAGAAGGCGCTCGATCTGGTCGGACTCGGCGAGCGCATGCATCACCGCCCGACCGAGTTGTCCGGCGGGCAGCAGCAGCGCGCCGCCATCGCCCGCGCCCTGATCAACGAACCGCTCATCCTTCTGGCTGACGAGCCGACCGGAAACCTCGACACCGCCACCGGCAACGCCATCCTCAACGTCTTCGACCGTCTGCACGACCAGGGCGTCACCATCCTCATGATCACGCACGAGCCTGACGTCGCCCAGCGCTGCGAGCGGATCATCAACCTCCGCGACGGTCGGATCGTCTCCGATGAGTTGGTCGGTGCGCCCTCCTTCGCCGTCGCAGCCGAACCGGCGTGACCGCGCCACGGCGGTGTCCGCCGCGTCGCGCCGCGCACCCCGTCGTTTTGACACCCTCCTCGGTTTTTCCTAGCCTTGCAGTATACTTTTCCCGGCAACCGCGGGAGATTTCCCGCCTTTCTTAAGGATACGAACGATGACGCCGACGTTTGAGAACCTCACTCTGCCGAAGCACGGCGACCCGATCCGCATGACGCCCGAGGGCCTGCGCGTGCCCGATCGCCCGATCGTCCCTTTCATCGAGGGCGACGGCACCGGTCCGGATATCTGGCGCGCTTCGGTGCGCGTGCTCGACGCCGCGGTTGAGAAGGCCTTCGGCGGCAAGCGCAAAATCGAGTGGTTCGAGGTCTACGCCGGCGAGAAGTCGTATCACAAATACGGCACGTGGCTTCCGAACGACACGTTGGAAGCCTTCCGCGCCTACCTCGTCGGCATCAAGGGTCCGCTGACCACGCCCGTCGGCGGCGGCATCCGCTCGCTCAACGTCGCCCTGCGGCAGGAGCTGGACCTTTTCGCGTGCCTGCGCCCGGTGCAATACTTCGCGGGCGTGCCCTCCCCTGTGAAGCGTCCGCAGGACGTGGACATGATCATCTTCCGCGAGAACACCGAGGACATCTACGCCGGCATCGAGTGGGCCGCCGGATCGCCCGAGGTGAAGAAGGTCGTCGCGTGGC
>BOJX01000126.1 GCA_016860685.1 Planctomycetota bacterium
CCTCCATCTCCGGCTTGAGATCATCCGCCTCCAACTTCGCCTTTAACCTCGGCCACTTTGCGGCGACCTGATTTATCGTCTGGTTCGCATCGACGATCTTGTCCCATGCCGTCGGGTCAATCTGATGAACGCTCATCCGACCATTGTCTCGTTTCAGTCTGGCGATGGACGGAATGCGAGCCGCGTTGCGGCTGACGAAGTGCGGAGAATGCGTCGAGCATAGTACCTGATAGTCTGGCTTGCCGGACAGAGTGATAAGACTGTGCGCGAGTACTTCCTGCTGCGGCGGGTGTAGGAACACCTCCGGCTCCTCGAAGAGGATCAACGTCATGGACGGTGTGAAGTCCTTGGCCTTCTTCGAGGGCTTCTTGCCCATATACTTCGCGCCAAGCTGAATCAACGAGTAGATGAAATGACGCTGAAACCCGGAGCCGAACTGGTCGGCCGCCAACGCCTTGCCGTGGGCCTTGTCCACGCACTGATAAGACAGCAACGTTTTGATGATCTCGGCCGTCGAGGGCGACTTCATGTCGAGCTGGAAGCCCGTGCCCCAGGACTCGAGCAAGGCGCTGAGTTCGTCCTCGAGCCCATCCAGCGAGCGGCCGTCGGTTGTCTTCTCGGTTTTGATTCCCTTGGAGAATTCCTCGAAGTCCTTCGAGAACTTCTCATACGACGGACTCGATTCGACGACGGCCTCCAGCACGTTCGTCAACAAGTCCCGCAGTGCCGACGGGCCGCTAAGTTTCGTGTGCTCGTCCACCTTGCTCACGGCGGGGATAAAAACGATGTCACCGAACTTGCCGCTCTGGACGTTCTTCGCGCCGTAGAATGGGTCGTCGGAAAGGCTGCCATCCGCCCTGTACCCGAAGATGTAGCCCTCTTTGTTCTTGTCGCCAGCCTTGAGGTACTTCCGTACGCGAAGCGTCTTGTCGGCCAGCTTGTAGTCGTCTGCGAGGGATGCGTATTCGGCGTCCGTTGGCTGAAACGTCAGCTCCACCCAGGACTCCTGATCGCCTGTCTCGATGAAGGGGAAATCACGGTCGTGCTTGTATTTGAAGCCGTCCTTCTCGTAGAACGCGCGAACCGCGTCGATGACTGTGCTCTTGCCCGCGTTATTCGGGCCGACCATGAGGCTGTAGTCGAACAGCCGCAGCGGTGCATCGAGAATACCCCGATAGTTGTGGATCGTCAGGTGCGTCAGTTTCATCGCGCGTGCCTTGTCATGTTCGCATCACAGACCAGCTGCAGATCGCTCATTCGTCGTCGTCATCTTCGCTGCCGCCCACGCGGTACTTGCTGTCGTCGTGGATGATGAATTCGTACCGGTCGTCCGTCACTCCTCTTCATCAAACTCGGTCCGGACGGATTTCGAATAGTGCTCTTCGACGTCGTCCCACACACCAGACAAGCCAAGATGCTTCGCCAGCATAGCATCCGCAGAATGCGTGACGTGTCGGCAAAGAGCGAGGTTGTAGTTCCCCACGCGCTTCCCGGCGTTCAGCTTGAACGAGACAGCGTGCTTCATCGCTTTTTCCAGCTCGTCCACGAGAGGCGTCAACTGCTTCGCGTTGTCGCTGACAAAACGGTCAAGATCACAGGGAACATCGGCGAGTGCTGACTGCGTGACGTGGAAATCATCGCCAAGGATGCACCAGAGAACAAACGCCAGCTTACTGTTGAGAAGCACGAAAGCCGCGTCCCTTGTGACCCCTGTGCGCCAGAATGTTACAGTGAACTGCGTGTGCTCAACGGTATTTCCCTGCGTGTCATAACAGGGCGGCAGTCGTTTGCAGAAGTTGAGCCAATTGTATGCAGTGGATTTGAACAGCAGCGTGTGCTTCGTTGCCGAACGAGACATGCCGTCCGCGATTCGCTTGTTGCTTTCCGTGAAGCATCGCTCCAATTCGCTACAGAGACGCTGACTATCGAGTTTCGGAACGCGGTTGCGCCAGATCTCGGGAGTGAACGCGGAATAATGCAATTGGGCGAAGAGAAACTGGCGTTCGTCATCGAACCATCGATGTAGGCGGGTCGAAAAGTGCGTTTGCGGATTCTCGGCCCGGCCAGCTCTGTAGCCGATGTGAATGGTGTTCCGCACACGAACATCGAAGCTGAACAGGGCCGATGGAATGCGGCCGAACGACGAGAACCAGTTTTGCTGATAAGCACCAAAAAGGATGGCGCGAAGACAGTCAAAATCGCGGCTGAACCCCAGGCTTAGCGGTACAATCATGCCGGTTCGTCCTGTTGCAAGAAGCAAACTAACGTTGCGCTCCATTACCCACGCATAGACATCTGGCGCGTCTGTAGTACGAAGGCCATGCACCGTGTAGGAGCGCCGGACTTTCGCGGCATTGATATACGGCGGGTTCCCAATGACCACGTCAAATCCGCCGGTGGACATGATGCCGTAGAAGTCCACGAACCAGTGGAACGGCTCGTGGGTCTTGCGCCATGTCTGGAACGCATCCGCATACTTCTTCTTGTCGGGAATCGTCGCCGGCGAGATTGCGTATTCGCCGGCCAGGTAGCGGTCGAGCTGCGCGTCCAGCGCCGTCATTCGTGACCGCACCATCTCCTTGCCCTCGGCCAACTCCGCCGGCGTGACACCCTGGTCCGTCTGCATCTCGCGGAACTTGCGAAAGGCCGTATCGACCAGCCGGGCCTGCTCCTCGATGCGCGACAACGTGTCGTCGAATTGCATTAGATTTTGGCCGGCGTGCTTGGCGTCCTGCGTAACGGCGCGGCGGACCTCGTCCAGCGTGGCAAAACCGACCAGCGTGTTGCCGGCGCGAATGTTGAAGTCGATATCAGGCAACGGCTCGATCTGTTCGACGCGTTCGATCTGGGCGACGAGCTTAAGGAACAGCCGCAGCTTACAGATCTCCGTGGCCTCCTCCATGATGTCCACGCCGAAGAGGTTGTTTATGATGATCGACTTCAGGACGAAGTAGCGGTGGTTGGGGTGGAGGGCGATGCGGTCAAGCACCTTGCGGAAGTCGGAGAACTTCTCGGGGTGGTGCTTTTCGCCCGATCGCTTCAGGTCGTCCAATAGGCCCGCCATGCGGTTGAGGCAGGCTTCGTAGAGCGGCTCCAAGATGTTTAGGGCAGCAAAGAGAAACGCGCCCGAGCCGCATGTCGGGTCCAGCACGGTGACACGCTCGATGGCCTTCCAGAACGCCCGAACCAGTTCGGGGCCTTCGCTCGTGGCGATCACGTCCTCGGCGAACTGGCGGATGTCGAGATTGAGCGTGATCAGGTCGTTGATTTCGTGGACCTCGCCCTTGCGGAGCTTTTCGCGCAGTTCCAGGCAGCGTTGGCGGCGGGCGACGTACTCGCGCCAGGTCTCGGTCGGCAGGGCCAGGTTCTGGCCGTCTGGACCAGGGATTTCTGCCGTGCCAAGGTTGTAGCGCTTGTCGAACATCCGCGCCTTGGGGTCTTTCATGCCCTTCTGCACGAAGTCCGGCAGGACGGATTCCGGGATGACCTTGCCCGTGTGGTCGATGACGCCGCGTCGGACGGCCTCGTAGATGTACTGGTCGGGGTTGTCGCGCAGCAGCCGCCAGACGGCGCTGTCCGGCTTGAAGGCGATGGCGCACTCTTTGCGGGCGGCGTCAAACAGGAAGGGGATGATGGTGCTCTTGGAGATGTACTCGGTGATGTCCTCCTTGGTGTAGTAGGCCCCCATCTGCTTCTGGTTGATGTACTTCTCGAAGATGTAACCGAGCACGTCGGGGTTGATCTCGTTGTTGGCGCGGAGCGGCCGTTCGTCCAGGTGCCAGCGGTAGCCGTCGAAGAACTCGAAGAGGCGCTCGAACGCGGCGTCGGGAATCTGAATCGTCTGGCCGTGCCGCTCCTCGATCTGGTGCCGCAGGAACAGGCCGCCGTTGAGGTAAGGCACGGTGCCGAGCAGCGACCGCGCGGCGGCGCTGCGTTCGTTCGGGCGCTTGGCGAAGCCCTCGAAGAACAGCGGGCAGAGGAACTCACGGTAGTAGCGGTCCTTGCCTTTCTTGCGCACGACGGCCAGGCGGTTTTTGAGGTAGTCAGCGTCGTTATCCAGGAAGTGCTTCTTCTGGATGAAGTAGATGAACATGAGGCGGTTGAGCATCACCGAGACGTACCAGGATTGGAGCGAATCGTCGGGAATGCCTTTGAGGAACTTGCAGAACGCCTCGTGCTCGGTCTTGAAGCGGTCGTAGAAGCGCTTGGTGACCTTCTCGACGTCGAAGCCCGCGCGGGCGCGAGTCGTCACGTCGACGATAGACAGGCCATCCTCTTCGGCTAATCCAAACGTGATGTTCGGCAGCACCCGCTCGATCAACATGCCGCCGGTTTGGCCACGGCGATACGGGTATTCGCGTCGCGCGATGGGCTGACCGGGTGCGCGGCGCACCCACTGCCAAAGTTGTTCGGAGTGATCACGGTTCGCATAGATGATGATGTGCTCGCGGGCCGATTTCGTGACGTACGTGTCAATACGGCCGCGAGTCGGGTGGTCGGGAATGCGGCCGTCCGGCCCGGGGTCGCAGACGTAGGCCGTGAAACCGCGTTTGTGGGCGATGGCGCTGAGGGCGTATTCGTGACCGTCCACGCTCGTCTTCAGCTTCGAATTGTGCTGGTCCCACCCGAGATGCTCGACGAACAGATCCCCCAGCTTGAACTCGTCGAGGATCTTGCGGCATGCCTGAAGGTTGATCGACATCGGTCAACTCCTCCGCAGGCCGAGTGAGCAGATGATCTGCGGCTCGCGGGCCTGCTCCTCCTCCTGGACCAGGCAAAGCCGGTCCTCCTCCCGCAGGGCGATGACCAGCTCGGCCAGGGACTGGTCGGAGATGCCGCTGCGGAGCTGGCGGTTGAGCGTGTCGGTCGCGGTCTGGCGGAGCGGGTAGCGGAAGATGTCGTCGATCGCCTTGCGCAGCTCCGCGCTGTCGAACAGCGTGCCCTTCACATCCTCGGCGTAGCGCTTCAGCCGCTCGTAGGTGCGGAATCGCGCGCCGGACGGCCGGCCGAGCTGCCCGCCGACGGCCTTTTCCTCCTCGACGATGGCGGCGACGGCCTTGGCGACGAGTTCGTGGTGGTTGTCGTGGCGCGGCAGCGCGGGCGTGGTCGGCTCGCAGGCGGCAGCCTTCAGAATCGCCAGTGGCGACTCGCTGACGTTTTTGCCGCTCGTATCGATCCAGGCCAGGGCGTCGTTGTCCTCGGCCGTGCGCAGGTAAACCAATGCACCTTCGGGCGCGCTCCCGGTTGGATCATGCGGCTTGGTCGAGTACACGACGGGGGGCAGCGCGGGGATCGTGTTCTGGAGCGACGGGTCGCGTTCAATCGCGTTTTTCCAGATCTGGAAGGCGTAGGACGCCAGATCGACCTCGGTATCGTCGTCGCCGTCAAGGATGCCGGATTTCTCGTGGTACAGATCGACAATCACCTGGTCGCCGCGCTCGTCGCCGAAGAAGGCCTCGTCGGAGCCGACGACTTCATTGTTTTCACGCAGACGCTTTCGCAGGCGGCCGCGGAGCCTGATGATTTTCTCGACGCCCTCGGCGGGCAAGAAGGAATAGCAGAGGATCTCGGAGGCCTGCTGACCGATGCGGTCCACGCGGCCGACGCGCTGGACGAGGCGGATGATGGCCCAGGGCAGGTCGTAGTTGACGACGACGGCGCAGTCCTGGAGGTTCTGGCCCTCACTCAGCACGTCCGTGGCGACCAGAACGCGCAACTCGTCCTCCGGGGCAATCTGTTCGCGCTTACGGTTGCTCACGGGGCTGAAACGCCACGCCAGCGCCGTGGGATTGGATGCGTTACCCGTAACACCCGCGATGGCCGTGACGCCGCGTCGCTTCAGTTCCGCGCTGAGGTACTGCACGGTATCGGCGAACTGGGTGAAGATTAGCACCTTCTCTCTGGCGTGCTTCTTGGTCAACAAGGCGACGAGTGCCGCTAGTTTCGCGTCGCGGTCCGCGTCCCAGGTCCCCGCTTTGTTCAACAGCTTGATGACCGATTGTGCATCGCTCCTCAAATCCTTGTCCAGCTCGGTGTCGAACAGGTTTGCGCGCAACCAGCGGAAGCGCCGCGCATAGCGCTTCCGGTACTCGTCGTACACCTCCGCCGCGCGCTGTTTGAATGCGTCCTCGGTTCGAAGTGGTGAGGGCGCGGATGTCGATGCTGCCGAGCCATCGTCGTTTTCCTCGTCGTCGAACAGGTCCGTCGTACCGGCGACAGCCTCCACGTCGTCGTCGAATATGCGCTCATCGAGGTACGCGGCGTCCTGGGTTCCGATGGGCAGATCGAGGCCTTTCTCAATGGCGTGCAGAAAAACGAAGTTGCGGAGGACATGGCGTTCGAGCGATTGCAGAAAGGCCTGTCCGCTGCTCTCCAGTCGCTTGAAGAGGCCGGTTCGGCAAAAGCCCATCAAGCGCTTTCCAGCGCGGGAGAGGTCGTCGAGGACTTTCGCTTCTTTCGGCGTCGGCGGTTGATGCGTCGACGGGGCGACGTAGTTCGCCAGGCCATATCGCGGCAGATTGAGATCGTTGATTGACTCGACCACATCCGGCGCATAGAGCGTGGCGTATTGCCCACCGGCCTTGGCATCCCCCGAGGCGAACTTGACGGTCCTCGGCACGCGCTCCGGGAAGTACGAGCGAGTGTGATCGGCGAACTCCAGGTACTTTCGCTTGGTCGTGGAATCCGTGAGGGCGTAATTGTCCTTGATGAAGCTGCGGGTCCGGCGAACAAGATACAGCCGCATCAGCTCGCGCCAATCATCGGCGTACTCGCTCTTCTCAAACGCTGCAACCGATCGAAGGGAACACTGGTGTCGTCGGATGAACTCTGTCTCGCCAAGCTCCTTGAGCAGGCATTCCGGCCGGACTCCGACGTCTTCCTCCTCGGAAATGAACAGTCGAATCTGGTTTGACAGGTCGAGGTACGTCTTGTTGTACGGCGTGGCCGAAAGCAGGACGACGCGGCTCTCGTTCTTCTGGATGTATTCTTGAATGGCCTTGTAGCGCTTTCCCTCACGATTTCGAAGGTTGTGGCTCTCGTCGATGATGATCAGGCGGTAACGGCGCAGGTTGGCCAGTTGTTTTTGCGCTTGGCTGGTCGACAGAACCTTGCCCCGAAGACGGTATCGCTCGCGGTAATCCTCCCACATCGGAACCAGGTTCTTCGGGCAGAGGATGAGCGTTTCGAGGTCCTGGTCGTCCTCGAAAATACGGGCCAGCGCCGTGGCCATGAGCGTCTTGCCCAGGCCGACGACGTCGCCGATCAGCACGCCGCCGCGTTTATTCAGATGGTGCGCGGCGATCTTGACCGCCGCGACTTGGAAGTCAAACAACTCGTTACCGAAATCACGCGGGATGCGGAATTCAGCCAAGCCGGCGCGGGCCTCCTGAGACAGGTGATAGGCGATCTTCAAATAGATGTGGTAGGGTGGGATCGTCTGCGCGCGAGCCCAGCTTTCATCGATGATCTTCACGAGTTCGTCTGAGATGTCGATGCACAGGCGGTCCTGCCAGCGGTCTTCAAACCATTGAGCAAGTTTGTGACACGCGTCCTGATCCAGCACGTCGACGTTTAGTTCGCCTTGTTGGGACAGGCCAGCGAGAGTGAGGTTGCTGCTTCCCAGGTATCCCACGAGTGGGCTCACTGGATCGGGCCTGAAGAGCATATAGAGTTTGGCGTGTAGCGGATGTCGGAGGAACAGCTTGACGACTACTTTCTTCGCGGTGATCTGTGCGGCCAGACGCCGCAGGCCAGTTTCATCCGCGTTGGTCGGTACACCGACGGTCAGTTGTTCGCGGAACTCCTCGGCCAGCTTCTTCTTCAATCGTGCGGCGCTCTGATTGTCGATCGCGCCGTCGCCCTTGGCGAGGCTCAGTGCCGCCCGCAATTCCTCCTGCGGCAACCGCTGCATGCCGACGAGAAGTCGGCAACACTGGTTGGGGCCACCCGGCCAACGATCAACGAACGAGTCGATCTGCTTCCAGCCCCGGAGGTTGAAGTAGCCGACGCAGAAATCGGCGCGGTCAGCCAGATTCAGCGTGTCCCGAAGCGCCGGCAGGAGCGACTGTTCGATGTTGTCGAAGATTCTGGGCACCGCGAGCCTCAAACAAACCCACCGGCCCTTTGGAATTCATGACGATCACGTGCGGCGTGCGGACCGGAAGTTCACGCATAACTAATTGTAAATCATCGTCTTGTGGCGAGCAATCGCCGACGCCTGAAGCCGCACAACAGCCTAGACCCTGATCAAGCGTGAATTCTTGGCCTTCTTGTGCAATAAAACACTCGAAATGCCGTGTTTTGCAGGGAAACAACACCCGCGCGGCGTCGGCCGCGCGGTCCGGCAAGGAGGCCTTTCGCGTGAGCAAGAGTAGAACCTATCCCAAAACCTCCTTTAACAATAGAAACGCGCAACCCAGGTGAACAAAGCCACGAAACAACTGAGTCGATTTCTCCCACCGGATACAAAGCCGACGAAGATTCTGCAGCCACGCGATCGT
>BOJX01000127.1 GCA_016860685.1 Planctomycetota bacterium
CCAGCGCTCGACGGCGTTCAGCCACGAGCTCGACGTGGGCGTAAAGTGCCTGTGGAAGCGCGGGTGGCGGGCCAGCCAGGCCTTGACCTTGGCATGTTTGTGGGTGCTGTAGTTATCCGCGATCAGACGCGGATCGAGGTGCGGCGGCGTCTGCTCGTCGATGAGTTTGAGGAACTTGAGCCACTCCTGATGGCGATGGCGCTTCATGCACGTACCGATGAGTTTCCCCGTGGCCATTTCGAGCGCGGCGAGCCGGTGGTGCGCAGCGATCCACGTGCCGCGTTGGCCTCCGCCCGGACCGACCAGCCCGTCTTCAGCCCGAGTACGAACCAGCCGAGGGCGAGCACGCCCGTCGCGAAGATGGTGTCACCGACGACGCGCAGCCAGCGCAACGTGTCCATGATCGGCGTCTGCATGAATTCCGCCGACCGGGCGTACCACATGCCGCGATCCACGCTGGCCCAGGTTTGAAGCAACCCCACGGGCAGCAGGCTCAGCAGGACCATCAAGGCCAATCCGACGTTGATCGCCCAGAACGCATAGGCCAACGCACCCGTCCGCCATTCCAACCGAGTGGCAAGCCCCTTGAGGCAGAACAACATCAGGCCGATACCCAACATGCCGTAGACGCCGAACAGGGCGGCGTGACCGTGGACCGGCGTGGTGTTCAATCCCTGCATGTAATACAGAGCGATCGGAGGATTGATAAGGAAGCCGAACAGGCCGGCGCCGACGAGGTTCCAGAAAGCCACCGCTACGAAGAAATAGATCGGCCACTTGTATGCCCGTACCCAGGGCTTGGCCCGACTGAGGGTCAGGTTCTCGTAGGCCTCGAAGCCGATGAGCACCAGGGGCACGACTTCCAGGGCGCTGAATACGGCGCCGAGCGCCAGGATGGCCGTCGGCGTGCCGGTAAAATACAGATGGTGGAACGTCCCGATGATGCCGCCGCTCAGGAAGATCGTCGTGGAGAACAACACGGCGACGGTCGCCGTGGCCACACGTAGCAGCCCCATCCGCGTGAACAAGAACGCAATGACGACGGTGGCGAAGACCTCGAAGAATCCCTCGACCCACAGATGCACCACCCACCAGCGCCAGTACTCCGCGATCGCCAGGTTGGTCTGCCGGCCCCACATCAGTCCAGCGCCATAAAAGAGGGCGATGGCCGCCGAGGCGATCATGAACAGACCCAGAAGATGTCGGTGTTCCGTGGGCTTGCGGATGGCGGGCCACATCGCCCGACCCATCAGGAATAACCATAGAAACAACCCGACGAAGAGAAAGATCTGCCAGAACCGTCCGAGATCGACGTACTCGTATCCCTGGTGACCGAACCAGAAGTTGCTCGTCAAACCGAGGCGCTGCTGCACACCGAACCACTGGCCCGCCATCGAGCCCACGACGATGACCAGAAGGCAGGCGAACAATGCGTTGACACCCAGCCGCTGGCACTTCGGTTCATAGCCGGAGACCGCCGGAGCCATGAACAGTCCCGTCGCCAGCCAGGCGGTGGCGATCCAGAAGATGCCGAGCTGCGTGTGCCAGGTCCGTGTTACTGCGTAGGGCAGGTACTCCGCAAGCGGGAAGCCGTAGAAACCGGAGCCTTCAACGCCGTAATGAGCGGTCACGGCGCCGAGTCCGACCTGCGCGACGATCAGCGCCGCCACGACCCAGAAGTACTTGAGCGTGGCCTGCATCGACGGCGTGGGCTTCAGGGCGAGCAGCGGATCCTCGACCGGTATGCCGTTGGGTTCATCCTCGCCGTGCCGCTGAACCGCGAAGTACCACGCCAAAGCGCCGATGCCCGCGAGCAGGAGCACGAAGCTGATCACCGACCAAACGATGATCGAGTCGGTCGGATGGTTGCCCACCAGCTCGTCGGGTGGCCAGTTGTTTGTGTAGCTGACGGTCGAGCCCGGGCGCTCCGTCACGCACGCCCAAGAGGCCCAGAAGAAAAACGCGTTCAGCGCCTCCTGACGGCGCGGGTCCTTGATCGTGTTGGCGGGAATGGCGTAGGCATCGCGCAGGTCGGCCAGGGAGGGATCGTCGCCGAACAGCGCCGCGTAATGAGCGGCTACCTCACCGATCACGCCAGCCCGATCCACCGAGACGGTCAACTCGCCTGACGACGGATCGAACGTGTTCGTCCGAAGTTCCTGTTTCAACCGCGCCTTGAGCACCGCCTGCTCTTCCGGCGGCAGATCGGTGAACGCTTGTCCGCGGGCACGGGCGGCCCAGCGGTCCAACAACGCGATGGCTTCGCGGTGCAGCCAGTCCGCCGACCAGTCCGGCGCGACATAAGCGCCGTGCCCCCACACGGTGCCGACCTCCTGGCCGCCCATCGATTGCCAGACGTTCTGGCCGTCGCGGATCTGCTGCCCGGAGAAAACCACCTTGCCATCGGGTGTGACCACCCGTTCAGGAACGGGCGGGGCTTGGCGGTACAGTTCCCGGCCGTAGTAACCCAGCACGGCGAAGGACGCGACAACCACCGCGCCGAACACGAACCAGTGCCTGGAGTAGGAATCACGTGTCATCAGTGCGCCTCCGATTCGCGCCGTCGATCGAGGCGCGGTTATTGAACTGAGAACGGGACGTCCGCTTTGCGACGACGAAGTCAAGCGCGACCAGCACCGCGTCGGGGTCGAGCCCATAGGCCCGCGCTGCCTCGGTCGGCGTCTCGAACGCCGCCATCGGGCACCCTACGCACGCCATACGCAATCGCGTGAACACGGCCGCCGCTTGCGGCCATTGAGCGAGGAGCTCCGCGATGGTCCGCCCCCCAGCCAGGGTGGTTTTGGTCGTACGTCGGTTTCCCATTCTGTTGTGAATATACGAGGGGCGTTGTTGGCGTTCTTTGCGCTGGATCAAGCAACGGAGGTTTTTTTTCAGGAGCGGCCGGCAAACGCGCCTCGCCGGCCCAGGGGTCGAGATAGGTGGGTCGCTCGAAGCGTGCGTGCTGGAAGTATTAATGGGGTCATCAAATAGTTTACACTCGGAACTCCTCGAATCGTCGAGTCATGCTGAAATCTCTACGGTTCGCCATACGCGATGTAAACTATTTGATGACCGGAGTAATAGTTGAATCTCAGGTCTTCGTGTGCCCGCCGGGGCCCAAGTCCTCGGCTATCGTGACGAGATCGTGCGGCCTTCGGATGACGACACGTCGCCGGCCCGAGGCGATCAACTCATGATCTTCCCACGCGCTCAGGATTCGACTGACCGTGTGCAACGTCGTGCCCGTCAGCTCGGCCAGATCCTGCCGGGAAAGTGGGAAGTCGATCAGCACTCCTTCTTCGACGCGTTTGCCCGCCTGCCCGACGAGCCTCACCAGGGCCCGGGCCACGCGCTGTTCGACGCGCTGCGTGGCCAGTTCCTGATACCGGCCGCGAAGCTGCGCCAATTCTTCGCCCAGCAGGTGCAGCGCGTTGACCGCCACACGGGGGTAACGCTCCATCAGCCGCGCCGTGGTCGAGCGATCCCACGATAGCGAGGTGCAATGGGTCACTGCGGTCGCGGTCCCAGGATACGCATCACCTCCAAAGAGCGGAACGCACCCGAACAACTCGCCAGATCCGGCGTAGCGGGCTATGATCTGATGACCGTCGGGAGCGATCTGGCTGATTCTGACCCGGCCATCCAGGACCACGAAAAAGCGTGTTGCCTCTTGCCCTTGCCTGAAAAGGGTCGCGTTGCGTTTCCGCTCGAGGCGCTTTGCGGCCCCGACAACCTCCGACAGCTCGGCAGCATTCAGCCCCTGAAAAAGGCGGACGCCTTCGAGCAGGCGGATTCGTTCATCCTGTCGGGGAGCCAAGGTCACTTCCTATACTCACAGCCCGGCGTTCTTGGGCGTCGCAGGGATCGCCGAAGTGCGGGACTGAGCATGGTCGCTCGACGCCGCAGAGTATCAAGGTACGCCTCCGGCGGCCCGAGTGCAACGCGATGCCTGGCGGCGAGCGCGGCCCCCTCGGTTCGCATGGACGCCGGCGCGGGCGGCCACAGGTTGACTCTGAAATACCGCCCGGCAACTTCTCGCAGACGCCATGACCAGTTTAACACCTGCCGATCAGCGGCGGGTCGGTGTCTCTAAACGACTCTGAAGCTCCGTGTTGATGCGCAATACTGTTTGATCGGGATCGAATCGGTTGGTGACTGCAAAGGTTCCGATCGTCAGCTCCGACGGTACCTGTCGGACCCTCCTCACGTAGTCCATCCCCCAGGCCATCATCCGGTCCTCGATCCAGGGATGCTCGGTCAGCAGGATGGCCAGCCGGCTGAGCGTCGTCACCTGTCCGTTCCGAATGAGCGGATCGGGCGCCGGCCAGATTGTCCGCACGGCATTGGCTGCGAAGAGAGAGAGGGCGGCGAGTTCGAGAGCCGCCGAAAAAGGCATGACCACGAAGGCTGGCGCCCACCATGTTGCCGCAACCTCACTCGCCACGCGAAGCAAGTTGCCGAGGCCGATCAGGACGAAGGTCGGCACGACGAGTCGAGGCCAGGCGAGAAGGGTGTGACCCAGAACGGGGAACAATCGCTGCCCGACGCCAAGGATCAACGTGAGTAGGAACCCCACGGTCAGCGCATGCCGAGCACCCCCGCGGATGCTGTGCGGGACGTCGACCCCTCCCCAACCTTCCGCGATCGCTATCGCCGCGAAACCAAACAACGAAATGAGCAACCAGCCAGACGCGAGCTGAATGTAGCGGCGAAGAAACGGGTGGCCTTGCTCCGGTCTTGGCGGCCCAGACCGACCGCGAAGCGCCCGAAGGCCCGCCACGCAGGCGATCGCGCCGCAGGCGATCCCGAACAGACCACCGACGATCGCGGGCGTCACCTCAAGCGAGCGGCCGATTACCAGTACAATCAGTCCACCGTTGTGCAGGTAAGAGCCTATCAGCCCGTGGTAGAATCCCATTTCGCTCGCGCGCGGAGGTTCAAGCCGCGCGGCGCGCGGGATGGCCGAACGATCGCGCGGTTACGCCCGCGCGATGCGATACGTGACTCCAAACCCTCCAGACGCGATCCAGAACTCCTCCATACCACCCCAGAGGCGCGAAAAGACGCCGCAGGGCGGCCGCGCAACGCTCCCGCATCACGGCCCAGGACCGCCCTTGCAGGCCTCGGGCCGTTCCAAAACCCAGAAGCTTGCGCAGGTCAGGCTCAGGTTAACAGCCCGTTGAAGAACCCGGGATCGGTCTTTGTGATGCCGGTTTTCCCGATGAAATTCGCCTCACCGGAGGGAGGCGCACTCCTTTTTCAACGGGCTGTTGAACCCGGCGGCGTGGATCAGCAGTCGTTTGAGAATGTTGGGATGCTCCCACAGATGGGTCCGGCGCATGCCACCCGTGTCATAACAGTGGGCGAAGCTGCGCTCCACCCGTTCCCCGCGCCGACGCATCAGCCGCTTGCCCCGCGCACCGCGGATGCGGCGGCGATTCCCATAGGTCGCGTCGCGCGCCGCCGACTTCCGTGCCGTCTCCTCATCGCTCGCGCCTTTCCAATTCCGACGCCCGCGATCCGGCTCGCTGATATACGTTCGGATCTCTCGCTCGCGCTGGGTCGTGAGAACGTCGTTGCTATGGTAACCCTTGTCGGCCACCACTTCCCGCAACACCTGCTCACTGAGCTTGTCGCACGCCGCGTCGTCCGTCATCACCGCCACCACATTGGCATCGACCTGTTGGATCGTGTGTTCAAGGCTCGACGGGTCGCCGCGGTCCGCCGGCTGGAGCGTCACCGCCACCACGGCGCCGGTCTCAAGGTCCACGGCGTGCTCGGCCTTGTGCGCCAGGTGCGTGCGCCCGTCCTTCATCCTGGCGATCCGGGCGTCCGGGTCGTGAGGATGTTCCCAGTCCTCATTGGAAGCCTTGTTTTTGCGGTGTTTGTCGAGCCTGGCCAGGTCCTCACGCGTCGGCGTCTCGATCCCCGACTCCTGCGCCAGGCGAGCGAGGAACTCCTGATAACCCTCGCCCGTATCGCGCCGAACCATACTTCGCAGGGCCGCGTTGGCCTCCAGCGTCGTGGCGTCGATCCCCAAGGTCTTGCCCTTGAGGAGTCTGTTCCGGGCCAACACTTGCAACACCCAGGTGAACACCGCCTGGTGCGTTTCCAGATCGATCAGCCGGCGGTTGCGGCTGATCGTCGAATGGTCCGGCGTCGCGTCCGTCAGGCCAAACCCCAGAAAACTCCGCAAGGCCAGCGAGTCCGCCGTGCGCCAGGCGATGCCGCGTTCGCTGTCCAGTCCCTCGAAATACCCGACCAGCAGCAGCCGGAAGTACACCGCCGGCGCCAGCGACGGCCGCCCCACCCCGTCGGCATAGAATGGGGCACAGAGGGCTTCGACGTGACCGTCGAACCCCTCGGCCTCCAGAATGCGGTTCACCTGCTCATAAAAGGGATGACCGCCGGACTTCGGCAGGTCAGCCGTTGCTATCCAAAACGACGACTGCGCCTGCTTCTTCCGCCTGCCCATCGCCATGACCATCCTCCGTGACCACTCTTGACGCTGACCGCAAAGAGTATATCAGGCGTGTCAAGAGGGACTTTCACCACGGGCTGCTAGGCCCGCGGCTCAACGACTCCAAAACCAAGTTCGTCCGCAACCCCTCTGGTGACCCGGCAAACGCCCGTGAACTGGGCGTGAAGAGTAAGCAACTCTACTACCTGATAAAGGACGCCAAGGAGCCTGCTGACGCAACTCCAGAAGATGCGTTGAAGATGCCCTTGCTTGAACATCTGCTGGGACAGGGACACGTCGTCCTTCGAGCCGGCAGTGACAGAGAGGACTACTTCTGCGCGAGCGAGGAGGCTTGGCGGAAGGCCGGCGTTACGCCGACGGACCGGTAAGCGACGAGCGGTAAACGTATTACGCCGCCGGCCGGAACTTCTGCCAGAAGGCTTCCCTCATTGCGTGAAGCGGTAGCGATCGCGCCCCCGCTAAATCCTTATTCCGAATCATGCGACGACGTTCGTAATCGATGTCGCGCGGGTTCGATTTCTGTAGCGTAAGTGATGGTCAACCTCCTTCATCAGTTCTTCCAAGGTTCGGCAACGATGGTTGCGGGTGACCTCGGCGTGCAAGTCCAGCCATAAGCGCTCGATCGGGTTGAAGGTCGGGCTGTAGGGCGGCAGGAAGTGGAGCCGCACCTTGGGCATTGCGGCCAGGGCCAGGCGGGTCTGCCGGCTGTCGTGGATGCTGTAGTTGTCCACGATCACGTGAATCACTCGGGCCCGCGGGTGAGCCCGCCGCAGGTGTCGCAACAGGCTCGGCGAATGCGGTCGCCGGCGGGCGGCCCGGAGCCGCACCGCGCGACTCCGGAATCCCTGATTTCGAACCGTGACTGAAGGACTCAACTGGAAGATTCCGCGTGGGGGAGTTCAAGATGCAACATCCCGTGGAGGGGGTTGAAGCGGATGCGGAATCCCCGCGGACCGGAGGTCCGCGATCCGTTCAGGGGGTGCCCGGAATTGAAGCGGCTTGCCGCCCACTGAAAGACGGATGCGGAGCAGAGATCCGCGATTCTGTGATTCGGTTGCCGTGATCCGGTTGCCCCTGCGCGCCGTGTTGGCATGCAAGAAAATGAGGGCGTATATTGCCGGGCGGAACGGCGGCGCACGGGGGGTCGCACAGGGATTGGGCGGCGACGGGTTCCTCAGGCGCGTCGAAGTCGCGGTTGTTGGGGTCGCGTTTGCGGCGGCGGGTTTCGGCGAGGCGTTTGCGGCGGCGGGTTTCGGCGAGGCGTTTGCGGCGGGGCGGATTCGGCGGGGTGGTTGCGGCGGGGCGGATTCGGCGGGGGCATCGTCAACAGGGAACCGACAGCGCGTCGTTAGCGGGGCTGCGGCGGCGGGATCGGGCGGGGTGACGGGGCAGTGGATACGTCATCGGTTTCAAAACGTGTTCAGCTTCGTGAGCAGCTTGCCGGGAAGCACGTGCTCGTGACCGGTTCCACCGGTTTTCTGGCGAAGGTGTTCGTTGAAAAGACGCTGCGGTGCGTGGACACGATCGGAGGGATTCACCTTCTGGTGCGGTCGCGGGCGGACGGGCGGGCGCCGCGGCAGCGCGTGCTGCACGAGGTGCTGGGCTCGACGGCGTTCGACCGGCTGCGAGCGTCGCTGGGCGACGGGTTCGCGCGGCTGTGCGAGGAGAAGGTTCACGTCGTTGCGGGGGATCTGACGCGCGAGAAGTTCGGGATGCCTGACGCGGAGTACGCGGCGCTGTGCGGGCGGATCGACGTGGTGGTCAACAGCGCGGCGACGGTGACGTTCGACGAGCGGCTGGACCTGGCGCTGGAGCTGAACACGTTCGGTCCGCAGCGTTTGCTGGCGTTCGCGCGGGACGCGGGAAACGTTCCGTTTCTGCACGTTTCGACGTGTTACGTGTGCGGGATCCGTAGCGG
>BOJX01000128.1 GCA_016860685.1 Planctomycetota bacterium
GGCACATAAGCGGCCTTGATCACCGCATCCACGTCTTCCAGCTCCAGCTCCGCAACCCGGATCGGCGCGACCAGCGGCAGGCTCAGATTCCCTTCCCGGTCGATGCGCGCCGTCACCGTCGGCGCAAAAGGAAGGTCCGTCCCGGAGAACGTCACCGTTATCGTGTCCCCCGGACCGACCCGGTAAGGCCCCAGAAGACGGTCGATCGCCGAGTAATCCGGCGGCGCAGCCTCGGGTTCCGGCGCCTTATCCTCAAAACGCCGTTGCAGCTCGATGAACTGCTCGACGCTCATCCGCGGGTCCGGTCCGCAACCGGTCATTCCGATCAAAGCCGCCGCCGCCGACAACGTTGACGCCAACCAACGACACCCTTGTCCCCTGCGTCGCATTGACATGACAGTATTCCTTGCCAAAGCGCTCCGACCGCAGCAATCCGGCAGATTCCGCACGAACCGGGCCTGCCGCGCGCCGGAACCTTCCTCTCTATCGGCGGGCGACCGCCGCTCACCGGTCATGCGGCGCCGCGCTCGACCGATAATCGCTCCCGCCGCGAATCCGTCCCGAGGATCCAACCCTCTGACACGTGCCACTTCCCCCCGAGCGTCAGGATCGTCGCAAAGAGGATGCGCAGGTCAAGAAGGAGCGACTGATGACGGACGTATGCGATGTCGTACGCAATCCACTGGTGGAAGTCACCCTCGTCCCGATCATGTCGGCACACCTGCCACAACCCCGTGATCCCCGGGCGCACCGACAACCGCGCCCGACGCCACGGTACGCAGATCTGATTCTCCCGGAACGGCGACGGCCGAGGCCCCACCAGACTCATCTGCCCCAGCGCCACGTTGATCAATTGCGGAAGCTCATCCAAGTTCGCCTGCCTTAACCAGCGCCCCACCCGCGTCACTCGCGGGTCATTCGCCATCTTGAACTGCGGTCCGTCCACCGCGTTGTCATCATAAAGCCCTCGCTGCATCAGATGCGCGTCGGGACGCATTGTCCGGAACTTCAGGCAGTCGAACATCCGGCCGCCCTTGCCCTCGCGCCGGTCGCGGAAAAAAATCGGCCCCGCCGAGTCCAGCCGAATCAGCAAGGCGATCACCAGGAAAAGCGGGAGCAGAGCGATCAACGCCGTCCACGCCAGCGCCGCCTCCACCACCAGCTTCACCGCCGGATACCACCGGCGACGCGCCGTCCGCGCCGATCCGTTGAACTCCACCCTCGGACGGGCGAACGCGACGCCCCTCGCGCCGCGCGAGGATCCGTCTCCCATCCGTATCCGCCCGTTGCTCGGCGCCGACCCCGGCCCGTCAGTTCGCGCCAGAACCTGATGCCGAACCGCCTGTCCCGCGCCCACCGTCACACGCTCCGCAATCGCGCTCTGCGCGACAAACGCATCACGACGGAGGCGAGCCCCACGACCCACAACCGACGGACCGATCAACGTCGCCCCTTCGTCCACCTGCGCCCCGGCCTGTAACACCACCGGTCCGCGGATCCGGCTTGAGGGGTGAACCCGCGCGCTTTCCGAAGCCAGAACCTCAGGGTCAATGAACCGGAACCCCGGAGGCGGCGACCCGGCGCATCGCGCCGTCGCATGCTCCTCCTGAAGCGCCAGATACGCCTCCTCCTGCATCAGGTCGAGGCTCCCCTCCGCCGCGTGCAGGTCGCGGCTTAACATCCCACGCAGCGACAACACGTGCCGCAGCTCTCCCAGCGAGCTGAACATCACGTCTTCCGCCGCCGACGCGGGCATCACCGTCGCCAGCACCGGACCGGTCTTCGGCCACGTCACACTCTCGTAGTACCGGCGGATGCACCACACCCGCCCCGCCGGATCCAACCGGACGTATTCCTGGGCTTCCTCGCTGTCCGACGCCACCGCCACGGCATGCACCGTCCACCGACGGTCGTCACGGTGCTCAATCAATTCAAGAAGATCAAAGCCGCCCACCGGCCAGTAACGAGGGTCGATGATGACCAGATCATCTGAAGGTTCGCAGGAATGAAGCAGTTCGGAAAGTCCGGACGAGGTCAGCACGTTGACCGGTAGCGCCGCAGCGACCGCTGCTTCTTCCGCTCGCGCCGCGAACCGCCGAGCGTAACCCGCCCCAGGCGAAAACCCCGGGAGAACGTGAAGGCACGCCGCACCGGCCTCGCAAATCTGCCTGGCAAGGACATCGTAAACCGTCCCCGTCCCCAGCGGCAGCGACAGCAGGCTCAGACCGTCCGCGCCGGCTTCGAGGTACGCCGGACGCGAATCCAGGATGACGACAATCAACTGCACCGCCCGTTGTCCGATCCGCGCGCAACGCGCCGCCGGCGCCCCGGCCGGAAGGTCATGAACGAAGCGCCTAGACCCCGCTGACCTCGACCGGACGCCGCGCCAAGCTTCCGTAATCGTACCCGCGGTAATACCCGCCGCGCGGATCCGTCCCGATCAGCACCGTCCCGAAAAGACGCGCCCCAGCAGCCGAAAGCTCCGCCAGCGCCTCCATCGCCTCCGCCCGACGCGTCTGCGACGCCCGCACCGCCATGATCGTCCCGTCCGCCTGCCCCGCGAGGATCCGCGCGTCCGCCACCGGCAGCACCGGCGCCGAGTCCAGAATCACGAAGTCGTACGAACCGCGCCACTCCTTCAACGCCTGCCCGAACCGGCCGTTCGCCATCCGTTCCGCGTCGTCCACGCTCGCCCGGTCCCCCGCGGGAATCACGTCGACGCCCAGAACGTCCGCATGAAACGTGACATCCTTCGTCATCAGCTTGCCCGTGCGAAGATAATCCACCAGACCCTTGCGCGGACCCGCGTTCACCCGCTGGCTCAGACTCGATCGTCGGATGTCCGTGTCCACCAGCAGCACACGCTTCCCTACATGCGCCAGACTGCGCGCCAGCAGCATCGCAAACGTCGTCTTCCCCGTCCCGACGTTCGGACTCGTGATGAGCACCGTGTACCCCTGACGCACGCTGCACCGCTCCAGCAGCGCAGTCCGGATCATGCGGATGCTCTCCTGAAGCATCGGACTCGTGTCCGACAGCGCGTCCGTCCCGGGCGCGAAACGCGGCATCTGTCCCAGAAACGGAACCTGAACCGTATTCGTCACGTCGCTGACTTCCGACATCGACGGATCCATCGCCGCACGGAAGTACGCCAGCGCCAGGCCCGCCGCCAACCACCCGAACACCAGCACGCCCGAAAACAGCGGACGACGATCGTTCTTCGGACGCGAGGACACCTTCACCTGCCCCGCGGGCTCGATCCGCGCCGGTCCGCTGATCAGCTCCGACTGTATCTCCTCGACGCGCTTCTGCACCGCCGCGTACTTCAACGTGATGTGCTCGATCTCGTGATCCTGCATCTTCAGTTCGGAGGCCGCCCCCGCGATGTCCGTGATCTGCTTCTCCAGCGTCGTGATCATGTCGCGCAGCAGCTTCGCCTGCTCCCCGCCGCGCTTCGCGAGATAGTCCAGCTCCTTCAACCGCGTCGCCGGGTCGAGGCTTCCGTCGCTGACCGCGCCCGCCGCCACCGCCGGCTCCCCGCCCGCCAGCAGCGCCTCCTCACGCTGCCGAAGCGACGCCTCCGCCAGTTCCAGCGCCGCCTTCATCTCCCGCATCCGCGGATGATTCTCGCCCATGTTGGACTCGAGCGCCGTCTCAAGCGTCGTACGCTTCGACTCCCGGTCCTGATAAAGGCGGCTCCACTCCCGGTCCGACCAGAACAACCGCCGAGGACGCTCGCCTTCCGGCACGCCCGCGCCCGCCTTGCCGCCTTCATCCACGCCGACCGAAGCCGACGCCGACATCCCGTCCGTCGCCGCGTCCGCCTCTTCGGGCGTCGCGCCTTCGACGATCTGGCGAAGGTACTCCCGCTCCCAGTCGTACATCTTGATCGTCGTCTCCAGCGAGCGCAGCTCCCCCTGAAGCTTCAGACGTTCCGAGTTGTGCAGCGTCTGCACGTCCTCCAGCGACGCGCTTCCGAACTTCCCCGTGAACGATCCGCGCGTCGAGATCAACGACGTCAGCGTGTTCTTCAGACGACCCTCCTCCTCCTGAAGGCGCTGCTGAAGATCGCGCGTCCGCTGGTCCGCCGTGCCCTTCGTCTGATCCAGATAGACCTGCTGAATCGTCTTCACGATCAGCTCGGCGTCCTTCGGATCGGTCGCGTAGAATCCGATTTCGATCAGTTCCGTGCCCTTGACGTTGACGACGTTCAGATCCTCCAGCAGACGTTCATACGCGGGCTTCACCGCGCTGCTCAGAAGCGTCTGCGGCGGATCCCGATACCACGACGTCTTGAGCACCTCGGGGTCATTGAGCACCGGGTTGAGCACCCCCGCCCCGCGGATCAACATCACGTTCGTGTTCACGAACTGCTGATACAGCGGCATGACACCCGTCTCTTCGATCTTGTAGATCTGCCGCTGCATCGTCGGCTTAAGCTGGATCAGCGTGTTCGCGTAGTACTTCGGCTTGATCAGCATCCACACCGGCGGAACCGACACCGCCACCCCCGCCAGCGTGATCCCCAGCACCATCCACTTGTAGCGCAGCATCGACCGCAGCGAAAAACCGTGACGCGACGCCGCACTGGACGTCGGACCGTAACTCGCCAGTCCGTAACCGCCGCTCTCCCCCGCCCGCGCCAGCGTGGAGACGCCGCCGCCCGCGGGGATCAGCGCGCTGCCCCGATCCTGTCCACCTTCCGGCGCGTCTTCATTGATCTCGAACATGTTCACTTCCTGACCTGTCGGCTCGTTTCTCGTTCCGACCTTCTTGAAAACCTGACTTCCGCGACCCCTCCGGAGCACCCTCCCGCTCTCAGCATCCGCTTCCGTCCCGATGCGTCACCGCGGCACGGCCTGCGTTCCAACCTTGCGCCGTCCGGAGCGCTCCACTTCTGCGCAGCCCGGCGCCAATACCGCCCCGACCGCTCGCGCCGCACGGCGGATCACCGCACCCTGCGCCACCAGACATCGATCCAGATGCGCTTCACCCCCGACCTCGCATGAATCCCACAAAACGCTACGGCAGATCACCGCCCCGTCATGAATACGCACGTCGCTTCCGATGCAAACCGGACCCACCAGCGTCACCCCGTCCGATATCTCGCTCCGGGCGCCCACCTGAACCGGCCCCGCAAGCCGAGCGCCGCGATGCACCTGCGCCGTCGGGTGAATCCGCGATCCCTCCGCCGCAACCTCGAACCCGTCCAGTTCCTCCGGACGCATCCAGTTCCGCTCCAGCACCCAGTCGTTGGCCGCCAGATACGACGCCACCCCCGTCACGCGCGGACACGTTCCCGCCGTTCCGTAAGTCGTCATCCGGTATCCACGGTCATAAAGCGCCGGAATCAGACCCTCCTTCAGGTCCACGTACCCGGACTCCGCAACGTGCTCCAGCACCGACGGCGACGCAACGTAGATTCCCGCAGGCGGCTGAAAATCCGTCGCCCGCACATGCCCGGAATCCTCGCGCACCACGACCGTCAGCGCCGCACCCCCCGACTCATGTTCCCCAAGCAGCGCCGGAAGATCGCATTCCGGAATCGTGCTTCCGTCCACGAGAACCCCGGCGTCCGCCTCGCTCCCCGACCACGCGTCAAACAGGCAGCCCGCCGGACCACGCGGCATGACGTCCTGGTAAAACGTCACCCCGTCCGACGCATCCCCCAGCGCGTCAACCAGCCGCCGCGCCGGAAGGTTCGAGCAGATCGTCAGCTCCGAAACCCCCGCCGACCTCAACCACTCCACCGCGTAGCGGATCAAAGGACGACCCGCCACCGGCGCGAGAGGGCGGGGAAGCAGCGCGTCCAACGCACATCCCCCCCAGTCATGCACCCCCGCCAGAACGATCCCCTTCACCAGGCGGTGGGGCGACTTCGGCGCGGAAGGTAAAACTGCGGGCATATAAGGATTGCGCTGAAGCACCTGAATTGATCCGAACCCTCAATTTCGAACCCTACCCCGACGCGACGACCTGCCGTTCAAACGGAACCAGCGCGCGCCGCACCCGCCACTTCGACTGCATGAGGAAATCACAGTTTCCGCCTCAGCACGCCAGATTCACATCGGGCGCGCAGAACTCGAACCGCGTCATGAACGCGACAGGGCCCGAAACTCTCGCCGTCCCGACCAGACTGGAGATCGGCTCGCGCTGATGATATCCCGCACTGAACCACCCCATCATCGGATCGGTTTTTCCGCGATGCAGGCTAACTTCCAGTCCGGGATCAAGACGAACCAGAATGACCCTTTCTCTCCCCGTAAGTCGGTAGGTATTATCCCCGACGGCGCGAATTTGACAATCCCTCCCGATGTGCCAGAACTGCCGGACCTCGTGGTCAAAACTGCACATAACCTCATCTCTTACAAGCAGTTCACGCCTTGTTAACGAGAGGACCATCTCCCTCCGGTGGATCACCCCGCCTCTCAGGTTTCGGTAGCCGTCATGCTCGGCTGAAACGGCGCCTCCGTCCGGGTTCGGCTCCCACTTCAGGCACCGGGTTTTCGCCCGTCTGCCCCACAAAAACGGTCCGAGAGGCTCCGAAGAACTCCCCCCGTCGATCTCCACCGTGTTGTGGGCGGCGGTCGACCGGAAGAATTCCCTTGCCTCAGGCCACGTGAAGTAGTCATAAGTTCCACATTCACAAATGAATGTGCATCCGCCAACACGCAGCGTCATCGCCAGGGCATCCGCATGACCGTGGGCTGCAATACTCCCGAATCCGAGAGGGCCCGCGTCCAGCGCGGCGCTCACCGCCTCGCCTCCGGAGAGCCTTCCCTGAAGCAGAAACAACCCGGTCTCGGGAAACGCTCGGGACTGCAACGACTCGCCGGCATCAACAGGGTTCGCCCTCGCCGCCCAGCCGAACCCGGAAACGCCGCACACCCACGCCGCGTGTGCGCCGCGCCGATCTTGCGCGTTGTTCCACTGAAACCCGACGTTTGCCGCCTCAACCCCGGTCAGCACCGACGCACCGAGCTGCCCCGCCGTCCCGACGCCAAGCACCAGACCGTCGTCGGCGTCTCCGTACATCGGGGGATCCCCCGCCTCCATCCACGCGGCCGCGAACTCGCTCATCTTGCGCAGGTCGGCGCGGAAGGCCTCCGGGAAAGGCTCGCCGATCCGACGCGCGACCACTTCACAGATCAGAAAAAACTCGAGCACGAAAAGGTGATAACTGAAGGCCTGCTCCCGGTTGCCGCCGTCGGCGTGCGTCTGAGCCTGCATCTGCTCGATCAGAATCCGCTGTGCCTCCCGCCGGGCCTGCGACGCCCCAGGCAGGTAATTAAAAAATGAGGTTCCCACAAAGACGCCCGCAGCCTCTCCGATCAGATGATTGTTCGCCGACGAGAACCGCGAGTATTTCCGCCGGATGTCCCAGATGTGCCGGTAGACGCATTCCGCGATCCGCCGCGCCACCACTCCGCTCGGAAGCCCGCTGCCGGCGATCAAGCCCAGCGTCCACGCCCAGTTGATCAGGCGGATCGCCAGCTCCAGCGGACTGCGCCAGTTCATCCCGAACCCGAAGGGGCACTGCTCGATCCAGGATTCCAACTGGGCGATCACCTCCGCCGCATAAGCCGTCTCCCCCGTCAGGTGGTACGCCTGTCCGAGCACGACCAGGTGTTGATGCCGGTTCGGTTCCCAGACCAGCTTGCAGTCGCCGGTGACGCGCGTGTCGCGGTAATCAATTCGGGAGGAAAAGCACATCGGCGTCTCGATCCCCGCCGAAGGCTCATAATTCCAGCGGATGATGTCGCCGAGATGAACCTCGTGGAGGTCAAACAACGTGAACCGATGCCGCATCGCCGCGTCCGCGCGGCGCAGAATCTCGTCCCGTTCCCCGGGAACCAGCGACTCACGGGTGAGGCGAAGCACATCGCCCAGTACAACCGGGTTCCCAATCGGCTGGGGAAGTTCCGCGGGCAGCACCCGGTCCGCTTTCGTCTCCTCCACCCGCCGCGCCCACCGCCGCGCATCCACGGCGTCTCGCACGCGCGACCGGAGGCGCCAGCCGATCTCCGCGGGCGACATCGAGCGTAGTCGTCGGTAATACCAGGCAGGTGTTTGCATCGAAACGGAACGGCGCGGATCGTCGCACCGGACCGCGTTCAACATCGCGCCGGCGGCACAGGATTCAGGCGGAAGCCGAAGACGACGCGGACGGACCCGAAGGCGCGCTCCCGCTCGGCGGCGTAAAGCGCCGGAACCCCAGCGACAGGCACGCCTCGCGCCGCCGCCGGTCCATCTCCAGCAGCACGTGCCGTAAGCGTTCGACCAGCGCCGTATCCGCCCTCTTCGACGCGAGGAACCGCGCGTCCTCGATCGTGTCCAGCGGAACCCCGTCGGTGGTTCCCAGCACCGTGAACTGATCGCGGCTGAACGTAAA
>BOJX01000129.1 GCA_016860685.1 Planctomycetota bacterium
CGACGGCGGCGCTTCCGCTCTGGATCACGATCGTCGTGGCGATGTACGTCATCGGCGCCCTGCTCTGGGCCGTGTTCAACCTGCTTTCCTGAGTGCTTTAACGCTTCGTGTCCCGGGGCGGCAGCGAGCGGCAATGTGACGAAACCCGTCGCAGGGCTTCTTCAGCCCGCGCTGACGCACCTTGCGGCGATGCCCGCGACGTGACGCCCTCATCTCGGACGAGGGCTAATCCACCCGTCTCACAAAGGCCGATAAACGTTCGACGGACGTTCGCTGGCGACGTCAAGGTCGCGCAATCGGTGCGCAACCAGCGCCGGTTCGTTCGCCGAACTCAACAACTGACCCGTCATGCCTGAACTACCGGAACCCGACCCGTCTTCGCCATCTTCCCCGGAGAATCCGGATGCGGCGCCGTCCCTGAAGGACATCGACGCCCTGCTGGCGTCGGCGTCGGATCTTGCCCAGGAGCTCGCGGGGGAACTCGGACCTGCGGAATCGCTCGCCCGATCAGTGGAGGATCTCGCGCCGCTTCCGGCGGCGTCGGCGTCCGCGGTCGCCGAACTCGACGCCGGGCTTGCGGAACTCGACAAGCTGGTGGTCAGCGCGACTACCGAGGTCGGCGATGTCGAAAGCGCCTCGGGCGACACGCAGATCCTCGAAGCCCTCGCCTCGCCTTCGACGGCGCCTCCCGCGGAGCAGGAATCCCCCCCGGCTCCGCCGCCGCCTCCTCCCGCGACCTTCGATGATGACGATCTGACGGTGAGCAAGACCGGCGAAGTGCTTGATCCGTTCGGCGCGCCTCCGCCGCGAGGAGGAGCATCAAACCGGAAGACTCCTCCGTCCCCCTCCAAGCCCAAGACGCCGGCCCCGTCAAAACCCGAGTCGCCGCCCTCGCACGACGGCGACCTCGTCGCAGTCACCGACTCCGTGGCAGCGACGCCGGACACCCCATCAGAAAATGCCGGTAACTCCGCCATCGAAGCCGATGCCAAACCCGCCGTGAAAGCGCCGCCGCTCGCAGCACCCGCACGCGCGGCTCGTGCGCTCCTCAGAAGCGCTGGACGGGGCATTGCCGCTTTGCTGGAGCTTCTTGACCTGCCGTTCCGGAGGGTGCCTGTCACAATCAAGGTGATCGCGGGCTGGGTGGCGGTGGCGACGTTCCTCGCCGCAACGGGCGTGGTGCTCTGGACCCTGCTCAGCCGCTGAGGCGCTTACAATCGCGCGCGGCGTCGCTCAAGCATGCCGCGTGCAACGCTCGCCGCGCCGAGAACCCCCGCATCGTCGCCGCAGACCGCTCGCCGAACCCGCGATTGCCCCGGCATCTCCCCTTCCGCCGCCAAGCCGTCAATCCTTTGCGCAAGATGTCGATCCGCCGTCGACCGTCCACCGCCGATCACCAGAACGCCCTCCCCGCCAAGTCGCCGGCGCAGGCGGAGCACGACCGTCTCGAATGCGGCAGCCGCCTCAGCCGTCCAGTTCCGTCGTTCCTCATCATGCCAAGACGACGGGAGGTACGCTTCGAGACACCCGCTCAGCCCGCACACACACACTTGTGCGAACGCGCTCCCGGCGCGCAAGACGTCAAGGTGCGCATCCCCGTCGCGGAGCAGTTCGACCGGAATCAGGCCGTCAAATTCGACGTACCCGATCCCCGTCCCGAACCGCAGATGCCCGAATCTTCCGGACTCCGCCCCGATCGCAGCCTGTTCCGCCCGCGCCGCGGCGGCGATGTCCGTCATCAACACAACCTCAATCCCGGTCCGCGCCGCGATCACCCCGCCCAGCGTTCGCCCGTTCAAAAAGGAAAGGTTCGTACATCGCCGCACTGTTTCCGTCGTCGTATCCACCGGACCCGGGACGGCGATCCCCACAACGCAACTCCCCGGCGCGTCCGCGCTGCCGCCCAGCAACTCCCGGATCGCGCCAACGAGCCGGAATATGAACTGCTCGAACGCCTCATCCGCCGGAAGGGACGCTTCCTCCGCGTGCGACGGAAACGCCCGACGCGCCGTAATCCGCCCAACGTCGTCCACCCTCGCCACCCGCACCGTCGTTCCCCCGACGTCCACGCCGATCACCACCCCCGGCATAGCGGTGCCGTCCGGCGCGGTCACGGTGCGGCCTTTCCCGGCGCCTCGGCCGGTCGGGCCCCCAGATAGCGCAGGTTCAGCCCGCCTGCGGCGTCCAGCGACACTTCCCAGACCTGTCCCGGCGCGACGCGCACCGACGGAGCCTCACATTGCGCGACGCGAACGCCGTGCTCCTTCGCCAGCTCAGGGTTCGTCGTCAACTCCCAGAACCGCTCCCACAGCTTCGCTTCCTCCGCATTGAGCGTCGTCGTCACGCCCTGCGGTGGCATCTGCCGATCCAGCTCGACGCCCGTCATCGGCGGCTGCTGATCCGCGAAGATACGGTGGAAAAGCACCAGGCTCTCCCCCTCGCGCCCGGAAGATTCCTCAAGACGCGCGTGATCGAACTTGATCACCTTGCCCTCGACGTACACCTGGTTCCCGATCACCTCCAGCGCATAAGGGCGGGCGAGGGTTCCGTCCTCCGCAATCTCCTGCCACAGCAGGACCGAAACCGTCCGCCCCAGCATGTCCCGGTATTGCTTGACCACATCGAGTTGCCCGACGCGCCGGCTGGATCGAAGACGCCCGACGAAGTCCTCCAGCCGCTGCTTCTCCGACTCCAGTTCGTCCAGCCGGGCGTTCAAGCGCGCCAGGCGCAGGTAGCCGAGTTCATAAGAACCGACGCCGAGAATCAGAACGGCCAGAGCGGACTTGATCGCGAAGTTTCCCCACTTCATTCGACGTCCTCCGTAACGCGCGGTTTCGGACCCCGCGCCCGAATAAAGCAATGTCCGACGGCGGATTCAACGCCGCGCAAGCGAAGCTCAGCCGAAGGGATTATATGCGCAGACGCGGTAAAGGTGACGCGACATCGAACGCGCCGCGTGCGAGCCGTCGTCAGCGCCCCAGACTCCTGCCGGTGTCCGCGCGGGACATCGGCGGTCCGTCCGAGCCGCTGAGCATTTCGATCGCCCGGACCAGCACCGGATCCGCCTCGTCAGACCGCGCGCCGCTGCGCCCCGCGACGCCGACGGTTTCATCGGGAATGACGCCCCAGGCGTCTGACTTCTCGTTCGCCCGCGTCCGATGAAGAATGCGCCCGCTGGGCAGGCGGTAATACGCGACGGTCAGCTTCACGGCCCCTTGTCCTTCCCGTAACGGAATGACGTGCTGCACGCTCCCCTTTCCAAACGACCGCTCGCCGATCACTTTCGCCCGCCCCCGCGACTGCAACACCCCCGCGACGATCTCCGAGGCGCTGGCGCTGTGCCGGTCGATCAGCACCATCAGCGGCAGCGCCGCCCAACGTGCCCCGCCCGACGCCTCAAAACGCTCGACCACCCCGCGCCGGTTCACCGTCGACAGCAGCAACCCCGACCCAACAAACCGATCCAGTACCTCCAGCGCCTGCTCCATCAAACCCCCGGGATTCGACCGCAGGTCAAGAATCAATCCGCGCGTCGCCTTCTCGTCGAGCCTCTGAAGCGCCGCATCCAACTCGCGCCCCGTCCCGGAATGAAAGTGAACGAGCCGGAGATACCCGATCCCGGCGGCCGCCTGCACGGCCTGAAGGTCCGCCCCGGACAGCGCGTCGTCCGCAACCTGCACGCTCACCACATGAATGCGTGATCGTGTGACAACGACCTCGCGCGGTTCCGGGTCGTCCACCCCCTGAACCGTCAGACGGACGGCGGAACCGGGCTTGCCGCTGAGCAGATCCTCCAGCGACTGCATCGACAGACGCTCCGTCTCCACGCCGTCCACCGCCGAAAGTGCGTCATCTGCTCGCACGCCGGCCTGCTCCGCCGGCCCCCCCCGGATCGGCGCGATGATCGTCCACCCTCTTGCCCCCGGCGCGATCTCCACCCCGATCCCCACGTATTCCCCCGTCGTCTGTCGCGCCAACCGGTCGCCCGCCGTCGCCGGGATGTACGATGAATACGGGTCCAGCCGCCTCAGCAATCCGTGGATCGCGCCCTCGACCAGCCGGTCATCTTCAACCGGCTGTACAAATTCACGCCGCACCAGCGCATCCACCTCAACCAGCGCGTTGTACGTCTCGTAAACCACCAGGTCGCGGTTCGCGACGCGCGGCAGGCGCCAGAACAACACCCCGACAAAGGCGGTGATCGCCAGCCAGACTACCTGCCGATGAAACACGCGCGGTTCGGACATACCCCTGAATCGTCGCCCGCGAAGACGTGGTGCAATCAGAATCTAAGCGACCCGCGCGGAGTCCGCCCGCTCCCGCACCGCCACGACGATCGGCTTCCGATAACGATATCCGCGGCGTCGGACGTCTCCCCGGCGCACGGCCCGGGGGCGCGATCCGGACGGAACCGATCTCGACCTCAGGGGGACGGCCCGTTTCCGGACCGGGCCAACTGGATCAGCCCCCACGCCGCCTCGTCGCAAGCCTTCGGCGCTGCATCATGCGCCGCGTTACATGCCACCAGAACGGCGAAGTCCTTCTCGGGGGACGCCCACGTCACGCAGTACCACATCGTGTTGCTGCCCGCATGCGTCAGGACGCGCCCGCCCCAGTCCCGCGACGCGACGATCCAGCCGAGCGCATAATCCGCGCCGGGCGGAGGTGTTCTCAGCGTCTCCACTGTCGAGAGCTTCAGCAGCGGGTGCGGTCGTTTCGATCCCGACGTATGCACCGCCACGAATTTGGCCCAGTCCCCGACGCTCATATGCACCGTCCCCGCCGGACCGATCGCCGGAGGGTTGTCCGATCCGCGACCCGGCGGCATCGGCGTCAGCGCCCCTTTCCGACCCCGGTGTCCCCACGGCGCGTCGATCTTTCCGGCGTCGCCGGGCGCCCCGAATCCCGCGGTCGTGATTCCCAGCGGAGTAAAAAGCCGCTCCTGCATCAGCGTCTCCCAGGACTTTCCGACGACGTGCTCGGCGATGTGCCCCGCGATGGCGTACCCGCCGTTTGAGTACTGGTATTCCTTCCCCGGCGCGACCGCGGGCGCTTTGCAAACCACGCCTTCCAGAAGCGTCCGACGCTGCTCGGTCGGTGTTCCCGTGTGCCGCCAGAGCCGCCCCCACAACCCGTCCGCGTCCAGATCCGTCGGCACCCCCCCTCGATGCGCCAGCAATTGCTCCAGCGTGACGTTGCGGTAATCCGCGTGCATCCGCTCCTTCAAGTCAGGAAACGTCTCGCCGATCGTCGTCGTCCACGAAAGCTTCCCCTCCTCCACGAGAACGCCGATCAGCGTCGCCGTCATCGCCTTCGTGCACGAACCCAGGTGCATCCGGTCGTGGATCGTGATCTTCTCCGCCGCACCGGCTTTGCGCACGCCGGCGGCGCCGATCCGCGTGACGCGGTCCCCCACGAGGACCGCGCCGATCATCCCGGGAACGTCGTGTTTTTCGCGGATCCGCTCAAGCATCGTCACCACATCAGGATCCGGCGCCGGCGCGGATGACGCCGCCGACGATCCGGGAGTCTGTCCTTGTACCCCGGTCAGGGGGGTGAGAAACAATACCGCGGAAAGTCCGACGCCTCGTGTTCCGGAATCCAGCATGTTCGTTACGCCCCTCGCAAAACCCGTCGGATCGGCAAGACGCCCGTCGCCGCCGGTCAGGCGATCCTTATGATTCACCTGTGACCACAACGGCGTCAACTGGGCGGGCGGATGTCGTCATCGTCGGCGGCGGGGCGGCGGGACTGGCGACCGCCATCTTCATCGCGCGCCGCGCTCCCGACCTGCGCATCGTCATCTTCGACGCCGCCCCGAAACTTGGCGCGAAGATCCTCGTCTCCGGTGGGGGACGCTGCAACGTCACCAACGTCCGCGTCACCCCGCGCGACTTCAACGGCGGCAGCCCCAACGTCGTTAAGAACGTCCTCGCGGCCTTTGATGAACGGCGCACCGTTGAGTTCTTCCGTGAACTGGGGGTAGGCCTGCATGAAGAAGACTGGGGCAAGCTTTTCCCCGACTCGAACGATGCGCACACCGTGGTGAAAGCGTTGCTCGATGAGACGCGCCGCCTCAGCGTGCGCATCCTTGAGCGTCGCCGCGTCGTCCGTGTCGAGCCTCGGGCTGACGGTTTCCTCATCGCCACGCAACCCGCGGGTCCGCCTCCGCTCGCAAACCCTCCGACCTTCGCGGACCCCGCGGCGCCGCGCGACGACGGCACGTGGATTGCGCGTCGCGTCGTCCTCGCGACCGGAGGGCAATCCCTGCCGAAGACCGGCAGCGACGGATTCGGATACGAACTCGCCCGCCGCCTCGGACACACGATCGTGCCGACCACGCCCGCACTGGTCCCGCTCCTTCTGGACGGAGACTTTCACATCCCTCTTCCCGGCATCGCCCAGGAGGTCGAGATCAAGGTTCGCGTTGCAAAGGACCGGCCGGTTCGCATCGTCGGCCCCCTGTTGTGGACGCACTTCGGCGTCAGCGGTCCCGCCGTGCTCGACGCTTCCCGGTGCTGGCATCGCGCCGTGCTTGATCAGCGCCCGGTCGCGGTAACGATCAACCTGCTTCCGGGAAGGGATCTCGCCGCCGCAGAGCACGCTTTTCTGGACCTTGCCGCCCGCCAGCCGCGCATCGCCGTCGCCACCGCGCTTGCCAACTTCGTGCCCGCGCGCGTCGCCGATGCGGTCGTGAATGTGCTCGGCATTCCCGCCCGCGTCACGCTCGCCAACTTCGATCGCACCGCCCGGCGCCGACTCCTCGCCGCGATCCTGGACTGGCCGCTGCCGGTCCGCGGCAGCCGTGGCTACAATTACGCGGAAGTCACCGCCGGCGGCGTCGCCCTCAACGAGATCGACCCGGGCACGCTCGCCTCCCGCCGCTGCCCGGGGTTGTCGCTGGTCGGAGAAATCCTCGACGTGGACGGGCGGATCGGCGGATTCAATTTTCAGTGGGCGTGGTCCACCGGCTACGTCGCCGCGCAACACCTGGCGGAATTGTCCCGAGGGTGACGGGCGGCAAGTCAGGAAGATCGCGCCGCGCTTGCAGGGCGAGCTACCGCGGGCCTTCCGCGCCGACGCCGATCAGAATCAGCCCGGCGCGGTCCGCGGCCTCGATCATCGCCGCCCGGTCGATCATGAGCGTCCTGCCGGCCTCGACCACGAGCATCGCGGCGCGGTGCTCGACAAGGCGGGCGATCGTGTCCGGTCCGACGGTGGGGACGTCGAAGCGGAGATCCTGATTCGGTTTCGCGGTCTTGATGAGCGTCCAGCCGCCGCGCGGACACAACGCGCCGGCGCGCTCGATCATTCGGTCGGTCCCCTCGATCGCCTCCACGGCGATCACCTCGGTCTCCTTCACCGCGACGCACTGCCCGATGTCGAGGCGCCCGAGTTCCTTCGCCAGCGGCCAGCCGAAGCGCAGGTCCGCCAGATGCGCGGCGTCCGGAGCCCGACGGGTCAGGACGCCCTCCGGCGCCAGGTGTTCCGGTGTGTATTTGATGCAGTCTTCCATCGTAATACCGTGACGGGCGAACTCGTCCGCGACTTTCGAGAGGATCGTATCATTGCGTTTGTCACGCAACGAGAAGAACCACAACCGGATCGACGTCCAGTCCGGAAGATGATGCAGGAGCCGGAACCGTCCGTACATCGCGGACTTGCGCACATACCCAGCCAGAACGACCCGCGTCACCCCGCGCCGCTTCAGCCGGCGGATCCACCCGCCGAGTCGCGCCAGCCCCGACCAGCAAACCTCGTCCGCCAGTTGCGCCAGCGCCGGGTCCGCCAGCCCTCGAAGCGCGATCAGGCTCACCGGAACGCCGCACCGCCGCGCCCCCTCCGCCACCAGAAAAGGAAACCGCCCCGCCCCGGCAATAAGCCCGAGAGGCCCCTGCTCCCCGCCGTCGCGGCGGCCGGCGCCGGTTCGCTCCGGCAGAACTGGCGCAGAAGGGGAGTAAGGATCAGGCGACGTCGCGTGACGCGAGATTTCGCTCATGCCGAGCGGGAGTATATGAGGCTCGCGAAACCAGGGTCAACGTACCGAACCTGCGACGTTTGTCGGAGTGAAGGCCGTCCGAGGACGGCAACCCCGGCTTCATGGTCGCAGGAACGGGCGCACCACGGTTTTCGACGAGGCGTTCGGTTTCGCCCGAACCGCAATCCGGCTACGCTGCCCCCTCGCTTCTGACCGGAAACATCGGGCGATTCTTACTGGGAGGTTGTTCCTTGAGACGGTGCAATACGTTGACCTTTGTGACGTACGTTACAGTAGTGATGACGCTC
>BOJX01000130.1 GCA_016860685.1 Planctomycetota bacterium
CGGCGCGAAGTCATCTCCGAGCTTTGCCGGGCAATCGCTCCGGCGACGGGGCGCGACGCGCCGCTCCTCGAAGACGCGGTCTGGAACCGGGAGCAGACGATGTCCACCGGGCTGGAGCAGGGGCTGGCGATTCCGCACGCGCGGATTCCGGGGCTTGCCGCGCCGATGGTGGGACTCGGGTTGTCCTTCGGCGGCGTGGATTTTGACGCCTACGACGGCGAGCCGGCGCGGATCATCGTGCTGATCCTCACTCCGGAGGATGATCGCGGCGTGCAGGTCAACCTGCTGGCGGACATCGCCCGGACCTTGAAGGATCCGGAGCTGCGCACGAAAGTACTTCACGTCACCAACGCGACGGAGTTGCTCGCCCTGATTCGGACGGAGGCGCCCCCGCCGGCGTAGGACCGTCGAGCACCGACGCGCGGGCAGTCGCCCGCCGGTTTCATCCGCGTCAGCCGCCGCGCATCGTCGCCAGCGCCTCATCCGCGGCGACCGGCAGCGCGTCACTGAGCGCCTCCGGACCGCCCGCCTCTTTCGTGCGGACATGCACGGTCTGCTCGAGACGGATGCCGCCGAAACGACGCGCCAGCAGCGCTTCCACCTGCGGCAGATTCACCACGTCGCGGAACGGCGCAACCAGATCCGACCGCTTCCAGATCGCCGGGCTCAGATAAACCCCGGGTTCGATCGTCACGCACATGCCGGGTTCAAGGTCGCGGTCGAGGCGGAGAAACTTCGAGCCGAACTCCGTCGGACGC
Organism: Planctomycetota bacterium; assembly: GCA_016860685.1. Lineage (GTDB taxonomy): Bacteria > Planctomycetota > Phycisphaerae > UBA1845 > UBA1845 > JABWBH01. The sequence goes on from BOJX01000130.1 coordinate 759, forward strand.
TGCCGGCCGGGGGCATAACCCGCCAGATCGCCGAAATCCTCCATGTCATGCACATCCAGCCCGATCAGGTGGCCGACGCCGTGCGTGAAGAAAAGGGTGTGCGCGCGACGGTCGGCCAGCGCAGCCGGATCGCCCTTCAGAAGTCCCGCCGCGACGAGGCCTTCGCAAAGAACTTTCGCGGTCAGGAAATGAACGTCGCGGTAGCGCGTGCCGACGGTGCAGGCGGCGACGCCGGCGCTCATCGCGCGGTGGACGGTGTCGTAGACCGCGCGCTGCTCCGGCGTGAACCGCCCCGACACGGGGTACACACGCGTCACGTCACAGGCGTAACCCCCCGGCTCCTCCGACCCGGCGTCGATCAGCAGCAGCGCGCCGTCGTCGAGGCGGTTCGGATAGCCGCTGCAATGCAGAACCTCGCCGCGGACGCTGATGATCGGGTTGAACGAAGGCTGATGCTGGTGGGCGGCGAGGACGGCGTGAAATGCGGCGGCGACGTCAGCTTCGATCCGTCCGGGGCGGATCGCCCGCGCGGCGGCGGCGTGAGCCTCGACCGTGACTTTCGCGGCGCGGCGCATCGCGGCAAGTTCATGTTCGTCCTTGCGCAGGCGCAGAAGGATGATCGGCAGGAGGTCGTCCGACGCCGCATCCGCGATGCCGCAACGTCGCGCGGTTTCACGGGCGCGGGGGCATACCACCGGCGCGATCACCACCCCTCGCCCGGACACGGACGTCATGAGCTTGTTCAGATCGCGGACCGCGGAGACGGGCAACCCTGAATACCCGGCGAGGTCCGCGTCCGTCGGCGTCGGGCCCAGCCAGACCTCGTCGTCCGGACCCGCCGGTTCCCGGAAGAGCACGCAACCGCTCGCACCGTCGTTGCCCGGCTCGATCAGCATCGCCGCGCCCTCGATCGGCGGACCCCCGAAGTAAAGGTAGGTGCTGGCGGCTCGGAAGACGTAGGTGTTGGCCGGGTAGTTGCGTGGCGCCGCCGATCCGGCGAAGATCGTCATCGGTCTGCGCAGCGACGCTCCGAGGCGGCGGCGACGGTCGCGGTACACGTTCGGCGGGGCGGTTGCGGTCAGCAGAGTCGTACTCATGGTCGGCATCCTCTCACGTAAACGGACTCGTTCGGGAAAGCATATCCGCTGGCTTGATGCGAGCACACACGGGTCACTCGGCGGGGGGCGAAAAATGCAGCACGAGGCGGGCGGCGAACTCGTCTGGCGGAGCGGTCCACGTCGAAAACAAGGCGAACTCGACCCCCGCACCGACCTGAATCATGTTGCGCATCGCGGGAATCGCGCGATCCAGCCCGGTGGCGGCCTGCGACGGCGTGATGGCAAGCTCCACGTCCGTGATCACGCCGTCGCGCAGGACGCGGAGAATCGGTCCGACGGCGCGCCGCGAATGAAGCAGCTTGCGACGCAGGTCGTCGACCGGTTGGTCGAGACTGAGCACCTGTCCGTCCACCGCGAGGACGGAGTCGCCCTCCAGCAGGCGCGAGGCCGCCGGACCGCCCGACTCGACTTCGACGACTTTCGCCTGTCCCGGGAACTGCTCCGACGCGACGCTGACGCCGATCCGCGCGAGGCGGGCGCGGGTGTGGCTGCCGATCCACGCACTGGGGTCGAAAGGGGAGGCGCGTCCGGCTTGATACTCGCTGATCCACCTCGCCAGAACGGCGCCCGCCAGCGCCGGTTGCGCAACGGCGAGCGAGGTCGATCGGACGGGCCGCCCGGCGCCGGCGTTCATCGGCGGCGCCGCGCCTAGCGCGGGGCGCAGATCGTGATAGGCCTCGACCAGGGCGCGAAGATGCTCGGACGACAGCGCGATGACCAGCCAGCGGTCGAGCGGGGCGAAACAGGGGGCGAGTTGAATCGGATCCCCTTCCGGATCGCCCGCTCCGTCATCGAACGCGATCCGCCAGCGCACGCCGGTCACGGGGACGCCGAAATGATCGGTCGTGGAAACTTCCGTCCGAAGCGACGTGACGCCTGCCGCGGTGTCGTCCGTATCCGCGTCCGGGGCGTCCTCTCTCGCATGTGCCTGCAGGATCGTCGAGAGCGAAGCCGCGACGGACGTGGCGTCATCGCATTCAAGGAACGCGGCGAACTGCGGAAAGGAGGGCTGCTCCGCCTCAGGGCGCCCCCACACCAGAACTACCGGAGGCCGCGTCTGCGAGATCACCTCCGTCAGCGCGGCCCGCAGCGGCAGCGCGCTTTCGATCTGCTGCATCACGACGCTGGACGGATTCGCGTCCACCAGTTCAAGCAGTCCCTGAACATTCTCGCGCCAGTCCGACGTCATCGCCCACGCCGCCAGGGTCGTCGCCGGAAGACGTCGGATCAGGTCGTGCGCCGCACGCGAAGACGGCGCGTGCGACTGAGGATCGGGCATCTTCGCCCGCAGATCGATCTCCAGCGCGGCGCCCGACTCATGCACCGAAACCACCGCCATCTCGAAGCCGAACTCCACCCGCATCGGTTCGATCGCGCCGATCGGCTGGACCGCAGCCCGGCGAAGCCCCACGCGCAGCAGGGTCGGCGTCTTAAGCGAACCGGCAAGACGCCGGAACACCGGGTCCGCGGACCACCCCGCCTCCCTGCGGTTGCGCAATTGCGTCACGATGCCGTCAAACAAGGCCTGAGGGGCGCTGTTGCGGACGACGGCGACCAGATTCTCACGGGTCGCGACGCGGAAGCGGCCGCTGTCGAAGACGAGGGTCCGCTCTTCCCGCGTCACTTTCGTGCGCCGCGACGGTGGAAACCACGCGGTCAGGAGTTCGTCGCCCGGAATCCGCACGAGGATCACGGCCCCGTCGAGCTCGCGCCACGACGGCGCCGCCCAGATCGCCGGGCACGACAGGATCCGCTCCAGAAGTTTCGCATCCGTCACCCCCAGCAGCGCCCCCACGCTTCGGGACAGGTCCGCACCGGGCGCCACCTGGGCGCTGCGCCCCGCGAACAAGGAGATCGCGTTCATCACGCGCGTGCGGCGAAGCGCCGTGTCCAGCGATGAAAGCCGGGACGTCTCGATGAAGAACTCCGCCGTCGCGGGAACCCACCCGGACAGCGTCGCATCAGAAGTCGGCCCGGATTGCATCGGAGCAGGTGACGCAAACCCGCGCGGCCCCGCGGGATCCATGCAAAGGGAAAGATGCATCAGGATGTTTGCGCAAACCGCGGTCACGACAGGCATTGTAACCGATGATTCGACGGGAGCCTCGACCGCATTCCCGAGGCGTGACCGGACCTTCGTCGGGCGTCACGATGCCGGACCGGATACAGAAACGCATGAGAGACGGAAACGCCGGATCCGGTCTGCCTCGATCCGATCCTGCGACGCTGTCCGTCAGCGGGTTCCGTCGGTTGGGGAATCCGGAGCCTTGACCGGCGCGTCAGGCGCGGGGGAAAACTCGTTGAACAATTCGCGGGCCGTGTCCTCGATCCCCTCACGAAGCGGACTCGTGCCCCAGCGGGTTCTCTGCCACTCCGCGTAAATATCGTCGAGCGTCTTCTGCCACGCAATCACCGGATCCTCGGTTTCAACCGGGGCGGGATCGAGATCATCCGGAACAGGTTCGCCGGGCTCGACGACGCCGGCGACCCGATGCGCGTTACCGCCCCCCCACGGACCGTAAACGAGGAACGTAAGCGCCGCCGCCGCGGCAAGCCCCCCCGCCAGCACCAGCGTCCGGCGCCGCCAGGATCGCGGAGCAGCCGGCAGACACGCCATCAGACGATCCGTGAAGTCGTCGCAAAGCGGTTCAGGCTCATCAATTTCCGAAACAAGGACGTGCTCGACCACCTCAAGAAGCGCAAGCTGCCGGCGGCAATCCTCGCACTCGATGCGGTGCGCCGCCAGTTCGGTCGCCAGACCGGGCGGCAGATCGCCGTCCAGATGGGCGTCAAAAAGGTGCTGAGCTTGCTCGCAGTTCATTCCCGACTCACACCCCGCGTTTCGACCCTTCACGCCGCCCTGCCGACCGCGGCGCCGCGCCGATCCGCCGAACGCGCCCGCGAGACGTCGCCCGCACGCATCCGGGATCACCCCGCGGCGATCCGCATCCGGCCTGAAGCGGCCGCGTCCTGTCCGAATTTCTCTGCCAGCAGATCCTTCAACCGTGCTCGGGCGCGGTGCAGGTGGCTTTTCACCGTCGCCACCGGAACCTGCATGATTTCCGAGATTTCCTGACAATTCTGATCCTGCCGGTAGAAAAGCAACACCGCTGCCTTCTGCGGCGTCGTCAATCCGTCGACCGCCTCCCAGACCGCGTGACGGGCCTCACGAGCGGCTTCGGACTCGGCCAACTGCTCCTCCGGTCCGTCGTCCATGCTACCCAGCGCGTTGAACTCCAGTTCCGTCGTCACCGTCTTGCGGCGACGGAGAGTGTTCAAGCACACCCGGTAGGCGATCGTAAACAACCACGTGCTGAACCGGTATTGCGTCGAGAACGTGTCCAGCGCTGAAAAGGCCCGGAGAAACGCCTCCTGACACACTTCCTCGGAGTCGTGATGATGCCCCATCACCCGGTGAACGAACGCATAAAGGCGATCCTTGTGCAGATCCACCAGAACGCGCGCCGCCCGACGATCGCCACGTCGAGCCTTCTCGACCAGCGTCGCCTCTTCCGCACGACTCATCCCTTTCGAGGCCTCGGTGAACGTTGTCATCTCACCATCCTCACCTTATTATACCCGCCCCCCCGGACGTGCGCCGCAGGCGGAGGCTCACTCCTAGGTCCGCCGGTTTCGCTCCGGCGGACCAGATCGTCCGTGCGGTATTTCGCTTGACCGCACACAACCCTTTATGAGTTAACGCGTTATGTCGAAAAAACCGGAATCGCCGTCGGCGGTCTGCCGCAACCGGAACGCGGCCTTCAAGTTCGAAATCCTCGAAAAAACCGAGTGCGGCATCGTCCTCCTGGGCAGCGAGGTCAAGTCGCTGCGAACCGGTCGGGCCTCGCTCGACGAGGCCTTTGCCCGTTTCCGCGACGGTGCGATCTGGCTTTTCGCTTTTCACATCCCCCCGTATGAGCAGGCCGGTCCCACGAATCACGAGCCCACCCGCCCTCGCAAGCTCCTTCTTAAACGCTCGGAACTCCACCGTATTGAGGCGAAGCTCCAGCAAAAAGGGCTAACGCTCATTCCGACGTCGGCATACTTCAACGAGCGCGGCCTGCTCAAGATCACGCTCGGGCTTGCCCGGGGGAAAAAGCTGCACGACCGCCGCCAGTCCCTCCGGGAACGCGATGACCGCCGCCAGATGCAGCGCGCCGAGCGTCGTTCACGCTGACCCCCTTCTTCATTATCGGCCGTCAAGAAAAGGGGCGTCCAGCATGATCCGCCGGAACGCCCCGCTTCTTAACGATCCTGACCTTGCGAGCCGCGACCGCCCGTTACGGGTTGGTCTTCGACTCCGGAGACGCCTTCGTCTCCGGCGAGGCCTTCGCGTCGCCGGGCTTGGCGCCGTTGGCGGCGGCCGCCTTAGTGTCCGCGCCGGGCTTCGTACCCTCGGCCGGAGGCGCGGGCTCGTCCGCGTCCGTCTTCGGCGCCGATGCCGTCGTCGACAGCCCCAGCAACTGATCGAGCGTCTTCTTCAGATCGCCTTCGAGCGTTCCGGCGTTTCCGAGAACGCACTTCTCGACGTTGCCGGTCTTGCCGAGCACAAAGAGCGCCGGATAGCTCTGGACCTTGAATTCCTTCGCGGCCTTGTTCTCCAGGTCGATGACCAGCTCGGCGTTGAGGTTGTTCGCTTTGACGAACTCCTTGATTTCGTCCTCGGTGAACGCCTTGGCGCGCTTTGAGGCGACGTTGACCCAGCGGACGTTCTTGCCGGAGTACTGCTCGTGCAGCTTCTCGAGGCGCGGCAGCTGGAGCTTGCAGAAGCCGCAGTCGGCCGCCCAGAAGTTGAGCACGATCGGGCCTTCGCCGGACTTGAGCGTGTCGTTCGACACCGGCTTGCCGTCCGTGGAGACCAGCGAGAACGACGGCGCGGGCTTGCCGACGAGCTTTTCCGGCTCGCGGAGCGGCGGCTTCGGCGGCGCCTTGATCGGAACCGTCAGCGTGGGCTGCTCCTTGTCGTCGGTCTCGAGCGTCAGGGCGATGTCGCTCTCCTCGGGCACCACGAATTCGGACGGGAATTCGACCTCGATGGTGTAGATCTTCCCGGGGGAGGTTTCGGTCACCTTGGCGGTGATGCGTTCGTCATTAACCGACGCCTCGGTGACTTTCACCGGCGCATCGCCGTTGTTCGTGAGGCGGACCGGGTACTTCGGAAGGCGCGAATTGTAGACGATGCTCGGCGGACGCAGCGCGAGGCGCGGCGGGATGACGGCGTTGATCCGGACCAGTATTTCCTTCTTGTCCTCAAAGTTGGTGGCGAGCTTGACTTCGCCGTTGTGCGTGCCCTCCTTCAGCGGCGGCACGGTGACGACGCGCAGCTCGTAGAGCTTGCCCGGCTCCTTTTCGATCAGTTCGGTCTTGTAAGGCAGCTCCTCGTTGACGCCGGTCAGCTTCAGCTCCAGCGGTTTCTCATCGTTGTTCTTGATCGTGATCGTCTTCTCGACCGAGTCGGTGGACTTGAGGCTGCCGAAGCTGATGCTCGGCGTGCTTAGCTCGATGCGCTGCTTGGCGACGCCCTGGAGGGTCAGCTTGATCTTGCTGTTGTCCTTCTCGTTGGTCGTGATGTCGATGCTCTTCGAGAACTTCCCGTTCAGGGTCTCGCTCTTGAGGCTGAAAGGGAACTCGCCGGTTTCGCCGGGCTTGATGACCTTGGGCGACTCGCCGGCGGCGGTGCAGCCGCACGCGGGTTTCACGCCTCGGATTTCAAGCGGTTCGGTCCCCTGGTTGGTGATCTTGAAGGCGTGCTTCAGGAGCGGTCCGGCCCAGACCTCGCCGAAGTCGTAGGTCATCGCGTCGACGACGGCCTTGACGTTCGACGAAAGCGGACCTGCGGGGGCGGAGTCCTTCCCCGAGGTAACGGTCGCCGGCTTGTCCGTCTTGGGTTCCTTGTCTCCGGCGGCACGAGCCTCCTCGCGCTCCTTCTTTTTCTTGGCCTTTTCAGCCGGATCCTGCTGGGCCTTAGCCGGCTGGGCGTGGTCGTGCCCGGCGTGTTCGTCCTGTGCCTGTGCCCGGACCGGGGATCCCAGGAAAAGGGCGCCGACGATCGTCGCGACGATCCCCCCTCGTTTCAATAACATCCCTGCGCGGGTTTTTCTCGTAAGCTCCCTCGCCATCTTTTGCCTTGCCTTTCGATTAACCTTTTGAACCAGAATAACTTGTGCCGCTTCCGCTGAGGGGACGACCTGCCTCCCAAGCTGAGTGTCCGCCAGCGTCCAGCCCTGGACCGCAACCGAACGTGTACCGGAGTTGTATCGGTGGATGCGGCGTCATTTCAACCCCGAAGTGGGTCATGTTGCGCCCGCGTTACGCACATGCCT
>BOJX01000131.1 GCA_016860685.1 Planctomycetota bacterium
CCCATCTTCGCCCGGTCGCCGTACCCCAGCCAGCAGATCCGCGCGGGCAAGCCCTGATACGCCACGCGCTCTCCCGCAAGCCGGATCCAGCGACAGAGGTGCTCGTTGTTCGGAAACGTCTCGAGCACGGCGCGATCCGTCCGCGCGATGTCCGCGGGATCACCCGACAGCGCCACCCATCGAAACGGACCCTGACCCTCGCAGAACAGCGGCCGAATATACTCCGGCACAAAACCGGGAATACGGAAGGGGTCGAAATCCGAACCGCACGCTTCAGCCTGCGCGAGTCCGTGACTCCGAGTCGTCGCTCCTGATGAACGTGAACCGCCGCGCGGACGGAAGTCCACGGATCGCGGATCGGCGAACCCCTTTTCCACCGCCTCCTTCGCGTGCCCGCGGATGTTATTGCCGTAATCGAACGTGATCGCGCCGCGCCGCTGAAGCTCCAACATGCACGCGACGTGCCCCGCCATCGTGCGGTAGGACTCGCGGATATAGCGCTCGGGATCGTCGCGTCGCAACACGAGCGCGGCGGCGTAAGTCATCTGATTCGGCACGTACCCGTTCAGCATGTCATGCGCGGAGGTCTGATCCGTCAGCACGTCGGGCGTGATGTCGCGGCGGATCAGTTCCGCGAGCAGGTCCGCGGCGTTCATCTCCACGGCGATCGAAACCGCGGCGCCCGCCCGCCTTGCGTCCAGCGCCCACGCCAGCGCCTCGTCGAGGTTTCGCGCGGCCTTGTCGAGGTAGCGATCCCGGATGCGCTTCTCAATGCGCGACGCATCCACCTCGGCACACAGACACACCCCCTCGTTCATCGTCGCCGCCAGTGGCTGCGCGCCACCCATCCCCCCGAGTCCGCCGGTCACCACGAGCCTCCCGCGCAGCGAGCCGCCGTTCCCCTCTGTCCCTCTGTCCCTGTGTCCCTGTGTCCCTCTGTCCCTCTGTCCCTCTCTTCCCGAAAAGTGCCTCCGCGCCAGCGCCCCGAACGTCTCGTAGGTCCCCTGCAAGATCCCCTGCGTCCCGATGTAGATCCACGACCCCGCCGTCATCTGCCCGAACATGGTCAGACCCATCGCCTCCAGCCGGCGGAACTCCTCCCACGTCGCCCACTTCGGAACGAGCATCGAGTTGCTGATCAGCACACGCGGCGCATCCGCGTGCGTCTTCAGCACCCCCACCGCCCGACCGGACTGCACCAGCAGCGTCTCATCGGCCTCCAGCCGCTTCAGGCACGCGACGATCCGATCGAAATCTTCCCACGTCCGCGCGGCCTTGCCCGATCCGCCGTAGACGATCAGCTCGTCGGGGCGCTCGGCGACTTCGGGGTCGAGGTTGTTAAGGAGCATGCGCATCGGGGCTTCGGTGAGCCACGACTTGCACGAAAGTCGCGCGCCGCGCGGGGCGCGGAGGGGGGGACGAAGGACACCTTTATGCTGCATGAATGCCTCCTGAAACCGTTATATCAGCGGCATCCTACCCCAACCGTCGCGGAACACGGTGCTGATGCCCGCCCCTGCGGCACGATCACAAGCGTTATAACGTAACCCCTCTCTGTGAGGTCTTATAATATAGGCCATGTAAACCTAAAAACCGCGATTGTAGTCAGAGACAGCGGTGAGAGCCCGTCTACGAATGAGGTTCGGGGTCGTGAATCACGCTTCCGTCGTGCCTGGTTGCCTTCGCCCCTGCTGTCTTCCTGAAAGCTCCCCCCATCCTTGGTCTTGCTTCGCAACGTCAGGACATGCGCACGCACGCGGCTTGGTCGGACGGCTTACACGTCGTCCTTCAATCCCGCCACCCACCGGCTTCGGAACGAAGGTCCGGGGGGAACGGCCACGTCGCGGACGCGCGTCGCCGATTTCAGCGGCAGGGACGATGTGTAACCGTCGGCGGCGTGCAGCCCGAGGAAGAAGCGCATCATCCGCTGAGCGAGACGATAGCGCCACGGTGCGGCGAAGGTCCACGCAGCCAACTGGAACGCCAGCCGATGCAGCGGTCCAACAATCTTCCGATCCACCTCGTCGCGCCGGAGCTTCACCAGGATTTCAGGAATGTCGATCCGCACCGGGCACACTTCCCGGCAGACGCCGCACAGGCTCGACGCCTGCGGCAGGTCGGCATAAGGCTCCAGCCCCTTCAGCAGAGGCGTGACCAGCTTGCCGATCGGGCCGGGATACGTGCTCTGGTACGCGTGTCCGCCGATCTTGCGGTAGACGGGGCACCCGTTCAGGCACGCGCCGCAGCGGATGCAGCGAAGCACCTCGCGGTATTCCTCCTGCGCCAGGATGCCCGTCCGGCCTGCATCCAGGATGACGACGTGCAGTTGCTCCGGGCCGTCCGGGTCATGCGGTTTGCGCGGACCGGTGATCAGCGACGTGTACACGGTAAGCGGCTGACCGGTGGACGAGCGGGCGAGCATCTTCAAAAACACCGGCAGATCGGTGAACTTCGGGATGACTTTCTCGATGCCCATCAAGGCGACGTGGACTTTCGGGCGCGTCGTGCAAAGCCGGCCGTTGCCCTCGTTGGTGCAGAGGCAGATCGTGCCGGTGTCCGCGATGGCGAAGTTGACGCCGGTGACGCCCAGGTCCGCGCGGCGGAAGATGTCGCGCAGGTGCGTGCGGGCGTGCTGGGTCAGTTCCGTCGGATCCTCGGTGTAAGGCACGCCGAGTTCGCGGTGCATGGCGCGGGCGACGGTGAAGCGATCCTTGTGAATGATCGGCGTGACGATGTGGCTGGGGCGGTCGTGGTCGATCTGGACGATGAATTCGCCGAGATCGGTCTCGACGGTCTGCACGCCGATCTTCTCGAGCGCGGCGTTGAGGTGCGTCTCCTCGGTGGTCATCGACTTGGCCTTGACGCAGAGGCGGCTGCCGTTGTCGCGGGCGATGCGGCAGATGATGGCGTTGGCGTCCGCGCCGGTTTCCGCGAAATGCACGACGCCGCCGAGGCGCTCGACGTTGGCAACGAACTGTTCAAGATATCGGTCGAGGTGGTCCAGCGTGTGTTGCTTGATCCGGGCGGCGAGTGTGCGGATGTCCTCCGCGTGCTTCAGTTTCGCGAAGGAGGCGTTGCGGACGTCGGTCTTCTTGAGCGTCGCCAGCGAGACCGCCCGCTGGAGAGGCGCGTCCGCCAGCGCCTTGCGCACGCCGGGCATAAAATCGATGCGCCCTGCGGACGGCTCGTTCGCGTCGGGCGAAGACCGGTCGAGACTGTCGGTCCGCGCCGCCAGGTTGTCCTGAGCCTGAGTCAATGCCGTCCGCGCCTCCTCTTGAAGAACGCACGCCGTCCTGGAGAACCGCGCCAGGTCCGCGCCGTTTCGCCGACGCGAACCTCGACGCCGAAGACCGCAAGAACCTTCACCGGCGAAAGCGTTCTCATCATCCCTGTGCGCGCGCGGTTGTCGATGCTGACGTTGTTGCGTCCGGCCGTCAACATACCGGAATCGTCCGGCCGCACCCTCCCTCGCCCCCACCGAACCCGATGACCGCCGCGCTCAGGCATTCAAGGCGGAATCGCTCAACCGCCGAAAGGGGTCGATCTGGAACCCCTCCGGCGACCCTTGCGACGTTGACGCGAAGACCGGTCACGGGCAATCGGCCTCGGCCTGCGATTCCAGACACTCGACGACCGTCAGAAGGTGCGAACCCGTCTGATCGCGCCACTTGAACTTCGCCACGCCGCGGCTTGAGGTCGTGCCCGAAAGCACGTCACCGCCGTCCCGCGCGACGTGCAGGCGGACGCCCGGTCCCAGACTGGTTTTCAACTTCGCGCTGAGCGTTCCGCGCGAGGAGCATTTCGCGGTCAGGCGCACGACGGACCGGCAGACATCCTCGCACACCGGCGCGAGCACCTCGACCGCGTCCACCGCCGCCTCGGTCACCGAGTTGTTCGGGTTGTCCGTCGCGCTGAACCGCAGGCGCACCCGGTCGGTCGGCGCGACGAACTGGGACAGCATGAACTGCCGGCGGGTCCACGACGGGTCGTGACCAGTTGATTCGGCGACCGCCCACCTCGCCCCATCATCATTCGATACCTCGACGGTCAGGCGGTCCGCGTCCAGATCGTCGTTGTAGAACCAGCGGGCGTACCGGACCAGCGCGTCCGTGCCGGCAACATCCAGCAGGGGGGATCGCAGGCGGGTGGGCCCGCCGTCCACATCCGAGTTGCCCAGCCGGTTGGCGGTCAGGAAGCAGCCGCCGCCGCCGTCCGCGTCGAGGATCGGGTCGCCCGTGCTGCCGTCGCCCGCGGGCGCGCCGCGCTCCCACGCCCCGTCGGAGAGGTTCTCATTCGCCACTGTCCACCCGCGATCCGACGAGAAGTCATCCGCGAACAACTCGCGGGTCGCGTAGGACGCCAGTGCGCGATGCACCGAGGCGGGAGCCCCGGGCGGGTCCGTTACGATCGTTCCGTCCTCTGTCCGCGCCCGCAGGTAGTAGGATAAGAGGATCCCGCAGTTGGCGGCAGGAAACGCACCGCGGAACCGGTCTCCCCCGTCAGACACTAGCGGGAAGATCTCGCCCCCCCCGCCCCGGTCCACGACGAGTTCGCCTGACCCCGGAAGCAAGTCCGCGAACCGGGGCGTGATCTCCACGGAAAGCTCCGTCCCGCCGTCCGGACGGACCGTCAGGGGAAGTCCCGCCGGGTAGTTGAAACCCAGCCCGACGCTGGACCGTGCGGCGGTTACGTCAACAATGAAAAGCCCGCTCTGCATATCGCTGATCAGCACCACGCCGCTGGGGAAGAAAGGATAGGTGCTCCAGGCGCCGTCGTATCCGGGGTTGTCGTCGGAGGGGTAGGTGTCGAGGAACCCGATCCGCCGGGGTCGAATCGGGTCCGAAGCGTCAAAAAGCTGAAGTCCGCTGCGGTAGTTGGCCTCGAAGATCAACCCCTGGTGGACGTAAAGATTGTGGTCGCTGGAGCGCAAACCGGTGCTGAATGTGTTCACGAGCACCGGGCGGCGGGGGTCGGATACGTCAAAGACCATCGTTCGGGTGGTCGGAGTATTGCCGGCCAGTTCGTCCGACTCATCGTCCACGTAGAAATACCGCTGGTCCTCGCTGAGCCACCCCTGATGACAGTAGGCGATTCCCGGATAGGTGGTCCAAGCCAGGGTCTGAATATTAAGCTTGTCGGTCACGTCCGCGATGGCCAGCCCGCGGCGACCGACGCACATCAGGGCGATCTCGCGTCCGGCCAGCGGTCCGGACCGCCAGACGACGATCTGAGCGTCGTGAACGTAGGTCTCCCGCCAGGCGTTGACGTAACGGGGGTTAACGGGGTCGGAAAGGTCGTGGGCCTGAAGCCCGGCGCTGAGGTTTCGAGAACCGCAAATGTAGAGAAACCCGGTGTCCGCGTTAAGGGCGACGTTGTGGGCTTCGTTGGGGAACACCGAGTTGACTTGGACGACATGACCGTCGTCGATGCCCGAAAGGTCGATCACCTGGATTCCGCCGCCTGTCTCGTTCACGCTGTACGCATAATGTTGATACACCTTGACATCGCACCACAAACTGTTGGGGTGGGGGATCTTCGCGAGGATGACCGGGGAGGCGGGATTCGTGATCTCAACGAACGCGGCGCCGTCGGACAGCCCCATGATGGCGTACTCGCGCCCCGAGGGGGAGACATATCCCCAGCAGTCATTCCCGTTTCCGTTGAAGGTGCCGAAATCCTCGAGAGAAACCCGGCGGATCAGCGAAATCTGATCCGACGAGAACTGACCCGAGACCGGCAGCGAGAACCCCAGCACCGCCAAGCCGACCCCTCCGACTGATGATCTGATTCCGAATGCGCGGATGCTCATCTCTTCCCCCTTCCGGCAACCCCCTGCCCCTCTTCAGAGCGACCACTCCGAAGGAGCGCCATGATACCGTCCTGCCGCCGCTGAACTCAATGACAAACAACGAGTTCACTTTCATCGAACACAATTCGGACGAGACGGACGAAAACAGTGATGATGCGCTTGCACGGCGACCGAGAAAGAGTATGCTTGCAATTCTGCAATAATTGAGGAGACGGCGCTCCAGGATGGAGGTCTGCACGTGATCGACCGGACAAGGACGTTTCGGGTTCTCGCCTGCCTCGTACTCTCCATGACGGGCCTGACCGTCGGACTCGAGCTGCTTCAGGCCTCGGGAGGGCGCGCCGTCTCGCCGGGTTCCGACGCCATCGCGGCGATCCCGGACGCATCCGACGATCTTGCGACGCGCGAAAACGTTCTCCCAGAAGCATCCGCTGACGGCAGATCGATCCGGCCGACCGTCGAGTTCGTCGCGGTCGGCCCCGGCGGGGCGCCGGAGGCCGACCCGAACGCCGCGGCGCACTTCGTCCTCAGCGCTGACGGACGGCTGTCGGCGACGCGCCGGTGGCTGGAACGCCCTGCAACCCCCGGGACGCCGGACGTGATCCGCGTGTTGTGCGAGGCGCCGGACGGCGAGGTCGGCGGCGCCGGCGTGATCGATCTGCTCGAGTCCTTGTCGCGCCTCGGTCCGATGCAGGCGACGGCCCGAGATCCCGCCGCCGGACTGCGGACGCCTCGCGGGTTGTTCAACGAGTTGGTCGCGGTGGCGTCCACCGGCGGCGTGCGCGACGCGCGGTAGGAACCGCGTCGCGGCGGGTGCGACGGGACAAGCGCCGAAGTCTTCCCTTGCGGCGCGTCCGCAGGGCGGGACAATGCGGATCGCAGCGCCGGATCGGCGGGAAGTCGCGCAGCCGGGCGCTCGTCCGCCGCGTTTTTTTCGGAAAGGAGTCTGAACATGCAGGAAGTTGCGTACGTCAACGGGGTGTTCTGCCCGATGGACCAGGCGAAGGTCTCGATCAACGATCGCGGCTTTCAATACGGCGACAGCATCTACGAAGTCATCGCCGCTTACGCAGGCCGGCCTTTCCAGCTCGAAGCGCACCTCGATCGGCTCCGCGCCAGTCTCGAAGCCCTGAGCATTCCGCTCGACCTGTCCACGCTGAAGATCGAGTCCGTCATCCGCGAGGGACTGCGCCGCTGCGGTTTCGAGGAGGCGATGGCGTACATCCAGATTTCGCGCGGCGAGGCCCCGCGCTCGCACATCCCGCCGGCGGACATCAAGCCGACCATCGTCATGACCTTCCGGGCGCTGCCGCCGGTCCCCGCGGCGCTGCGCAAGCACGGGGCGTCGATCATGACCGCTCCCGAGATCCGCTGGGCGAAATGCTACATCAAGGCGACGACCCTCCTGCCCAATGTGCTGACGCGGATGCAGGCGCGGGCCGCCGGCTTCCACGACGCCATCTTTGTCGCCGACGGCGGCGACGTCCGCGAGGGAACCTCCTCGAACGTCGCCCTCGTCCGCGGCGGGAGGCTCCTCTTCCCCTGCCGCGATCAGTCGATCCTCCACGGCGTCACTCTGCTGACCGTGACCGAGTGCGCGGCGCACCTCGACATCCCCTGGGACGAGCGCCCGGTCAACGTCCGCGAACTGCTCACCGCCGACGAAGTTTTCCTCACCAGCACGACTGAGGAAGTCCTGCCCGTCACACGCATCGACGGAAACCCGATCGGCGACGGCGACGTCGGACCGATCACCCGGCGCATGATGGAAACCTACGCCGACCTCACGCGAGGCCGCGGCGTCTTCGAGAGTCGCCTGCGGCATTCCGCGTAGAACCCAGGCGCCTCCCGCCGACGCCGGACGGGATGAAACGATCGCGCCGCGCGGACGGTCCCGCGCGCCCTGAAAGAAACACCGCCCGCCATGACAGCCCGTTGAAAAAGGGGGCGCCTCCCTCCAGGACGCGAATTTCACCCAGAAAAACCGGCATCACAATGACCGATCGTGAGTTCTTCAACGGGCGGTTAGCCCCGGAAGGGGCGTCAGACAACAGCCCAGCCCGCAAGGGCTGGGAAGGAAGCTGTCGCGGAGAATCCGCAAGTCCCGGAGGGACGACAGAGGTTCGAAAGGATGGGGAACCGTCGCGCCACCGATTCCACCGTTCCCTCCGGGCATGACCGCACGTCGCGTCCCGACGACAGAACCTCCAAGGCGCTGAGCACCGCAGTCCGAGGGAGATTCAGGAGAACGCTTCCTTACCCTTGACCTCGCGGCGCGACGTACGGGCGGGCGCGGACCGCCTCTGAAACAGCGCCTCCTTCGCGG
>BOJX01000132.1 GCA_016860685.1 Planctomycetota bacterium
CCGCAACCATCGTTGCCGAACCTTGGAAGAACTGATGAAGGAGGTTGACCATCACTTACGCTACAGAAATCGAACCCGCGCGACATCGATTACGAACGTTGTCGCATGATTCGGAATAAGGATTTAGACCGCCTTTTCCTCCGGTTGTCGGTATGTGTAACCCACCCCGCGGACGGTCTGGACCCAGCGAGCGGCGGCGCCTCCCGCGACCCCGGCGAGCTTTTTCCGCAGCGCCGTAATGTGAACGTCGATCGTCCGGTCATTCACGACCACTCCGCTGCCCAACGCTTTGTCGATCAGATTGTCCCGGCTGAGCACCCGTCCGCCCGCCGCCATCAACGCCCGCATCAGGCGGAACTCCGTCGCGGTCAGAACAACGGGCAGCCCCTCCACCGTGACTTCATGACGGGCGACGTCAAGGACGACCGGCCCCTGAGTGAAAACCTCGCCTGACGACGCCGGACCAGCCTCGGCTCGGCGCAGAATCGCGTTGATCCGCGCGACCAGCACCTGCATCGAAAAGGGCTTCGTAACGTAATCGTCCGCCCCCAGCGACAGCCCGACGATCTGATCCAGATCCTCCCCCTTGGCCGTGAGCATGAGGATCGGGACGCGCGCCGTGCGGTGACTGGCCCGCAGCCGACGCGCTGCCTCGTCTCCGGAAACGACCGGGAGCATTCGGTCAAGAAGAATGATGTCCGGGGGTTGTCGCTCCGCTTCCGCCAGCGCGGCCCGCCCGTCTCGGACGGCCCGACACGCAAATCCCTCCCGTTCCAGGCTGCGCGTGAGCATGTCCGCCAGATCTTTCTGGTCTTCGACGATCAGGATGGATCGAGGGGGAGTCATGCTCCGCATTCCGCAGGGGAAAGGGTGAAGCTTTCTCCGTTACCGACCGCCTTCCCTTTCCGACGCCGCGGATTCTCCCGTCAAGGTCTCGCCGCGCCAATCCGGTCGGTTAAGCCGGCGCTAAGGTTTCTTTTGAACGGCGCTCAATTACGGGCGTCGCGCGAAACGACCCGACTCCCGAGGCGTCCGGTCTGGATTATCCCGCGGAGCGCCGGTCCGATAGAATCCGTCCGAATGTCCAACGACCCTCATAACAACGCCGCGTCCGCCGAACCGGACGATCCGGGCTACATGGAAGCCACCCGCATGTCCTTCGGCGACCACCTGGAGGAGCTGCGCATTCGGCTGATTCTGTCGCTGATCGGCGTGGTCGCAGGCGCCGTGCTGGGGCTGATCTTCGCCAAGTCGCTGATGAGCCTGCTGTGCCAGCCCCTGATCGCGGTCCTGATGCGGCATCACCTGCCCTCGCAGCTTGTGTCCTTGTCGCCGGCGTCCACTTTCAGCGTGTACATGAAGCTGGGGCTCCTCAGCGGGCTGATTCTGGCAATGCCCTGGGTGCTCGTGCAGATCTGGCAGTTCGTCGCGTCCGGTCTGTATCCGAAGGAGCAGCGCTTTGTCCGGCGCTTCCTGCCGGTGTCGATCGGCCTTTTTGCGCTCGGCGTCGGCTTCGTGTACTGGATCGTGCTGCCGATCGTCCTGAACTTTTTCGTCACGTTCAACGAGAGTTTCGCCGTCGAGTTTGAAGGCTTGACCGGGATTCAGCGGCTTCTGATCGGCGATCCGCAGACCGTCGGTGACGGCGACGCGGCGGATGCGACATCGACCGCGCTTAACCCCTTGAGCATCCCGGTCCTGCCGCAGGATCCGCCGGCGCCGAAGCCCGGGGATCTCTGGCTGAATCTGGAAACCGGAAGGTTGTGTGTGCGCGTCGGAGGCGAGACGCTGACGGCGCAGTTGTCGCCCGGTTCAGGCGACGGGCGCATCTCGTCGCAGTTCTCGGTGGATTTTTACACGTCGTTCGTGCTGATGCTGATGCTGGCGTTCGGACTGGCGTTTCAGCTTCCGATCGCCGTGTTCTTCCTGGTGTGGGTGGGGCTGGTGACGACGGATCAACTCAGCCGCTCCCGGAAGATCGTCATTCTCATCATCTTCATTGTCGCGGCGGTGCTGACGCCGCCCGACGTCGTCAGTCAGATCCTGCTGGCGATCCCGATGTGGGGGTTGTTCGAGGCCGGGCTGGTCTTCGCAAAGCGCTGGAAGGCGGCCCGCTGAGCCGTGTCCGCCGGTTCCCGGGGTCCGCCGCGGCGTGGAGCCCCGCCAGGACCGGTTTCAAAGCCGCCTTCGGGCGAGCCGTGCGGGAGCGGACGTCCGCGATCCGTCCAACGAAGGCCCGGCCTGGAAACCGCTTCTAACCCGCCGCCGCCGCCCGGCGCTGCGCCTTGATCCGCGCCCGCATGTTCAGCAGCTCCACAACCAGGGAGAACCCCATCGCGAAGTAGATGTACCCGCGGTTGAAGTGCCCGCCCAGCCCCTCCACGACCAGCATCACGCCGATCAGGAGCAGGAACGACAGGGCGAGGATCTTCAGTGTCGGGTGTCGCTCGATGAACGCGCTGACCCGACCGGCGGACAACATCATGACTCCGACGGCGATCATCACAGCCGCGATCATCACGGTGACGCTCTGCGCCATGCCGACGGCGGTGATGACCGAGTCGATCGAGAACACCAGGTCGATCACGATGATCTGGGCGATCGCCGCGCGAAACGACCCCGCGAACGCGGCGGCGTGCTGCTCATGCGTCGGGCCTTCGACTTTGTGATGAATCTCCCACGTCGCCTTGCCGATGAGGAACAATCCCCCCGCCAGCAGGATCAGATCCCGCCCGGAAAACCCGTGCTCCAGGATCGTAAACCAAGGCCGGTCCAGCGTGGCGATCCACGTGATCCCCAGCAGCAGGACGATGCGCATGATCATCGCCAGCGCCAGCCCGAGTCGCCGCGCCCGCTCCGCCACCGTCGGCGGGAGCTTCCCGGTCAGGATGGCGATGAACACGATGTTGTCGATCCCGAGAACGATCTCCATCGCCGTCAGCGTCACCAGCGCCACGGCGTTCTTCGTCGTCAGCAGTTCATCCATCCTGGTTCAACTCCGGCCCCTTTTCGGAAGCCGGAATGAAAGCGGGGAGGCGCGGGTTTGTCCACCCGCGCCTCCCCTCAGTCGTCCGAACTTCCGGCGTCAGCGCCCGTCGCCCACCGGACGCATGAACATCATGCCCCCTGCTCCGCCGCCCGAGTATTCCTCAAGCTGCGGCGCCAGCATCCGGTCGATGCGCGACTTGCACGCCGTCAGGTGCGCCGCCGAGGCGAAGTCCAGCTTGCCCGTCCCCACCACCTTGTCGAGGTCCGCCGCCGTCCGCTTCAGCGAGTACTGCACCATCGCGTGCAGGTCCGGCGAAAGCGGCGCGCCCGGCTGCGACCGCACCAGCGGCTCGACGATCCCAAGGTATTCGCGCTGGAGCGACCGGCGGATGTTGGACAGGAACGGTTTGTCGTCCGACCACGTCCCGTCGCCGGCGCGCTTGACGTTGGTCGCGTCGCTCCAGACCGCCTTCTCGAGGCGCTGGATGTACTCGGCGACGGTGAACGTGTCGCTGCCGTTGGTCTTCAGCTCCGCGTCATGAATGCGCTGGAGCGTCGGCGGGAACCAGCGGTCGAACAACTCGCTCCACTGCATGACCGCGATCAGATTATGCACCGGGAAATCATGCGTCATGCTCGCATCCGCCCCGTCATGCCACCAGCGCGGCGGAACAAGGTGGTTCAGCACCTTCTCATCGAAGCGGAAGAATCCGTCGGAGTAGATCGTCTCCTCGAGGAACTCGATCGCCTGCCGCTGTGTCTGAGCGTCCACGACGGTCAGCGGTTGCGGCGCGTTCGGATCGTCCTTGTGCGCCCGGGAGAAGTACTGCCCACCGGCGTAGCGCCCGACGAAGCTGAGGACGTTCGCCCGGGTGAAGACGAGCCTCATGTACGTCTGTCCGAGGTGATACCAGGATTCGTCGTCCTTCACCGCCCAGGTCAGCACGTCGCTCATCCGCTTGTCGATGAGCGTGATCTGCTCCTTCGCCCAGTTGACCGGATCCTTCGCGCAGTCGAAGCGGTTGACCCGCGGGTCCGCACCAAGCATCGTGCAGTCCTCGTCGGTCGCATACGCCAGCTCCGGCTCGGCGGCGCGGGACGCGATGCTTTTGAGCATCTCGACTTCGCTGCCGCACGCCGCGCCCGCCGCCGGCCCCGTGTCGGACGTCGCGCCAGCGCCTCCCGACGACGCCAGCGCCGTCTCGCCGCTGTCCGCCGCCGCGTCCGTGCGCTCCGCTTTGCGTTGCTTCTTGCCGTCGGCCGAAGCCGGCGCCGTCCCCGGAGTCATCGTGGGTTCCGTCGAGGTCGCCTTGCCGCCCGCACCGCCGCCGAGGCCCGGGTAGCTGCCGTCATACGGGCGGTAGCCGTATTCGATCGCCCAGTAATCATACGGACCGATCGTCGGCGTGATGAAGCGGTGGTCCTTCGTCAGGTCCGCAAAGAAGATCGCCGGGTTGTAGTCCATCACGGACCCCGTCGTCGCGTCGCCCTTTTTCGCCCGCTGCTTGATCTCGTCCAGCGTCCAGATTGAGCTGGCGATGAAGTTGTGACGCAGCCCGAGCGTGTGCCCAACCTCGTGCATCACCACTTCCTTGATGACCTCATAAAGGAACTGGTCCTTCACCTCGCGCGGAGCCGCCGCCAGCACCGCGCCGGCGTACTGCATCTGGTGCTTCATGCCGTCCGCGTAGTCGCAGGTGTGCAGCCCCAGCGCGCGGGCGCGGTGTTGTGCCACCTCGCGAGCGTTGCAGGCCGGCTCCTCCTTGAACTTCAGGTTCTTCCAGTCCTCCGTCGGTCTGCGCCACTGCGGGAAGTGATCCAGGAAACGCTCGACGCCGACGTCGGAGAGCTTCGACGAAACCAGCGCGTCCGGCGTCAGCGTGGACATTTCCGTCTCGAAGAAGCGCACCATCGAGTCGTCGAAAATGATGTCCGCGTCGTAAATCTGCCCGGTGAAGGGGTTCGCCCGGTGCGGTCCCATCGCGAAGCCCGCCCCCGTCACGATCCAGCGGAAGAAACTGTAACGCATGTCCTCGGGGTCGAGATCCTTCCACTCATTGTCGTCCGTCTGCTGGCGGACCTCGATCGCGTTAAGGAAACCACACTTCTCGTACGCCTTGTTCCACTCCAGGATGCCGTCCCGCACCGCCCGGCGGTACTGCACGGGGACCGTCTTCTCGATGTAGAAGATGATCGGCTGCTTCGGTTCGCACAGCGGCAGCGACGGATCGCGCTTTACCAGATGCCACCGATCAATATACCGGTTGAACAAGTCGCGCGAGTCCACCGACTTCGACCAGTCCTGGTTCGCGGTCAGGAAGTATCCGATCCGGTCATCCGCCGCGCGCGGCTGGTAATCCGACGCCGGCAGCTTCCAGAAACTGTAATGCACGCCCGTCTTGGAGTACGACCCGGGCGGCGACCCGGCCGACGTCGCCAGTTCCACGCCGATCTCTACGTTCTCCGGGAACGTCTTCTTCTTGCTCCACTTGCTCAGCGCCGGGTTGATCCCGCCGCCGCCGCCGAGCCCGCCGAAGGGACCGAACCCGCCCGTCAGCCAGCCGATGTCCGCGAAGTCGCTCTTGAGCAGATCGCCCAGGTCGATCACCGGGTCGCCCGAGGGGGACTTCGTCACGATCGGGACCGCCACCCGGATGCGCTCTGGGTAGGTCCGGGCGACCACGTCGTCCACCTCTTTCGAACTGTTCCGGACATACCGCGTCTGCGGCTCGATCAGCAGGAGCTGCTTGCCCTGCACCACCCACTTCACCACCCGCTGGTCCAGCGGAAACCCGGTGAAGAACCCGCCGCCCGAGACGCTCGTCGATAGCATGAACTGCTCGCCGAGAAACGCCGCCGGAATCTGCGCCAGCAGCTTCTCGGGATCCTTCTCGCTCTCCGAGTACGCCCAGAGCGTGAACATGCCCTTCTGCGACGTCATGCCCTTCGTGACGTCGTTGAAGTCGGGAAATTCGCCCACCGCCGACGCGCCGCCTCCGGCGCCTTTAACCATCATTCCCGACACGACTGCCCCGAGGTCCAGATTCTCCTCGGGTTTCGGAGGGTCGGCCCACGCGGCCGCGCCCAGTGCGGCCGCCAGAATCAAACTCAGCCCTGCTCTCATGATGTGTTCTCCTTCGCTGACTCGCCCTGCGTTCGGGATTGCGGCGACGACCGCCTCCCGGTCCGTCAGATGTAAGACGACGCAACCGGCTTCGGCCCGGCAGAATGAATAAACCTGCCCTGCGGCCCCGGCATGTTACTCCCTGATACACGCTCGCCGGCGCGCACGTCGCTGCGCCCGGCGAAGGTTTGAATGTTACGACGAACCGAGGGGAATTGCGCAGCGTCCGTCGGTCGAAAACTGTCGCATCTGCGAGCTTATCAGAAGCCCGTCGTCTCGTCAGGGCCGGGGCACGCCGCCTGCGTCAGATTCCCCACCCGCTGGCGGAGGTTGAGTCGTGACGGCGATGCGGCAGGCTTCCCGCCACCCGGACTCCCACCCCTCAAGCGTCATGCCCTCAAACGCGGACGCCAGCGCCGCCTCCACCGGATTCCCCTCCTTCAGCAGGAGGATGAACCGCATGAATGACCGGGGATCCCGCGATTCAAGCCAACCCACCAGACTGTGCGCCACGGGGTACTGATGCACCAGGATCGGACCGGAACCGCGCATCAGGTTCCGAACCGGCCAGTCATGTCGGACGAAGGCCTTTCCGAGAAGCGCGGCGCACTCCCCGGTGAAGCTGTCTTCGCCGAGCACCCGCTCCGTCATGAGATCGGCGTAGCCCTCATTGATCCAGCCGGGGATCAGCCGGCTGGCGTGAAGACGGTGCAGAAAGGCGTGCGAACCCTCGTGAACGAGCGTGCAAAGGAAACGCTCCCAGTCCTCCTCGGTCCGACCCTGGTAGAACAGCGCGACATGCACATATCCGCGCGCCTCCACCGACCGGGTGTACCCGACTGCGTTCGTTTCCCGGTAACCGTCGAACGCCCGGGCGAACGTCAGGAACCGCCCCTTCGACCGGAAGCAGAACACGGGGCACTTTCCCAGAAACACGATCGACGCAGGGTCAACCTCGAATTGCCGGCAAAGGGCGTCGTACATCCGCTCCGCCGCGTCTGCCAACGCCGGCCGTTGCGACGTCGGCAGGTCGGTCCAGATCAGAAAATGCGAGGTCTGGACGAGCGAAACCTCGGGGCCGATGACGGACTTGAGCTTCGGATCGAAGAATGTCCGGAAGCGCGCCGTCACAGCCTCGACCTGTTCCGGCGGCGTCGGCCGAATGCGAAGCTCGTCGTCCGACGGCGCCAGCGACTCCAGCAGGTCCGCCATCCCCAGCGCAAGCGGAATTTCGGAGGTATCCGGATCGGCAGGAGACGCGGGGGACGGGGCAGCGGCGGCGCGACGATCGCGCTGCGCGGACAACGCCTCGCGCGTGCGGACGTCGTACGCCCGATCCAGGCGAGCCGCATCGCGGAACTCGTTCACTGCAAGCTGCGTCTCGTCCCGCTCCAGCATCCGGACGCCGAGACGGAAATGATCCTCCGCGGTCAGCCCGTCCGCGCCGCGCGTCATCCGCAGCAGCGCCTTGCGAACGCGGTACTCGCTGCCCCCGGTCTGGTCCCGCCACGCAAAGACGTGCGGCGCCCCGTCAGCGAAGACAATGACGGCGTATTCGTCGTGATCGACGACCTTGCCGGTGAATTCGACGCCGTCAGGGAGCGTCAGGGTGACTTCGATCGTCGTCGTGGAGACGTCTGAGGCGCCGCGAGTCGTCTGAAAGGCGGATGCCGCGCCGCACACGGCGAGAGCGACCGCCGGGATCACGCGCGCGGCGGCCTCAGGCGGAAGCGGCCTCACCTTCAGCGACCTCCTTCAGCCCCGCGTGCCGCCCTTTGAGCTGGGCGAGCTGCGTTTGATTCGCACGCACGCGGAACAACACCGTCGAGTCCTCGTACGTCCGCGACAGAACATGCGCGTAACGCTCGATCTCCGCAATTGCTCGCCCGTCGGCGCCGGGAACGCGGAGCATCGTCTCGACGACTTTGCCCTTCATCACCGTGCGCACACGCTCCACCAGCGCCTCCAGCCCCTGCCCCGTCTTCGCGCTGATCGGCA
>BOJX01000133.1 GCA_016860685.1 Planctomycetota bacterium
TGGAGACGCTGGCGCAAACGTGGTCGGAGCATTGCGTCCACAAGACGCTGAAGAGCGCCGTTGAATATGAAGGCGAGGATTTCGGCCGGCCGGGCCGGGTGCGCGTCCGCTTCGAGAATCTCCTCAAGGACACGATCGTCCGCGCGACGCGCGAGGCGCGGCGGGACTGGTGTCTGTCCGTCTTCGTGGACAACGCCGGGATCATTGCGTTCGACGACGATTATGGCGTGGCGTTCAAGGTTGAGACGCACAATCACCCGTCGGCGATCGAGCCTTACGGCGGGGCGGCGACGGGCGTCGGCGGGTGCATCCGGGATATCCTCGGGTGCGGACTCGGCGCGAAGCCGATCGCGTCGACCGACGTCTTCTGCCTGGCGCCGCCGGACACTCCCGCGGACCGCTTGCCGACGGGCGTGCTGCATCCTCGGCGCGTGCTCAAGGGCGTGGTCGCCGGCGTCCGCGATTACGGGAACCGGATGGGCATCCCGACCGTGAACGGCGCAATTTATTTTGACCCGCGCTATCTTGCCAACCCGCTGGTGTTCTGCGGGTGCGTCGGGTTGATCCCGCGCAACCGGATCGAGAAGGCGGCGCGGCGCGGCGACGTGATCGTCGTCGCGGGGGGGCGCACCGGGCGCGACGGGATCCACGGCGCGACGTTCTCCTCGGCGGAGCTGGAATCGACGCACGTGGACGAGTTCTCGCACGCGGTGCAGATCGGGAACGCGGTCGAGGAGAAGAAGGTTCTCGACGCGCTGCTGCGGGCGCGCGACGCCGACGGCGGCTGCCTGTATTCCGCCGTGACGGATTGCGGCGCGGGCGGGCTGAGCAGCGCTGTCGGCGAGATGGGCGCCGAACTGGGCGCGGAGGTCGATCTCGAAAAGGTTCCGCTGAAATACTCAGGATTGCGCTACGACGAGATCTGGATTTCCGAGGCCCAGGAGAGGATGGTTTTCGCCGTCCCGCCGGCCGCGCTCGATCGCTTCCTGGCCGTGTTTGCGGAGGAGGAGGTCGAGGCGGCGGTGATCGGGCGCTTCACCGGGGACGGACGGTTGCGGGTGCGCTACCGGGGCGAAGTCGTCGGCGATCTCGACGTGCATTTTCTTCACGAGGGTCTGCCGCGAAGCACGCGTCGGGCGACGTGGACCGCGCCGCCCCCCTTGCCGCCTCTCCCGACCGCGGCGAGGCCGGTTGCCCCGCCCCCCCCACCGGTTATCCCACCCTCGCCGCACGTGGGGCGGGCTACGCCCGCCGCCGGTCCCGGCTCCGAGCCGGGCGACCGGCATGACAGCGCACACGCGCGCCTGCTCGCTGAACTTCGCTCGCTGAACGTTGCGTCGAAGGAGTGGGTCATCCGCCAGTACGACCACGAGGTTCAGGGGCGCAGCGTTATCAAGCCGCTTTGCGGACCGGCGTCGGGTCCGTCGGACGCGGCGGTACTGCGCCCGCGGCTGGACGCGATGCGCGGCGTCGCGCTGGGTTGCGGCTTGTGTCCGCAGGTTTCGGACCGCGATCCGTACTGGATGGCGGTGCTGGCGGTGGACGAGGCGCTGCGCAACGTCATTTGCGTCGGCGCCGACCCGGAGCACACGGCGATTCTGGACAACTTCTGTTTTCCGAAGTGCGACAATGAGCCGACGCTCGGCGCGCTGGTCCGGACCTGTCGCGGCGCCGCGGATGCCGCGATCGCTTACCGACTTCCTTTTATTTCCGGGAAGGACTCTCTGAGCAACGAGTTTTCGATGCCCCAGGCGGAAGCCGACCGGCTCGGGCTGCCGCAGCGGTTGGCGATTCCGCCGACGTTGCTGGTCAGCGCGATCAGCGTGATCGACGATGTGCGCCGGTGCGTCACGATGGATCTGAAAACGCCGGGAAACGTTGTCGTCGCGGCGTCTGCGCCGGTGGAGACCGCAGGCTTTGAGGCGGCGATCGCGTTGCACCGGAAGGTTGCGGCGCTGATCCGAGTTGGGAAAGTCCGATCGGCGCATGACGTCGGCGACGGCGGGTTGCTCGTGGCGCTGGCGGAGATGTGCATCGCGTCGAATCTCGGCATAAGCGTCGATCTTTCCGGCGACCCCTGGCGGGCGCTGCTCTGGGGGTCGGCGCCGACGACGTACGTTCTTGAAATGACCGAGGCGGACGCGAGAAGCGCCGGACTGCCCGTCGTGGGCCGCGTTACCGCCGATGCGGTTCTGGCGGCGACGCTCGGCGCCGGGAAACAGATCACGTGGCCCGTGGCGGCCCTGGCGCAAGCCTGGCGCGAGCCGTTGTCGCTGGGCTGACCTCCGATGCGGCGCGGGTGGGCCGCCGTCGTTATGATTCGAGGAGTTGCAGTGAAAGCAGGGCGATTCCTGACCCCTGGCTTCGCTGCGCGACGTCAAGGGCTGGCGCGGCCCGGTTTTGAATCAGCGTCAGCGAGAGCATCCGCGGAGTACGCAGAAGACGCAGAAAGCGGATGCGACAGATCGTGACAAACCGCATGCGTGTCGCCGACAGCATCCGACGCATAAAACGGGCTTTGTGAACGCTCGCTTGAACTCCTTTTCTGCGTGCTCTGCGTCCTCTGCGGATCATCCAGCCTTTGCGGCGCCTCCCCGCTTGCCCGGCCACGTGGTGCGGTCGAATCTTGCGGCGGACTCCGATCCGGTGACTCCAATGCAAGGCCCGGAGCGGGGTTCAACCTTGCGCCGTGAGGTGTACGGCGCTGCCTCTGGGTGACCTCCAGAGCGGTGGATCCGACGCACCTTGCAGGCGATCAGCGCCAAAGGGTTCCGGTCGAGGGTGTCGTGGAGAGGCGGATACCACGCCCCCGATCGGGCCCGGCGCGCGCGCCCGGTCCGCTCCCTTTTCCGGTTTCCCCTCGCGCGTACAATGAGCCCCGCCGTCCGTCACAAGCGATATCGTCGGCGATGTGCGACCGGTAACCTCGCACGCGCCCGGGCAGTTCGGTCGAGAAAGGTGGATCGATGACTCGTTTTGAAACGCAGGACGATCCGCGGCGCGAACTGGCGAACGATTTTTCGGCGCGCGTTCGGATGAACGCCGGTTCGGCCGGGCTTGGCGCCGCGGGTCTGCTTTTCTTCGGATTTCTGTATCTGGCGAAACCAGGAACGAGTCTCGGCGACGCCCTGTCCGCGCAGAACTGGTTTGCCGCGGGTCATACGGCGCTGTTCTACACGATGCGCGTCGGAGGGGTCGTGCTCGGGCTGGTGGCGCTGGCATCGTTGACGGGGGCCTGGCCGGTGTTGGCGGCGGACGCCCTCGCCTCGATTCCGGTCGGGGCGATGCTGATCGCGTCGGGCGTGCTGATGTTGATGGGCAGCGGAGACGCGCTGCAATCGGGACTGCTGCTGATTTTCGGAGTCATGTACATCCGAGCCGGAGTGAGCAACGGCCGTTTTGCGTTGACGGCGGGCCGGTTGCGCCAGGCGGGTTGGCCTCCGCAACCCCACGCGCAGCCTCCGCCCGCACCGCAATTGCATCGCCCGACGAGCGAAGCAAATCTGGCGGGAGAAGTGCTCCGCCGCCGCTCCGGAAGTCCCTACGACAGTGCGGCGCGTTACGCCGCCGCTGACACCGCTGAGGGCGGTTCTCAAGCCGCTCCCGCGGGTCCGCCGCCTGCGTGGGAATCCCGCACCCCGACAGTAGTGAAGCGTGACGCAGCGGCGACAACCGACGAGAGCGGTGCGCCGCCGGAGGGTTTTCTGGCCTCGTTCGCACGGAGGAGAGAGGATGAGTGACGGCGCATGCGCCGCGTCTCGCCGCGAGCGCAAACGCGCCGGATCCGGCTCACACCCGCATTTCGTGTCCGTCGCGCGGTCTTGACCGAACCTGACGGCGGGGTAAGCTTCCGCGTCGGTCAGGGGACGTAGCTCAATTGGGAGAGCGCCGCGTTCGCAATGCGGAGGTTGCCGGTTCGATCCCGGTCGTCTCCAGTTTTCCCCCGGTCCTGGTCGGGGCGCCGCCCGGGCGGCTACCCCCACTTCCGCAGCAATCCGCGCACATGCTCGACCAGTTGCGCCCGCGGGACCGTCGCCTGCGCCGGCTGCTGCTCCAGCCAGCGCTTGCGGTCCTCGCCAACTTCTTTTGAAAGCTCCTCGCCGAGGCGCAGATCCTTGATCGAGACCTCGCTGCGGCCCAGCTCGTCGCTGCCCATCACGATGCAGGCGACTTTTCCCGAGCGGGAGGCATACTGAAACTGCTTCCCGATGTTCTGCGTGCCGACATAAAGCTCCGCGTTGATGCCTGCGTCGCGCAATTCGGAGGCGATGCGCTGATACTCCGCGGTCAACGTCTTGTCGAGGCGGGTGACGAGCACCGGCGCGGTCGCGGTCCGCGTGCTCACCTTGCCAAGGTGCGTCAGGGCGGACAGCAGCCGGTCCACGCCGATCGAGGCGCCGGTCGCGGGGATCTCCCGCCCGAGGAAGCGCTTCACCAGTCCGTCATACCGCCCGCCGCCGAAGACGCTGCCGAACTGCCGCACCTGCCCGTCGTCGTCCTTGATCTCGAACGTCAGCGCCCCCTCGAACACCGGACCGGTGTAGTACTCGAGCCCGCGCACGACCGTCGAGTCGAACGTCACCCGGTCGGCGCCGAACCCGCCGGCGGTCAACGCTTCGTCGATCTGCCGCAGCTCGTCCAGCCCCTCGCGCCCGACGGTGCTCGCCTCGACCAGCCCCGTCAGGGCGGACAGCAGCCCGGTCCGGGAATCCGAGCGGATTTCCAGGTAATCCCGAACGAGGCGAATCTGCTCAGGCAGAAGCTCGACCCCCTTGATGAACGCCCCAGACTCATCCTTGCGCCCGCGGCCGAGCAATTGCTCCACCCCTTCGATCCCGACTTTGTCCAGCTTGTCGATCGAACGCAGGATCGCCAGCGCCACGGACGGGTCCAGCGCACCGCCGCCGCCCGTGTCTCCGCGCGCGACGCGCTCCAGCACGCCGTTAAGCACTTTGCGGTTGTTCACGCGGATGATGTAGTCGCCGCGGGCGACGCCCAGCGCCTCCAGCGTCTCGGACATGATCATGCACGCCTCGGCGTCAGCGAGCATCGACGCGCTGCCCACCGTGTCGAAGTCGAACTGGTAGAACTCGCGGAAGCGCCCCGGTCCGGGCTTCTCGACGCGCCACACCGGACCGACCTGATACCGCCGGAAGGGCATCGGCAGGTCGTTGATGTTCATCGCCACGTAGCGCGACAGCGGCGCCGTCAGGTCATACCGCAGGGCGACCCACGCCTCATCTTCGTCGCGGAAGGAGAAAATGCCGGCGTCCGGCTGATCCGATTCGGGCAGGAACTTGCCGAGGCAGTCGACGAACTCCAGCGCCGGCGTCTCCAGCGGGGCGAACCCGTAGCGCTCGTAGACGGCGCGAACCGCGGCAATCATCCGCTCGCGCGCAGAGACGACGTCGCCGGAAAGGTCACGGAAGCCTTTGAGACGCCGCGGTTCAATGCGTCTGAGTTTCTCATTCATACGATTCTGCTCCGCTCACGCGCCGGAATGCACGGCGTCGGGACGGAAACGGCGCTCGTGTCACCGGATCAGATCGTAACCACCGCACCGCAAAGTTTGAACTACCGGGCGTTCAGTCCGCGCCTGCCGCCCGTATTCGGAATCCGCGCGGTCTACCAGCGGATCGCCCGGCGGCTCCGGTAGCGCAGGAGGATCGCCAAGGCGTTCATCGACAGCGTGATGAACATGAGAACGACACCAGCGGCCGCCGCGTTGGCCTGAAACCGGGGGTCCGGGCGCGACACCCAGTTGAACATCTGGATCGGCAGGACCGTGAAGGGGGAATCCAGCCACGAAAGCGACACAAAAGGCGGGGACGACGTCACCGGCGACGGGGGCAGGAAGGCGATGTACGTCAGCGCGCCGATCGTGATCAGCGGCGCCGTCTCGCCGATCGCCCGCGACATCGCGATGATCGCGCCGGTCAGGATGCCGCTCATCGAATACGGCAGAACATGATGCCGCACCGTCTGCCACTTCGACGCCCCGAGCGCATACGCGCCTTCGCGGATGCCCTGCGGAATCGCCCGGATCGCCTCGCGCGTCGCCACGATGACAATCGGAAGCACCAGCAGCCCCAGCGTCAGCCCGGCGGTCAGGATGCTCCGCTTCAGGCCCAGCGCGTAAACCAGCAGCCCCAGCGCCATCAGGCCCCAGATGATCGACGGAACGCCTGCGAGGTTGGCGATGTTGATCTCAATGATCGCCGTGCGCCAGTTCTTCCGGGCGTATTCCTCCAGGTAAATCCCCGACGCCATCCCCAGCGGCAGCGCCGTTACTGCCGTCACGAACATCACCGCGCAGGTCCCGACGATCGCCGATTTCACGCCGGCCTGATCCGGCTTGCGTGAAGGAAACGACGTCAGGAACTCCAGACTCAGCCGCGAAAGCCCGTCGCGCAGCAGATCCAGCAGCAACGCCGCCAGCGTCCCCAGCGACAGGACGATCAGCGCCGCCCCCAGAATCAGGAACGCGGCGTCCAGCCAGCGGCGCCTTCGAGGATGGGCGGCGACGAGCATCGTCAGTACGCCTCCCGATAACGTCGCTGAATCAGGAAACCGAGGATGTTCAGGCCCAACGTCATCAGCAGCAGAACCAGCCCCGCGGCGAAGATCGACTGATACCCGATGCTCCCGTGAACCAGATCGCCGAGACTCACCTGAACGATGTAGGCCGTGATCGTCGCGGCCGGCTCCGTCGGGTTCAGCGTGAGTCTCGCCTGCATGCCGGCGGCGATGGCGACAATCATCGTCTCTCCCAGCGCCCGCGAGACGGTCAGAATGTAGGAGGCCGAAATCCCCGACAGTGCTGCGGGAAATACGACGCGCCACGCAACCTGGATCCGCGTCGCCCCAAGCGCGTACGCCCCCTCGCGCAGCGCCAGCGGGACGGACCGCATCGCCTCCTCGCTCAGCGACGTCACATACGGAATCACCATCACGCCGATGACCAGTCCGGCGCTGAGCATATTGAACCCCGGCAGATTCGGGATCACGCGCTGCAGCAGCGGCGTCACGAAGAGCAGCGCGAAGTATCCGAAGACCACCGTCGGCACGGCGGTGAGCAGCTCCAGCGCGGGCTTGACGAGCTCGCGAGTCCGGTGCGAAGCGTACTCACTCAGCCAGACCGCGCAGACCGTCCCCACCGGGATCGCCACCGCCAGCGCCACCGTCGTCGTCACTAGCGTCCCGCTGACCAGCGGAAGAATTCCGAAGCGGGCGTCTGCCGACAGCGGCGTCCACTGTGTGCCGGTGAGGAACTCGATGATCGAAACATGAGCGAAGAACGTGCTTGATTCGTACCCCAGCGCCCCGACGATGCCCAGCGTTACCAGCACCGAAGACGCCGCCGCCAGAAAAAGCCCAGCCTCGATTAGGCGCTCCTTCGCCCAACGCAGCGAGCGCCGCGCCGGAGTCAGACCGAGGCGGAATTCGAGTTTCAGTTTTTCACCGGCGATCGGTTCCGACGCCACGCTCGCACTCCCGAAAAGCCTCGATCCCGCAACCGGGGATCACGTCCGACCTGCCGCGCCGCGCAAACCTTCGCTCAAGCGCCGCGACCTCCGGGTTCTATCCCGAAGGCCGCAGCACGTCACATGCCCCCTCTCCTCCCCGGGAAGACGGCTACTTCCGAGGCTCCGTCGACAGCGGGCGCTTCAGCAGTTCGTCGATGTGCAGGCCTGTCTCCGAGTGCCCGCCGAATGCCGTACCGATCTGCCCCTTCGCCACGCGCTCCATCCCTTTCTGATAAGCGTCCGCCGGGAGCGGAACGTAGCGCACTTCCTTGGTCAGCGCCGCTGCCTCCTTCAGATAGAACTCGACGAACTTGCGGACCTCGGGGCGATCCAGCGACTTGCGGTTGACGTAGATGAAAATCGGGCGGGACAACGGCGTGTACGATCCGTCCATCACCGACGTTTCGGACGGCGCGACCGGCTTGTTCTCATGATTCACGATCGGCACCGCCTTCAGTTTGTCCTTGTTCTCGATGTAGTAGGCAAACCCGAAATACCCTAGCGCATTCTTGTCTTTCGAGATGCCCTGCACGAGAACGTTGTCGTCCTCGCTCGCCGTGTAGTC
>BOJX01000134.1 GCA_016860685.1 Planctomycetota bacterium
CGGGGCGGTCACCGGAGATCAACGTGGACAGGAAACGATCGAACGAGTTCGGACTGCGCATCGACCAAGGCTCCGACGCCCGGGACCGGTTCCGGCACACGCCCGGCGGCGCGGGCCTCCTGCCCCCGACCGAAACCCCGTCCTGCGGGTGACCTCTTGACGGTCGACGCTCCAACTCGACCTGCGACTCAACGACGGGACAGGTATCGACCGCGATCCTCGCGGCGCTTGAAGACGCCGAAATCGCGCGACAGTGGAGCGACCTGCGGGAGGTTCTACGTCTCGGCGTTGCGTCTGTGCGTCGCGCAGTTCCCGCGCTTTCCCCGACGTCGCGGGATCGCCGATACACCCGCAGGCAAGGCCCGCCGCGGCGTCATCCCTCACCCGTCGCGCGACGCAGGATCGACCAGTTACGGGGTTTCATGAAAACCTTCGACTTCGTCATTGTCGGCAGCGGACTGACCGGGGCGACGATGGCGCGGCTCCTGACGGACCTGGACCATCGGGTGCTTGTCCTCGAACGGCGCGATCACATCGGCGGGAACGTGGCCGACCAACTTCACTCCAGCGGCATCCGGGTCGGTCTTTACGGTCCGCATTACTTTCGCACCTCCAGCGACGCGTTGTGGAGTTTCGTGAACCGGTTCGCACGGTTCCACCCTTTTGAGGCGGAGGTGCGCTCGCGCGTGCGCGGACGGCTGGAGAACTGGCCGGTCGGCGCAGGTTACATCCGGCGCACGGTCGGAAAGGACTGGTCGCCGGAGTTTCGCGGCGTTCCGCGGAACTTCGAGGAAGCGGCGCTGTCGATGATGCCGCGTTCGATCTACGAGGATTTCGTCCGAGGCTACACCGAGAAGCAGTGGGGCGCGCCCGCCACGACGTTGTCCGCCGCGCTGGCCGGGCGCTTCGACGTGCGGGAGGACGACGACCCTCGCCTCACGCCGACCCGCAAACATCAGGGCGTTCCCGCGGACGGGTACACCGCGCTCGTCGAGAACATGCTCAGCGGAATCCCTTATGAGTTGAACTGCGACTACCTGCGGATGCGGACCGTCTTCAAAGCGCGGAAGGCCCTGATTTTCACGGGTTCCATCGACGCCTACTTCGGGTTCCGGTTCGGTAGGCTGTCGTACCGGGCGCAGAAGCGATCGACCGACTATCACGCCGACGCCGATTTCATGCAGCCCTGCGTTCAGGTCAACGAACCCGACCCCGCGGTCTCCCACATCCGCACAATTGAGTGGAAGCACCTGCTCCCCGAGGCGGAGCGCCGGCGGGTTCGCGGGACCGTGCTGACGCGCGAGACGCCGTGCTCCGTCGCGTCGGTTGAGGAGACGCCGGAGTATCCGTTTCCCGACGCCGCCAACAAGACGCTTTATCAGCGCTATCGCGCGTTGGCGGCCCAGGAGCCGACGACGCTCATCTGCGGGCGCCTCGGAGAGTACCGCTACTACGACATGGATCAGGCGATCGCCCGCGCGCAGACGCTGGTCCGTCAACTGCTGGAGACGCAACCTTGGGCCGCAAAACGACCGTCCCAGTTGATACCCGCCGGCGCGTGAGCGATGCACGCGGGGCGGCACACAACGAACCGATTTTCGTGACTCGGCGGCAGGCCGAAGCGGCGCGATTCTGCTTCCTCGGCGAGTTCGGCTACGAGATCATCTCGTGGATTCCTTACCTGTTGTATCTGAAGCGGACCCTGGGGCTGAAGCTGCGCACCCTTTCGAGACCGGGATCGTCGGTCTTTTACGCCTTCAGCGACGATCATCGGGAGGCTCCGGCGTCGCTGATCGGCGGCGTCTGGGGCGAGCCGGCGTCTTACGACCGGCTTCGCCGCCGATTCCGGAGCACGCGCCTGATTCATCCCGGCCCCGACATGATCAACAAGCGCCGGATCAGCGTGGAGGGCGTCGAGTGGACGACGCGGGACATTCACCGTCCCCTCGCGGAGACGAATTACGTCCGACCGGACCTGTCGGCCGTCGAGGCGTGGTCGCCGATTCCCGGGCGCCCGCTCGTCGTCCTCAACAACAAGTACTTCGTGCAGTGGCCCGGAACGTTCAACGCGCCGGTGAACTACTTCGACCGCGCGTCGCTCGTCGCGTTGCGCGACCTCCTCGTGCAACGCGGATACGGCGTCGCTTACAACCACTTTGTCGAGAAAACCGCCGCGGATGAGCACCAGCGCCTCGATGACGAGGGAATCTTCGGTCTGGACGCGGCGACGTACGATCTGAGAAGCCGTTACGCTGAGACGACCTGCCCCGCCGACCGCAACCGGCTTCAGATTTCGGTCTACAACGCCGCCGATTTCGTCATCGGTCCGCAGGGGGGGAACCTGTATCTGCCGGCCGTGTGCCGAAAACCGATCTTCCTGCTGATGCGCGCCGGGGACTATGTGGACTACCGGGAACTCGGTCGTCTTTACGGCGTCGCCGTCGAAGCGTTCTACGAGCCCAGGCATCTGTTGAACTGGCTGGGCTCGACGTTGCCGTGGCGAAGCAAAGCCCCGCGCACGATCCGACGCCGAACCCAGGGAGCATCCGATGAACTCCACGTGGTCACGGATGCGTCGATCTACGCAAGCGTCATCGACGTGCGTGAGCAAGGCGAGCGGGATCTCGGAAGCCCCGGACGGGCGGAGCCGATCCGCCGGTGAACCCAGCCTCACGCGCCGATCAGGGTGCCGCTCTTTGCGAACGCCGCAGGTGCGGTTCCTGAGAAACCAGCGCCGAGGAAACCCAGCAAATCCTTCATCCGGACTTCGTACGAAAACCGCTCCAGCAAAGCCGTCCGCATGCGCGACGCCAGGCGGCCGCGATCCGTCGGGTCGGCCAGGTGTGCTTCCGCCATCGTTTCGAATTCTTTCGCGTTTGAGAAAGCGATCCGATCGAACTCGGGGATCGCCTCGACCGCGGAGACCCGACAGGCTGCGCACCGGATGACCTCCACCGTTTGCGGCGAGAGCGTTCGCGGGTCGGCGAACCACCGCCGCATCAACGACACGATTTCGGATTGAAGAGGAGCATCACGCAGCGCGTTCAACTCCGGCCAGGTCGAGACGCCTGCGGAGTCGAGAAGAACCTCCAGCCGGCGCATCACGGGCGCATGTTCGTCGGAGCCCGATCGGCGCGTCAGGAAGAACGCGCCCGCCATCAAACCGTCCAGCGCGCGCTGGTGCAGGAATCCGAACGCCATCAATTGAAGGTTGATCGCTGAGGCCTGGTAGATGCGGCGCAATTCTTCGCCGTTGCGCGTCGGTCCGCGGGCGTACCGAGAGAGGCGCGGATGACGCTCCCAGCCGTTGCCGTAAATGCGCAGCGTGCGGCCGGTGCGGTCCGCCCAGTCCGCCGCCCAGCCCAGGGCGACGTGGCGGAAGAGACGATCGCCGAGGCGCTGTATCACCTGCACGACGCGATCGAGTTCGTCGACCGTCCACGCCCAGCCGCGCGCCTCGCAGGCGTCGATCAGCGGCGTCATGATTGGCGCGGGGAAGTCCCCGCCGTTCTTCCAGGTTTGCAGCAGCGGAGGCGCGACGTCATGAAAAAGCGTCCGCAACCGGCCGTCCGGCAGCCAGGATTCGACCGAGCGCATCTCCTCCTCGACCGTCGCCGAGGCGTGGCTCACGTAGGAGACGTCGCAGCGGTAGGGCGCGAGCTCCGCCTCCGGGAGGGGGTCGGGCGCGTACGTGTCCTCGCTTCCGGCCATCTCGCAGAACATGAGGCGTTGCTCGGGCCAGCCGAAGCGGCGGCGGGCGTTGGCCGCGGCGAAGCCCATCAGGAAGTCGTTCCACGCCAGTTGCGGCTTCTTCGCGGGGTCGAAGACCCAGGGGAGGTTGTCCTGGTCCCACGTCACCGACGGAATCGCCGCATGAATGAAGCCCGGCATCTCGTAGCGCATCCGCGACAGCAGCAGCACCACGTCGGGCTTGAATTCAAGTTGCGTACGCAAGGCGGTGGCGGCATCGAGGGGTTGATGTGGACTCGGTTCAATCAGGAGCTTCGTCTCGTGCCCCAGCTTCTCCAGCGCCCGCAGGCAGTCACGCATGCTGTATTGCAGAAAGGTCGTGTGCAGCGAAGTCAGCCCGAGGATGCGCAGAGGTTCGCCGGTCGCGTGTCCCCGTGCGTCCGTCGCGGCGGAGAACCGGTCGGCCCACCAGTGTGCGTCCCGTCCGGCGTAGGCGGCGTTGAGGGCGCTCGTGAGTCGTTCCACCTCCTGCTGCCGAAGGCGCCCCGCGGACGCCATCGCGGCGCGAAGCTCGGAGGCGTCGCCGTCGGACAGGCTGAAGGTGAACACCAGATCGGTCAGAGGCCAGCGTGAATCCTCCTCGATCCGGCGCTCGAACGCCGTGACGGCGTCGTCGCCGACGAACCACTGCACGCGCGGGTCGGCGATGATCGGCTGCAAGTCCTGAACGTGCAGGGCGATCGCCAGAAGTTCCGGCTTCGGTTCGACAACGTATATCGTGGACGACGCCTCGAGGAACACCCGCTGCGTCCGGGTGTAGGCCTCAATGAATTCGTAACCGAGGCCGATGCCGAGAAACGCCAGCGGCGGCGGCAGCAGGCCGGGCTTCTCAAGACGGAGGCGCTCGCCGGCGATCGCCGCGTGATCGTCGAGAAAAGGGATCCAACCCGGAGGCCAGACTTCGCCGGTGCGAAGCACGCCGGGCACGCCGTCACGCGTTTGATGCAGCTCGAATTCGGCTTGATGGCGCCGCCAGGACGCATCGACGCTTCGGGCGGCGTCCGGGTCACGACGTTCCAGTGCGGCAAGGTTGGCGCGGAAGCGTCCCTTGCGCGAGGTCCACGCGACTCGACCGTCACGCGGCGAATCCGCGGCTTCAGACAACGCCTGCCAGTCCGGTCCGCTCCGCTGATCCACGGGGACGCGGTCAATGACCCCGCGCACCGCCGCGAGTAATCCGAGACGCGCGAGGCTTCTCAGGTACGCCAGGATCCACTCCGCCCGGTTCGGTTCGTGCGTCGCCAGCAGTGGCGCGACGCGCAGGAACGTGAAGTCATCCCCGGTTCGGTGCGCGGATCGGGCCAGCCGGGCGATCACATCAAGACTCAGCGACGACATCGGGGGTTTATCGGACAACGCCGCGTTGCGGCTTTCGCGCCGTTTTCGCCGTTGTGCAGGCGGGCTCCCGTCTCGCATTCTCTTCCAGCGAGTTGATCGACATGCGGATCAACCGCGGGGGAGAGCGCATTTCAGAGCCGCGCGCGTCAGCCAGCACGCTTGCCCGCATCCCCACGTGGCGACGTACGCTCCCTCACGGTCGCGACTCTGCCCGGCAACCCGAGAAACAATCGTGCCAACGCCGCAGCATGATCGGGGATGCCGCCGCGTCTTATTCCTGCTCGCGGACGGCTTGAAGCAGGCTTGCCGCGTCCGTCGCCGCCCGTACGGCGCTGCGGAAAGGCTCCTTCAGCCACATCCGGCTGATCCGGGCGAGGACCTGCACATGCGCGGTCGTCTCATGCGGCGGGCTGACCAGGAGGATGACCAGTTCACAGGGGCGGCCGTCGATGCTCTTGAAGTCGATCGGCTGGGTGGGCTTTCCGACGGCGGTGAGGAGTCGCGGGGCGTCGGTGGATTTCGCATGAGGCACGGCAAGCCCGTAGCCGATGCCGGTGGAGCGCAACTGCTCGCGGGCGATGACGGCCTTGCAGACCGGATCGGCGGACGGAATCAGCCCCGCGGCGGCGAGCGCGTCCACCAGCTCCCGAATGACCGCGAAGCGCTCCGTCTCCCGCGTGGGGATGAGGATGCATCTGGGATCAAGGAGTTGGCTCAGCAGCATAACGAGGCGTTGTACCGGCGGGGCGCAAAGCAGACAAGCCATCGTGAGGCCGACGATGACGCGCATAACCTGCCTTCATTCCGCGTGGACGATTTTTCCGGGATCGAGATCTTAGCAGCCCGTTGAAGAACCCGGGATCGGTCTTTGTGATCCCTGTTTTTCCGGATGAAATTCGCCTCCCGGAGGGAGGCGCACCCCTTTTTCAACGGGCGTTAGGGGCGCGCCTCCTCTTTCCTCGTCGAGGGCAGGCCGGCAGTTGGTGGCGAGGCCGGGAAGACTTGCACTCTCGGGCGTAAAGTGGGTAAAATGGAGCGGCTTATGCCGATCGACGGTGACGGTACGGTGTGGTATCCTGGGTCAATCCTCTGGAAAGGACACGTGACATGAAGCGTGGGGCGATCGTGATGATGTTGGGGCTGGGGATGATCGTCAGCGCGGGACAGGTTCACGCGCAGAAGATCGGCGATCCGGCGGCGGAGTTGTCGGTGACGAACTGGGTGAAGGGGGAGGCGTTCGACCTCGCGTCGTGCAAGGGGAAGAACCTCGTCGTGGTCGAGTTCTGGGCGACGTGGTGCGGGCCGTGCATCGCCGCGATGCCGCATCTGACCGAGCTGCAGAAGAAATACGAGAAGGACGGCGTGATCTTCGTGGGCGTGACGGCGCCGGATCCGAACAATTCACTCGATCAGGTCGAGCGTTTCGTTAAGGAAAAAGGCGACACGATCGGCTACCGCATTGCGTTCGACGGCGAGAGCAAGACGTATGCCTCGTACATGAAGGCGTTCGGTAAGGGCGGCATTCCGCAGTCGTTTCTGATCGACCGCGAGGGGAAGGTGGTGTGGGAGGGTCACCCGACGGAACTGGACAAGGCCCTGGAGGAGCAGGTGCTCGTCGCCAGCAAGTATGACCCGGTGACGTACAAGAAAGTCGTCCAGATCCGCGAGCTGCGCAACAAGTACTTCACGCTGGCGGTCAGCGCCGCGAACAAGGGGACAGTGCGGACGCTGGGCAAGCAGATCATCCTTCAGGGCGTCGCCGTGCCGGAGCTGCTGGCGGAGTTCGCGGCGGATATCGTGGCGAAGGCGGAGTTGAAGGTCCGCGACTTGGATCAGGCGGAGGAGGCGGCGAAGAAAGCCGTCGAGGCGTCCCGGGGAGGCGATGCGAGCATCCTGGCGACGTACGCGCATGTGCTTTACGCGAATAAGAAGCCGGCGGAGGCGGTCGCCCAGCAGAAAAAGGCGGTCGAGGTCTGCAAGGACGCGGGGCTTAAGGCGCAGTTTGCCCAGCGTCTGGCGGCGTTCGAGAGCGGCAAGCCGTAGGAGGCGCGAACGCCACATGACAGGTTAGCCGAAACCGGGTCGTCTTGGCCCGGTTTTTTGTTACGCGTGGGTGGTATACCGAAGCGGCGTCGGCCGATGACAGTTTCTGACGGATCGGGAAGGGATCGGCGGCACGGGTCGGTTATGCTGGACAGGGGCCGGGCGTCGGCGGTCGGAGCAGGTGCAGGAGTAAGAACATGATGCGCTGGGTGATTCCTTCGTGCGTGCGAGTGTTCGTAGGGGCGGTGTTGATCGGTGGTGCGCTTCCGGCGACGGCGCAGCAGACGTGGGGGCGGTTCGGCGGGTGGCGGGGCGAGGGGGAAGATTCGCTTACCGAGGAAGAGCGCCGCGAGCAGATGCGCAAGCGCCTGGAGGAGATGCGCAAGGCGACGCCTGAGCAGCGACGGGAGATGGAGCTGGACCGCATGCTCGAGTTCACCGCGCGAGCGTACGAGTTGACGGATGAGCAAAGGCCGGTGGTTCGCGCCGAGATGAAGAAGATGGCGGACGAGTATCGAGCCAAGGCCGGTCCGGACGCCGACGAGATGGACCGCCTGCGCGACCAGATGAGCGAATTCTGGTTGAAGCGGATGTCCGAACCCCGGGCGGAGGGCGAGGAACCGCAGGTTCCGTGGAACGATCCGGAGTTCCGGCGGATCGGGGAGCGGATGCGCGAGCTGAACGAGAAACATCCGTTTGATTTCCGGGCGAGCCTCGAGCGCGTGGAGAAGCTGCTGCCGCCGGAGCAGGTGGACAAGGCCCGGCAGCGCCGCGAGCAGTTCAGCCAGGGCATGATGGAGCGGGCCCGCGAGCGGATGGAGGAGATGGCGCAGCAGGTGGCCCGCGAGCCGGAGAACAAGGAGCTTTTCGAGCGTTTTTCGCAGATGCGCGAGAGGATGGCGGAGTGGAACCGCCGGCGTCAGGAAGGTCAGGGCGGCGGGGATGCGGGC
>BOJX01000135.1 GCA_016860685.1 Planctomycetota bacterium
AGGAGTTTCGTCATGACTTTTCTGGCTGAGTTGTGGCTGCCGATCCTGGTGTCCGCGGTGCTGGTGTTCATCGCCAGCTCGGTGATTCACATGATGCTGCCGATCCACAAAGGCGACTTCGGAAAGCTGCCGAACGAGGACGCCGTGCTGGAGGCGATGCGCGGCGCGGGCGTCCGGCCGGGGGCGTACATGTTCCCCTGCGCCGAGAATATGAAGGACATGGGCTCGCCGGACATGCTGGAGAAGATCAAGCGCGGACCGGTCGGGTGGATGACCGTCACGGGACCGGACGGATTCAACATGAACCGCAGCCTGGGGCAGTGGTTCGCGTTCTGCCTGCTCGTCGGGGCGCTGACGGCGTACGTCGGGTGGACGTCGCTGGGAGCGGGAGCGGCGTCGGGGCGGGTGTTCCGCGTGACGCTTGTGGCGGCGGTGCTCGGGCATGCGGTCGGGCACTTTCACGACTCGATC
The DNA here is from genome assembly GCA_016860685.1 of Planctomycetota bacterium. Lineage (GTDB taxonomy): Bacteria > Planctomycetota > Phycisphaerae > UBA1845 > UBA1845 > JABWBH01. The sequence continues at coordinate 472 of BOJX01000135.1, forward strand.
TGGAAGGGCACGCGCTGGGGCATCACCTTCAAGTTCATCTTCGACGGCGTCGTCTACGGCCTGATCACCGCCGGCACGTTCGCCTGGTTGTGGCCGGACGCGGTGTAAGGCGCTGCCTGAACCGCCACTTGGCTTCGGTCGCCGGGGGTTGAAATCACGTGAACGGACGACTCTGCGCGATCCTGCGATCCTGCACATCCCGCGTTCCTGCGTTCCTGCGTTCCTGTGTGCTCCTGCGTTCCTGTGTGATTCCGCGGCGATATCGGCAAGCGATATTCTGCCCCGGTAGGGGCGCCAGACAACAGCCCAGCACGCCAGTGCTGGATGCCGTCGTGGAGGATTCGGGAGTCCCGGAGGGACGACAGAAGTTCGGAAGCAAGGACGGCCGTCGCGTCACCGTCCTGCCGTCCCTCCCGGTCCCCCGCGTACGTCGCGTCACAACAACAGAACATCCGGAACCTCAAGTCCCGGAGTCAGACGGGGACACAGGGGAACACATTCTCCGTTCATGATTCCGGCCCGCCCAACTCCTTACCCTTCAGCGTCTTAGATGAATGAATGTAAAGCCCGTTGAAAAAAATAAAAACTAAGGCCGTAGCATTGGACGCATGATCCTTGTGTCGGCCCCCGTATTACACCCCCGCGTCGGGGGTGTGCTCGGGCGCCCGGCTTCGAAGGGAGGCCCGACATGCGTTATCGGATGGAAGGGAACCTGTCCGGCGGATGTTTCTTTTTCGCGCGTAAGATCGCGCCGCGGCCGGGGACAAACCAGGTGGAACGTCAGAGCCGGATGGGACCGCTCTGCAAGGTGTCGTCGCGCTCTGAGCGGTCCGGGTCCGACAAGTCTCCGACCTGCCGAGGGAAGCCCAGCGTACCGCGTGCGTAGTGGCAAGGGGTGGCGTTGTGCGTCGTGTTGCTCTGCACGGCGGTCAGCGCGACGGATTACACGTGGACGGGGTCCACGGCCGGTGAGGATGACCTGTGGAACGACGAGGACAACTGGACGCCGGATCCGGGTTGGCGCTTATGGTCACGCGATGGCCTATGACAGCGCCCCGGGCGTGGTCGTTCTCTTTGGCGGGGACAACGGAAATCCGAACGATCAGACGTGGGAGTGCCGGCTTTGCTCAGGGCGGGAGCGAGTTGACTCCGCACTCTGCCGGGAGCGGCGGTCGTCCCGTGTCGTCGTGAAGCTCAAGGGCGGGATCGGGGGAGATGCATACACGGTGACGCTGTTGAACGGAACGGAGGCCGGCGGCAAGGTGGATGCTCGAGACCGCGCCCGAGTCCGGTTTGAAGACCGCCCCCCGGAGAGACCGGAACCGCGACCGCAACGTGGGAATGTGGCGCCAAGTCGCGCGATTCCGGGCGGCGCGAGTTGGGATCACGGTGACTTTTCGTGCGGGGAGTTGTCCGGTTTGGCGCCGGGCTTGGTCTTGGCGGCGTCTTCCGGGGCGGGGGTGGGGTTCAGGTGGAGTTCGACCTGCCGCGCGATGATCGTGTCGCGGTCGCGGGAGTTTTCGGCGACGCGCTGCTTGAGGACGGCGAGGCGCTCCTCGAGTCGGCGGATGTCGAGGATGCGTCGCTCCTCGACGGCGTCGAAGAGCTTTCCGACGAGGTCGATCAACAGGGCGCGGGATTTGGCGCGGGCGGGTTCGTCCTTCGCCAGCATGAATTCGGCGACGACTTCCTGAATGCGCATCTCGAGTTGTTTTTCGCGGATGAGGATCGCCGCGCGGTCGGCGTTCTCGGCCTGCTCCTCGAAGATCGGCATCAGCTCGACGGCGAGGCGCTCCATCCGCTTGTTGTAGGCGCGGGCGTCGCGCTCGCGCTGGGGTTGAAGCTCGTTCCAGACTTCGGGAAAACTGCGTTCGACGAAAAGTTCGAAGCGGCGGCGCTCCTGCGCGGACATGTGCCGCCAGTCGCGCACCGTCGGGACGTCCACGGTGGCGCCGACCTCCGCGAGTGCGGCGGGGTCTCCCGGTTTCGCTGAGTCACCGGCCGGCTTCTCCCGTTTCGGGGGGGATTCCTGGGCGCGGACGGCGCGCGGAGCGGCGGTCGCGGCGCCGGGGATGAAGCCTGCGGCGAACATCGTGATCCACATCAAGGCGCCAAGTCTGCTCATGCGTCGTGTTCTCCCGCCGGGCGTCGCCGGGTCAGGTGTCGAAATCCGCCTCCATGTCGTGCATCAATTCGTCCAGATCCTCGTCCACCGAGCGGATCAAGGCGTCGTCAGCGTCGCGCGGCGGCAGTGCGTACACGCGGTCCTCGAGGGCTTCAAGCTCCCGTTCGACATCGTGAAGCGCGCGATCCTGGTCGTCCAGCGGCAGGCTGAAGGACGCCATCAGGGCGTCGAACGCACCGAATGTCGCCGGGCGATCCTCTGTGCGGGCGATCATCCGCCCCAGCGGTGCGGTCATCAGCAGCACGAACCCGGCCGCCGCGGCGATCGCCCCCGCGTGCCGCAGAACGAGCCGCCGCGGGCGGGCTTTCGCGGGGGCGGCAACCGGTTGGCGCGTTTCAATCAACGCCGTGCGAACCCGACGTTTGACCCGCGCGGACAAGCCCGGCGGTGCGACAACGTCCGTCACCACCTCCGCGAACCAACGTTCAAGCTCGCCCACGCGGACCGCGCGACGCACCGCCTCCCCATCCGGTCCCGGCGGATCGACCCACACTTGCCGAAGCTCACGCTCCGCACGTTCGATTTCGAAGATGTCGTCGTCGTAGCTCATGCGTCGTCTTTCAACATCTCCCGCAGTTTCTGCAACCCGCGGTGCGACCTTGCCAGCGCCGTCCCCAGCGGCGTGCCCATCATGTCCGCGATCTGAGCGAAGCTCAGGTCCGTGTAATGCCGCAGGAGGATGACCTCCCGCTCCGCCTCGGGCAGGCGCGTCATCGCCTTCTGAAGGCGGTCCACCTGCTCAGCGCGGTCCAGATTCCGCTCGGCCGCTGCGGGTTCGTCGTCCGCCTCGGACTCAAACGCCGCGCCTTCTGCGCCGCCCTCCCCCGCCGAGCGGCTTCCGCCGGACATCGGGATCACCACCGCCCGGCGCACGCGCCTGATCCGGTCGCGGGCCAGATTCGTCGCAATGCGAAAGAGCCACGCCTCGAATTTTCCGTCGTCCACGTAGCTGTCGATCGTCCTTACGACGCGGACAAAAACTTCCTGAACCAGATCCTCGGCATCCTCGCGGTGTCCCGTCAGCCGGTACAGAAATCCGTAAAGCCTCGCCGAATACAGATCGACAAGCTCATCGAACGCGCCGGCGTCCCCGGCCTGCGCGCGTACAATCGGCGAGGTCTGCGTCGGCGTCACGGGCATCCGAGGGTTAAACGTCATGCGAGCGCATTCATTGCCGACTGATCCGCCGGTCACCGAGCCTTGTCCGCCGGCGCCGAAACCGGTGTTCCCGCGGTACTGCGGGCGGCCCTTCCCGCGTTATCGGTTCATTCCGGGCGTGCATCCGCACCCGACCGCCAGCCCGCTGGGGCACAGCTATCATCCTCGAGGATCGTCGGTACCGGAAGTCGCGCCTTGCAGTCCGGACGGGTGGAAGGGATGCGAGGATTATTTGTACGGCGCGGATCTGTATAACCACGGATACTGGTGGGAGGCGCATGAGGCGTGGGAGGGGCTCTGGCAGGTCAGCGACAAAGCCGGCGTCCTCGGGCGGTTTCTTCAGGGGTTGATTCAGACGGCCGCTTGTCACCTGAAGATTCTTAAGGCGCATCGTCGCGGGTTCGAGCAGTTACGGGCGACGAGCGTCGGTCATCTGGAGTTTGTGCTCGGTCGCGTCGCCGATCCCGCATATCTCGGCGTGCCGCTCGCCGCGTTCCTTGCGGAGGTGCGATCGTATTTCGCGCTTTGCCGGCGCCCCGCCGACGCCGATCCGGAGCACGTCTACGAGCATTATCCCTTTCTGCGCCTTGACTCAGCGTAGTACCGCGGCGCGGGCCGGCGTCGGGATCGAAGAGGCCGAGTTCGGGGGCGCACATTCGTAGACGGCCCAGCCCTCACCGGAAGGCGCATCCTCCGCGGGCCTCAACCGGAATTTGCGGATGACCTCCGCGAGGTTCGGCAGGTAGTGATCGCGCCAGGCGTTGTCGCGGGCGAGCGCGAAGACGGCCCGGGTCTTCTCGACGCCGCGCATCCGGGCTGCATGATCGAGCCAGTTCGCCAGCGTCTCCTCGTCCGGAGGGATCGGCAGCGCAGGGGCACCGAGCTCCCAGCCCAGGTAGTCATGAAAGTTGCTGACGACGACGACATCCGGGGGCGTGTTGCGGGCGAGCCACGCATAAAGACCGGAGGCGTCCGGCGCAAACGCCTGCGCCCAGGCGCCCGAAGGCGCGCGATCCTGCCGGGTGTGGCGCCATCGTTCAAAGGGCCTTGCCCACGCGTGGAAGACGTTCCAGTGCAGGACGGCGAGCGTCACGAGGAAAACCGCCGCCTGCCCGAACTTGCCGAAGACGCCGACAGGACGCATGAGGACTCCGCGGAGATCCGGACGGCTGACCAGCTTCGCGGCGGCGGCGACGCAGAGGACCGCGAGGATCGGCCGGACCGGTTCGTAATATCGACTCAGACCGACGTAGTCGTACTTCGCCCCGAAAAGCGCCGTCGTCAGCACCAGTTCGGCCAGCAGTGCCGTGATCACGGCAAGCCCGATCATCACGGCAGGATGTCGCAGCGCCTGTCGTGCGCCGGCGACCTTGAACCGCAGGAGCAGCGCTGCGACCATCGCCGGCGGCATCGCGGCGGACAGCACTGCGACCTCCGGTCGATGCGGGTAAAGCCCGAAGTCCGTCAGTCCTCTCCACGCCCGCGCGAGGAGCGTCCACGAGAACCGTGCTTCGATGCCGCCGCCGAGATTGAGTTGCGTCACCGTCGCGTCGTCCGGGCCTAAGACACGGTTCAACGCCAGCAGCGCCACGATCGGCGCCGCACATCCTCCGACGTATGCAAGTCCGCCGCGCCACGCTGCTCGATCGCGCTGACCCATGACAAGAGCCGCCGCCCCGACGCCGATCGGCACGAAGATTGCCGCGTAGCGGATCCAGAATAACGCGCCGCAGACGACGCCGAGGAGCGTCAGGCCCGCGACGCCGCACTTCCCGATTGCTCCGGCGAGGCGATCCTGCGCGAAGCACAGGATCCACGGCAGTGCAGCGACGATCAAGGTGTCCGTCCTCGGGTTGACAAGGGCCGCGACGCTGACCGAAGCCGACGCGGCGAGGCATCCCGCCGCGATCGACATCCAACGTCCGCTCACGACGCGCCGCGCCCAGGTGAACCAACCGACCAGCGCGACGGCGCAGGACGCCAGCGCGATCCGGCTGGCGGCGTTCAAGGTCGTGACGCCGCTCACAACGCGCACGGCCGTGACCAGCAGCGGGTATCCGGCGGGCCACTTCGTCAGGAAGACGAAATCCGCGCGGTATTCCCACGGTTGAAACGGGGCGACGGGATCAAGGGTTGTCAGCCCGTGTCCGGTCGCAAGGCGCTCCGCGGCGAGCAGCGTGTAACAGTAATCAGACTCGACCAGCGGCGCGATTGAAGTTCGCCCCGGAAGCGCCGCCAGCACGAGGGTTACGACAACGACCGCCGCCGCCCGTGCCGCGGCAGGCCGAATCCGCGCACCGTGTCCGATCTCGCGCCGCGCCGACGACCGCGGGGCGGGCATCGACCGGGAGGAAAGCCCTCCTGACGTCGAAGTCGCTGTTTCGCCAACGTACCCGAGTTCCACGGTGTTCATGTGATCCGGCACTTGGCCAGGGTCGGCGCCCGACGGGCGCGTCGACTTCCGCCGGTCGCCCCACGACGTCGCCTGACGTTTATCGGCCCTCGGCGAGACGAGTTTTACGGACTCAACCTGAGGCGGGCTCAAGTCGATGATTATTGGAACATGCAATTGACGATCGTTATCCCGGCGCTGAATGAAGAAGGCGCGATCGAGTCGATCATCCGCCGGACGCTCGACGCCCGCTCGCACATCATTGAACGGTCGCCGGTGACCGCCGTCGAAATCGTCGTGGTCAGCGATGGATCGACGGATCGCACGGCTGAGATCGCCGGGCGTTACGCGGCGGAAGGGTTCATCCACCTCATTGTGTTCGATCACAACCGCGGGTACGGCGCGGCGATCAAGGCCGGGTTCGAGCGCGGACACGGACAGCTCGTCGGATTCCTCGACGCGGACGGGACGTGTGACCCGCGGTTCTTCGCGGAGCTGTGTCGGGCGATGTTCGAGGCGGACGCACACGTCGCGATCGGATCCCGTCTGCATCGGGACAGCCGGATGCCGCGTGTGCGACGCATCGGGAACCGGATCTACGCGATGATCCTCGGTCTGCTGTCCAACCGGTTCGTGACGGACACGGCGAGCGGCATGAGAGTGATCCGGCGTGACGTCCTGGCGCATCTGTATCCGCTGCCCGACGGTCTGAACTTCACGCCGGCGATGAGCGCCCGGGTTCTGATGGACGGCGCGCTGCGGATTGTTGAGCGCCGGATGCCTTATCACGAGCGCGTCGGGCGCTCGAAGCTGTCGGTGCTGCGGGACGGCGTTCGTTTTCTTCAGACGATCGGCCAGATGGCGCTGGCGTGGAACCCCGGTCGCGTCTTCGGCGCCGGCGCAGCGGCGTGCCTGCTGTTGATGACGCTGCTGGCGCTGCATCCGCTCGAGCAGTGGTTCCGCGTCGGCGCGTTCGAGGAGGGCGCGATCTACCGGCTGCTCTTCTGTGCGTGGCTCGGGTGCGTCGCAGGCGTGCTGCTGTCGTCCAAGGTGATCGTCCGCCAGATCGCCGAGTTGTCCGCCGTCGCCGGTGAGCGGGATCTGCGTGGCGCGGGCGCGGATCCGGCGGAGTCGGTCCTGAGGTCAGGCGCGGCGGCGCCGATGCCGGGAGCGTCCGGCAGCTACGTCGGACATCTTCTCGATCGCGTGTACACGCTCCCGGTGGTGTCGATCATCGCGGGGATCGCGCTGGTTCCGCTGACGGTGCTGATCGGACCGGGGCTGTGGACGCGCCTGACGGACGGGCGGATGACGGTTCACTGGTCGCGCGTCGTTCTGGCCGGTCTGATCGCGTTCAACCTGGCGCAGATGCTCGCCACGACGCTCGTTACCAACGCCCTGCGTTTTCACGCCGAGCGCCGACGCCGGGCGAACGACGCTCCCGTCACCCCGATCGGCGCTCCCTCGATTGAAATGCTCGCGGAATCCTGCACCTCTCGCCGTGACATCGCCTACTTCGACCCTGGCGAACGACCGGACCGCGCCCGTGAGGAAGCGGACCGCGTCGTCGTCACCGGACCGCGCCCGTGAGGTAGCAGGTTCCACCGCCTGAATCCGAACCGCGCCCGTGAGAACGCAGCCCGCCGGTACTCGGACGCCTTCGTCAAAGCCCGCCTCGGCCCCGACGCTAAGACCTCTCGGCCATCGGTCACCGCCGCCG
>BOJX01000136.1 GCA_016860685.1 Planctomycetota bacterium
TCCTCCGGCAGATATCCGATCCGGTCGTTGGCCGCGGCGCTGTGATCCCGCCCGAGAATGCGGATCGGCCCCGATCCGAGATCGGGGTAGTAGATGCGCATGATCATGCGCAGCGTCGTGGTCTTGCCCGAACCGTTAGGCCCGATGAAGCCGTAGATCGACCCCTCCGGGACGCTCAGACTCAGGTCATCGACCGCCTTGACGCTCTTGAAGGTCTTGGAAATCCGCTCCAGCTCGACCGCGTTCATGCCCGCTCGCATCCTCAAGACGAACCGCCCGCAGCATCTTGTCACCAAGGCGGCTTCAAGACAAACCATGGGATGCACGGACTTGTCGAGGAACGTCGTGGGCCGTCAGAATCCACCGGTTAGAATCCGGCCGTCCTCTCCTTTTCGAAACCCATCTCGTCACAGTGTCTGCGGTATTCTCACGCGAAACAGCAGCGGGCGTGACTTCGCCTCCTCCGGAGTCCGAGGGGACAACGCCCGGATAATCCGTCAGGGCAACGTAAGCTGTCGCTCCTCAAAATAGCCCACGCAGACGCGCTGGCCTGTCGAATCTTCAACGTGAAGGATCGCGCAGGTGTACAGGCCCGGTCCCTGGCCGTCGAACTTCAGACGTCGTCGACCCCGGTTGCTGGTTCGGCGAGACTTGGTCTCATCGAGGACCGGGCCGTCCAGCCGACCGGTGACGCTCCAGTCGCGGCGGAGTCCCGGAACGAGCTGGAAGCGGTAGACCAGCTTGTCCGCTCGCGCACGGTACTTCAATCGCGTGCTTTGAACCCAATGGCACGGATAATCGCCGATCACAATGGTCGCCGACCCCAGCGTGCCGGTCACGTCCTGGTTGGGGATGAACGCGTCGAACACTTTGGTGCGTCCGGGCGGGTTGCCTCCCGTTTCCAGGATATCGAGCAGCGTCGAAGGCGTGTCCGAGACCGCCAGAAAAACGAACGTCGTCAAAAGCGTTCCTTCCGGCGTCGCGCCTACCGGTTCGCCGAAACTGGCGAATGCGCTGTACAAACCATCTCCGTCCTGCGGCGGCGATGTTTCGTTCAGGTTGTACGGATCATCGGGAAACCCGCTGAACAGCCAGTCTGGAGAACCGGTGTTGTCGATACGATCCAATCGCAGGTGGGACGGCGTCCATGAAAAAATGACATCAACCGCGGCCAGGTATTGCGTTTCGGTCGAATCGGAAACCGCGTACAACCCTACGCGGATCGTGGCTCCGACCGGTTGGGTTTGCGTCACAGGTCGCCACTCGAGATTGATGTTCGCCTTCGCGGGACAGATCCACACGGGGAGCAGGATCAGCGGGAGCAGCCTGCGCACGTAGCGCCATGAATGCGCCGCAGGGTGTTTCTTCGAATTCATAAGGGTCGGCGCCTTTCCTCGGTTTTCCCGATCTCACCGCCGGATCAGCGCCCCATCCCGTCCGGATGGGGCGCTGATCGCGGCGACCTTGGACTGCGACGCGGCCTTGGTGCGTATTCAACGCCCGGTCACGGCCCCGTCGGACTCGGCCTGTTTCAAAATACCCCCACCCGCACGGGCAGCCGTGCGGCAAACGTTGGGCGGAGGCCGCACCGCCGCTCCCGTAACGGGTGGGAGTTCCCCGGAGAACGTCAAGCTACGGAGCATCCACGCCCTCGACGTGTTCAGGATTCTGCACACCCCCTTCGGCGCCGGGGAACGGTTTCCTCGGTCGATCGCCGCTGTGGAACGCGGCCATGTCCGCCTCATCGACGACGCCGTCGGTGTTCAGATCGGCGACGACGAGTTCAGCCAGACCCATGCGTCTGAGCCTGTTGACGGTGATGCGGCGGAGAGCCTTATCGCGGCCTCCCTCGTCTCCCGGTCCGAAGCCGCAGCAATCGTCCTCGTGCCCGTCCAGGAAGTTGCTGAAAATGAACGTGTAATCCCCGGTCGTGACCAACCCATTCCCGGTGAAATCGGCGTGGGGGTACGGCGTGGAGCACGTCGTATCGCCCAAGCCGTAGTTGGCTCCGTACTGCCAGACGAAGACGCCGAAATCGAGGATGTCGATGTAGGAGTCGTCGTTGAGGTTGCCCTGCTGGAGCCAGTCCCCGCCCGACTCCACGTCGCCCGTGAAGGTCGCCGTGTAGACCGTCCCCGCATCCGTAAAGTCATCCGACGTGCGCCGCAAGGTGTGCAGCGTGTCTCGCGCCGTGATGCAGTCGTATTCCCCACAAGGCACCTCGACGGTCGTGCTGGCGTAGCCCGAAGCGTCGAAGGCGATGTTGGCCTCCACGATCGTCGGCGTGGGGTTCGGGCAGTTCCACAGCTCGAACGTGATGCACCGCGTGACCGCGACGTCCATGGTGGGCGACAGCTCGATCTCCACTTCAAGATCGTTCACCGCATCCACGATCACGTCGAATTCGCACGACGCTTCGTTGCCGCAGGCGTCCGAGGCCGTGACCTCGACCGGCGTCGTCCCCGCCCCGAACGTCGAACCGCTCGGCGGTGAAGTGAACACCTCGACGTTGCGGATCAGCCGCGTGTTGTCGATCGCCAACGTGTCCACCGAGATGAAGGTGAACCACATGTAGCGGTTCCCTCCGACCACGGTGGCGATGAGGTCGCTGGCATCGTTGCGCGTTTCCGTCCAGAGCACCGTATTCGAGGCGTTGCGGAGGTTGCAGTCCACCGCGAGCGAGCCGTCGCCGAAGTCGCGGAAGACCCACTCGAACGTGTACCACCCGCTCGTCGAGATGACGTAGTGGTTGATCGTCTCCAGGTCATTGCGCTTCGCGAAGCCGCTGTTGTTGCTGGCGGCGATCAACACGTTGCCCGGGTTCGTGTTGTCGTCGGCTGCAGCGTGGAAGATGAAATCCCGCCGGTGACCGTTGGACTGGTTGCTCACGGCCGAGCTGAGGTCCCAACCGTAAGTTTTCGCGGCAACGGCCGGATCCGAGAGGTCGATGTAGACGTCCACGGACGTGCGGAATCCCGTGCCGAACACCGGGCTGTACCCCCGCAGCCGCGTAAACGCGCCGGTCCAGTTGTCGGGCGAGGGGGGGAGCGTGGTGGAGTCAATCCGCCCGTGCGCCACGCCGTCCGCCGACGTGATGCCATCGGTGCCTGACGTCACGCGCTCCAGGTGACTGTTGTAGTCGTTCCAGTTGACCGACGGCGTGCCGACGCCCCCGACCAGCGGAGGCCCCGACGCATACGCCGGATCCTCGAAACCCTCGAAGTAGCACGTGTCCGTGGCCGTCGGCGCCGTATAGGTCACCCCCGCCGTGCATAGCCCGGCGTCCGCGTTGACGTTGACATCGAGACAGGGCGTCAGGATGGGCGGCGAGGTGTCCTCGACCGTGATCGTCTGGACGCAGGTCGCGACGTTCCCGCAGGCGTCCACGGCGCGCCAGGTTCGGGCGATGGCGCCCGTCGCGTTGCAACCGGTCAGACCGCTTCGATTGTCATCGTAGGTGACCACCGGTGAGGCATCACACAAATCCTCGGCGGTGGCCGTGCCTGCCGGACCCCACGGGTCGGTGGAATCTCCGCAGCCAGCCGTGTAAGGCGCCGGACACGTCAGGTCGGGCGCCGTGCGGTCGATCGTCATTGCGGGCGCGTTGTTCAGGTCCACCCCCACGGCGCCGCCGTATGCGTCGGACAACCGGCTGGGCGGCGTGTGTGCGCGGAAACTCACCAGGGCGGGCGTGTCGCACGTGTCGGTCACGCGGCTGAACGTCAGACGCGCCATCACGGTGTCTGAGGAGGTGCCGCTTCCCTCCGGGGGAATGCCCACGGCATAATCAATCGCACCGACGCTGACGGACTCGAACAACTGAACGGTGAACGGCGCATCGCCCGGATTCGCGCTCACGAAGGCGAGCACGCTGTCGTTGTAGGACAGGAAAAACTGTCCGCCGACAATCGTCTCCGTCAGGTCGCCCATCGTTATTTCAAAGGTGATCGTTCCGGCTTCGTCACACAGGTCCGTCGGCGTCAGGCTCACCTGCCCGCCGGCCACGAGCGCATTCAGCGCCTCCCCTTCGACTTCGATGTTCTCGGAGCCGGATCCGCCTCCGGGCCAGCCCTGAAACCCCCCACTGGTAAGCTGCATGCTGCGAATCCAGTTCCGACCGCTCTCAATCTGGGAGCTGTAGTCCGTGCAGTAGACGTCCGCGGCGAGCAGCGCCAGCACCGCATAAGCGGACGTTTGAACATCCTTGTCCGTGTCGTCGCGCTCGGGAACGGAGTCGGAGCGCCAGTACCACGAACCGTCCGGGTTCTGGTAGCTCACCAGCACCGCCGTCAGGTCGCAGAGGTTGTCGATTCCGTTAATGTCCGGATGGTCCGGGGCGACGATGGGGGGAAACGTCGTCGTCCCGTTCAGCGCCAGCCCATGCACCGCGCCGGCAAGCCCGATGATGTCGCCGAAGTCTCCGGATTCGATATCCTGTTCGAGGGTGTCCAAACCGTCCAGCAGCGCATCCAGGAACAGACCCTGCTGCCCGGAGTTTCCGATCTCACCGGCCACCCACGGCAGATTGTGAAAGTCCCACGGACGCAGGTTCGTCAACGACCCGCTTCGCCCGGCCTGCACCGCGGCGATCCAGCCTGCCGTGTCCCAGTCACTCGGTCCATAGGTTCCCGCCGACAGTTCGTCGAAGAAACCCGTGGCCGCGTGGTCGCTGTAGACGGTGTTCCCCGTCGCGACCGTCAGCCGGCGCAAAAACGCCGGCATGAACGAGCTGAATCTTGCCTCGCTGTTGCTGTAGGTGAACGTCAGGTCGTAGTCGCCGCCGTCAATCGCTGCATTTAACGCGGCGAGATTCCCCGTTTCGTCGTACACGTGCAGCAACCCCAGGCAAATGGGGCTTGTGATGTTGTTATAAGTGGCGCTGCACCCGCCATGAGGCCAGTTCCACCCGCCGTTTCCGCATTGCATGGAGATGACGTGGCTCGCCCCGGCGCCCATGCCCGGTCCGAAACTGGCGATCGCCCCATCGTCTCCATCGGAATGATGATGGATGGCGCCGGGTTGACCGGTGGAGTCGTCGCCGCCAAACGGGGTGACGACACGAGGCGGGGAGGCGGACGCCCATCCTGCAAGCAACGTGAACAGAACAGACATGAACCCTGTGTGGAATTTGCTCATCATGATTCATTTCCCTTGACCAAACTGACACTCGTCCGGTCTTCGTCGAGATTCAGCGCGCAGCGAGACCTTCGTCCGCGAACGCGTTGGTATCAATGAAAGAAAACCGATTAAGGAATTCCGGCTCACCCAGCACTCAGGCACAAACCCGGTTCGTGACCCGAAGACTTGATGAAACCGAAACGGCTGGAATAGAATCAGGATAGCAGGCGCGCGAACAGGCGCACCTGAACCGCGGACCGGCCGCTCTCGTGCCAACGACGTGGCCGGTCCGCTTCCATTCCCACCTCAATTCCAAAATTTACGCGAAACGCTCCCAATCCAGCATTGACTTATTTACTCGTATTGCTGAGGAATCCTTCGTCTCAACCTCCTTCCTCTCCGGCTACCACCTTTCTTCAGGGCACAGCCATGTCGAGGCGGCTTTAGGCAGCCTGCGGCCTTCCTTCATAAATTCAGTCTGAAAGACCCCTCTCTCCCCAAGGGTGTCTCAGATTGAACCAAACTTCCGCACCCGACAGAATCCGTTTGAACCACAATCGGGCAACTGAAAAACCTCCATCAAGCCTCTGCGAAAAAGCCGTCTGTCCAGCGCAATCCCCGGAGAGATTTCCTGAACATTGACGATTTACTCGGAAATTACGGCAATAGGCGCGTCCGTACACAAACGCCGGCTCGGGTTGGAAACCGTCCGTTTTTTTGAGAAGATGGCCCTGCGGGAGTCGGTGCATCTGAAAGCCGAGGTGCAGGAGCCGAGTGGAGCACGGGGCGCAATGGTCGGGGTGCATGACTATGTTCTCCAGGCTGTCGTGCCGCTATCCGCCCCGATTGCAGCACAACCGAACGGGGATATCTTATCAGAATGCGGCACCCATGTCAAGTCCAAGGCGACCGCATTTCTGTTATCCTGAATCTCTAACTGCCTCCGGTGACTAACTGTCTGCACGTGATGGGTTTAGCGCCGACGGCGGCGGCGATGAGGCGGTCGAAGAGGTTCTCCTCGAGCCAGCGGCGGTTGCCGCGGTAATGGAACTCGGCCAGATAGCGGTCGAGGGGTTTGGGGGACACCGAATGATACGTGCCCAGGATCATCCGCTTGAGGTTCCCGATGAACGTATGCACCCACGGGAACTTCCGCACCGCCGTCTTGCCGTCCCCGGTCACGATCGGCTTGTGCTTGTACCCGGCCTTGGCCACGGAGACGTACGCGCCCCAGCCGTCGGTCTTGAGCGTAGCGCCCTTCTCAATCTTCGACTCCGCGAACTTCCGCAGACAGTGCGCATCCGGACGCTCGATCTTTTGCATCGCCACTCGCCCCGGCTCGCCGTCCGCGCGAAGCTCGACCGCGACGGCCACCGCCACGGGCGTTTTATGAGAAGCGCCAGAGTGGTATGCAGTTTATGAGAAGTGCCACGGCCGGTCGTGCCCTCCTCGGCCTCGCCGCCGACGTAGCATTCGTCCAGCTCCACAAGCCCTTGCAAAGCCTGTTGTTGATCGTGGCTTCGCATCGCCTCGCGCAGCTTCTGCAGCATGGTCCAGGCCGTCTGGTCGCACACCCGCACCTGCTTGGCCAGTTCCAAGGTCGCCACGCCCTTCTTGTCCTGGCTGAGCTGCTACATCGCCCAGAACCACTTCCACAACGGACTGCGGAGGCGATGGAAGATCGTGCCGGCGGTCACCGACGTCTGATGATGACACTCACCACATTCGATCAGTCCGCGCTTCGCCAGCCACCCGCCCTTGGTATGCCCGCAGGGCTTGCCGTTGGGCCGTCGCCCCAGACAGACGAACCGCTCCAGCTTCTCGCCCCAGCGGAGTTTCCGCAGATGCTCCCGACACGCCTCCTCCGTGCCGAACCGCGCATGGACCTCCGCGACGGTCATGACCTTCGGCAGCGGCAACCGCCCCGAACGGCCCCCGCCGCATCCCGCCCCCACCGCATGGCCCGCTTTCACCGCACGCCCCGCCATCGGACGCCTCCCCGCTCGAAAAAAAAACTTCCGGACCCCTTGACCACGTAAAACCGTACATATACCGTACTTGCCAGCCGGAGTCAAGCAGAGATTCAGGTCTCGCCTATTTGCCCCGCCGAGACTTTCTTCGTTGGAGGAAATGGATTGCGCAATAGATGAGCGCCCCGAGTCCTCCGCCGCCAAGAATCGTAAGAACCCGATCTAGTGTCAGGGTGCCTCTGGCCCAGTCCATTGTTCCAAAGACTGCAATCATAATGGGAATAAACTTCCAATCGATGCCTGGAGGCCTGACGTCGACCCCTCCCTTTTTATCGTTGGACGAAGAGTACATCGCATCCTCAGCAACTTTGTGCTTCAATCAACGTAGCGGGCAGCAAAGTTTTCGTACGTCTTGGGTCAACTATGTCGCGAGTATCCTTCCACATGCTTGAGTCCCTGTACATTTCGGTAGACACCATCGCACCGAACATATACCCCATTGCTACACCGAGCATGAAGAAACCAAATACTGCGCCTCCGGCGGCAGCAAGCCCGGCTAGCGTGCTAGTGTAATGTTTCAGAAATAATGAATCTTATCGCCACCTGGCGTGTATCCCTCTTCGAGGGGAGGATGCACGTCATGCGAGTGGCGGTTGTGATTACGTTGACGGCTGATGAGCGGCGAGTGTTGGGCA
>BOJX01000137.1 GCA_016860685.1 Planctomycetota bacterium
CGATCGGCACCGCCTTCAGTTTGTCCTTGTTCTCGATGTAGTAGGCAAACCCGAAATACCCTAGCGCATTCTTGTCTTTCGAGATGCCCTGCACGAGAACGTTGTCGTCCTCGCTCGCCGTGTAGTCGCCCCGACTGCTCTTCGCCTTGCCCGTCACCGCTTCGGTGAAGTAGTCGAACGTCCCCGAGTCCGCGCCGGCGCCGTAAAGCGTCAGCGGCTGATCCGGCCACTCCGAACGCACCTGGCTCCACTTCATAATCTTCCCTTGAGCGTCAGGCGACCAGATCGTGCGCAGGTCTTCAATCGTCAATGAATCCACGAACGTGTTGGACTGGTTCACCATCACCGTCAGAGCGTCGAACGCGATCGGCAGCTCGAGGTACTCAATCCCCGCCTTCTTGCACTCCTCCATCTCGGCCACCTGAATCGGCCGCGAGGCGTTCGAGATGTCCGTCTCGCCGCGGTAAAACTTCTTGAACCCGCCGCCAGTGCCCGAAATCCCGACCACCACCTGCATGCCCGGATTCGCCGACATGAACTCTTCCGCCACCGCCTCGGTGATCGGATACACCGTGCTCGATCCGTCGATCCGCACCATCGCCTGCCCGAACGCCGCACCCGCGAACCATCCCAAAAGAATCAGAGTCGCCGCGTTTTGTCGCATCCCTTTGCGAGTCATTTTTTGTCTATCTCCCTGGAAGGAACTGTTTCGGCTGGAGGCTGCTTCCTCAAGCTCGACCGAACGATCCGCCTGCCGGGTGCGGAGTGTGTGTGAAGATGGTTAAGATTGCGCTAAGAAGGACGATGGCGTCCTTCCGGGCCGCTCCCGTGAGGCGGACTTGAGATTTCGGATGCGGGATGTCGGAGGTAAGAACCCCGAACCGGAGGTTCGACCCAAAATCCTACCTCATTGGAGTCCGCCATCTCATACCCGACATCCCCGATCCGGTGTGACCCACAACAACCGCGAGGCCTCGTACACCGGACCCTCCGTGCAGCACAAACTGTACCGCCACCCGGCGGCGTCCGACGGTTCGGCGACCGGCAGGACGCACGACTGACACGTCCCCATCCCGCACGCCATCGACCGCTCCATGCAAACGTGGCACTCGATCCCGCGGGCCAGCGCGAACTCGGCCACGAAGCGCATCATCACCTCCGGTCCGCAGGTGTAGATGACCAGATCGTCAGGCGAGACCGGGTTAGCGTCATGATAGGCGGCCATCGCGGCGCCGATATGACCGTGAAAACCCAGCGAACCGTCGTCCGTGGCGATCACGACGGGCGTGTTCAAGGCGTTGAATTCCGTCGTGCATAACATCGCTGTGCGCGCGTCGGAGGACGGGATGATCCCGGACGCGGAACCGGCGGCGGGTCGGTGCGGCCTCTCCTCCCCTCCGTCCCGAGCGACGGCGCGCGAAGGGAACGTCAACGCCATCAGGTCCGCCGACCGCGCGCCGCAGAACGCCACCGCGCTGCGTCCCGCCCGTTGAAGCGCTTCCGCCAGCCACAACATCGGCGGCAGTCCCACGCCGCCGGCGATCATCCACGCATGACGCTTGTCCGTCCGGATCGGGAACGCGTTGCCCAGCGGACCGAGGAGGCTCACGCGGCCCCCCGCCGTCAGCGTCGACATCCAGCGCGTTCCGGCGCCGACGACGCGGTAGATCACGTCAAGCTCGCAGGAGGGTTCAGGGTTCAGAATTCGGGCGTCGGGTTCCGGGGATCGGGTTCCGGGGATCGGTTTTCCAGGTCGATCGCTGCGGCGTAACGATCCGGGTTCTTCTTCGATCTGCGACGACCGACGCTCGGCGCGCCGCAGACCCGCGATGCTGAACGCCCGCCGCAGCATCGGCTCGCTCAGTCGCTCTCGCCACGCATCCGCCCCCCGCCGCCACGCGACCTCATCCTCCTGAAGATCCCAGACCTCGTATTCCCCAGCCTCCCGCTCCACCGGACAAAGATGAACGAACTGCCCCGCCCGGGCCTGCGGAAACCCCGGAACTCGCAACGTCAGCCGAAAATGCTCGCGGCAGAGAACGACGTTCGAGACGACGTCGGCGGTGAGGATGCAAGCGCTGCTCGAACCCATCATAATCCGCGCAGTTTTCGTGGACGACACCGGACTGTCAAGAAAGGTTTATCCCACGATTCCGGGGGCTGAGCGAACGAAAGTTCAAACGTCAGGAGTACTCGATGGCGCCAGGCATGCTTGTTCGGTTCGTAGTCGCTTTGAGTCAGGTTGAATCATCACCGCCTTCGCTTCCCGCCTTCGACTGGGTCACCACCGGTCCGGATTGCGAGTTCTTCGCCGGGGGCGACCTCGACGGCGACGGATTCGCCGACGTGGTCACGATCAGCGGGCGGGACAAGCTGTGCGTGTCATTGAGCCTGAACGGGTGGAAGGCGACGCCGTGGCAGGTGGTGACGGATCGGGTCAAGGCTGCCGGAGCGCTGCGGCTGGAGGTCGCGGACGCGGATCCGTCGATCCCCGGCGTCGAGGTCGTGCTCGTCATGCCCGATCACCGCGTCGTCTTCGGCGGGTGGAAGGACGGGAAGTTCGCTGGGGAAAGACGCGTCGATGGCGGGACTTCATCGGAACACGCGGACGCCGCGGCGCAGACCGAAGTCCGGGGCTCGCCGCCGCCGTATGAACCGGATGCCGCCGTGCATGCCTCGTTCACCGCGGACTTCAACGGCGACGCAGTCGCGGACACGGCGACCGTTTACACCTGCACCCGGCCTCATGCGCATCGCGTCGTCCGCGTCGCGCTGACGCCGAACCCGAAATCTGACGACCAGGACGGCGACGGCCTGACCGACGAGGAGGAGAAGCCGCTCGGGACGGACCCGCTCAACCGTGACACCGATGGCGACGGCCTGCTCGACGGCTGGGAGGTGAAGGGTCTGCCGCGCGGCGTCGCGGGACCGGAGACGCCGCTGAACCCGCGCCGGCAGGACGTCATCGTCGTCATTGCCCCTTATGAAGGCCTCGACATGCAGGCCGCCCGCGTCAGCCTCGAGGACGCGAAGCGCCTCTACCGCGCCATCCCCTCGGCGAACCCGGACGGCAGCCGCGGCATCGACCTGCACTACCGCTTCGATCCGCCGGTTTCCGCCGAGCATCAGGGGCACTGGGCGGACGTTGGGGCGAAGTTCTTCGACGTCAAGCAGCGCGGGATCATGCACTGGATGCTCGTCACGGGCCTGGGCGGCGGCGGGCAGTCGTCGCAGCTCGGCGACCTCGGCTGCGCGGGGGCGAACTGGGCGGCTTTCGCGCATGAACTGGGTCATCAACTCGCCCTGGGGCACACCGGCGACTCCGCACCGCCCTGGTGTCCGCTGTATCCGTCGCTGATGAACTACGCGTTCAATTACAGTCTCGGCGGCGACGGCAGCCGCGTGCAGTTCTCGCCGGGCAAGTTCCGCGAGGTCGTGCTCAACGAATCCGCGCTTTTCGAGCGACTGCCCTTCGCGTACGACGACCTCAAGTATCTCGAAGCGGATCCCTTCTACTTCACGCTCAAAGCCGACGGCGCGGGCGCGACGCTCATCGACTGGAACCACAACGGGCGCTTCGACGAAGGCCCGGTCTCCGCGGACATCAACTACGGAAGTTCGACGCATTGCGGCGAGCGCGTCCGGCTGGACCTGATCGGCTCGGGGCCGGCGCTCGCCCGCGTGGGCGACGCGCTTCACCTGGCGTTCCTGACGCAGGATCAGGGCGAGATCCGCCTGCGGACGTATCTCGGGAATTCGCAGTGGAGCGAACCTCGGACCGCCCCCAACGCCAGCTCCAACTTCGATCCGCTCCTCGTCGGAACGAAAGACGCCGGATATCTGCTGTTCCGCCGGCCCGACGGCTGGTGGATTGCGCGCTTCGACGCGACAACGATCGACGAACCGCGCCGGCTGGACGCGCCCCCCGTGGCCGAGCTTTCGGTCGGTACGGTGAAGGATCGCGTACTGTTGGTCGCCCGGCGCGACAACGACGGCTTGACGGCGTGGTGGCTGAATGCGCCGCGCGACGCCACCGGGGCGGTGTCGTACGCGCTGGCGCCCGGACCGGCGATCGACTTCAAGTCGGTCGTGCCGGTGGACTGGTCGGTGGACCCGCGCGACGGGCGCGTCGTCGTCGTCGGAGCGGCGTCGCCGGAGCCGGACCGCCCGATGATGTGGATGCGCGCGGCGTGGTTCGAAGTCGAGTCGGAGTCAAGCTGGCGGCGCGTCGAGCAGCGCTGGATCGGCGGTGATCAGGGCGGTGTCACCTGCTCGACTCGTCCGGTGGTGCGTTACACGGACGCGGGGGAGCTGGTCATCTTTCACACCGGGTTTCCGCACGCCAACGGCTGGATGCTGATGTACCGCACGAAGCAGATCGAGAACCGGGCGTTGCGCGACGGGTGGCTGGTGACGATGTTGTACGACGTCTGGACGCTGACGCGGCGGCCGATCGCGTTCGAGCTGTCGCCGCAGGGCGCGGTCTTCGCCTTCCGCTGGGACGCCGGCAAGCACGCTTACGACGTCAATCACCTGCTGGCGTGCCACAACGGACTGGGCATCGACCCCGAACCGATGCGCGACTTCGACGACGGTGCGCTCATCAGTCTCTGGGGCATCCGTCACTCGATCCTCTACATGCAGCCCTAGCCCCAAATCAAGCGTGAATGAGCGGCCTTTTTCTGCGTCGCGGCCGCCGCGTTTGCGGCGCGCGGCGAGAGGGGGCGGCCGGGCGGTCGCTTAAGCGGCGGCAAGTTGTGGTTTGCGACATGCACACCTCGTTTGTGTTTTCAAAAAGACCGATCCGAACCGAGGCATCCGGACCCCGGCATCCCTTTCCGAATTCAACAGCGCAGCGGACAGCAGCGGGCCTCCGCGGTCGGCAGCGGGCGACACAACGCCTCCGCCGCGCGCAGCAGCACGCTCTGCCACAGGTTCCACGACAGCAGTCTGAACACCACCCGCCGCCCCTCGCGGACCCCCAGCGCCGACATGCACCCCGTGTTTGAGCTGATCGATGAGGTTCTCTTGGTCGCACCGTCCGTGCGCCGTAGGCACGATCGTGGGCAGAATGTGTTCGCGATCATTGGTGATGGTGAAGAAGTACCGGTAGTCCGTAAACAGCCGCTCCTGCCCCTTTTCCACCGCGATCCGCTTGCGCACCACGATCATGCGGTACGAGCGGCGACACGCCTGCGGCGCGTGCTCGAACTCCGCCACCTCCTCGCCCAGCCCGCGGGCCTTGTCCGTCGGGTCGTAACGGATGTTCCGCGCCTTGAACATCGGCCGGGCCTGCTCGCTCCACTGCCGCACCCGCAACCGCCACGCCATCCGCCGCTTACGTTCCGCCAGTCTTTTCGCTCTACTCTTGCTCACGCGAAAGGCCTCCTTGCAGGACCGCGCGGCCGACGCCGCGCGGGTGTTGTTGCCCTGCAAAACACGGCATTTCGAGTGTTTTATTGCACAAGAAGGTCAAGAATTCACGCTTGATCAGGGGCTAGAACTGTTTACGCGCTGTGGAAGGCGCCTGCGGAGGATGAGGGCGCGTCGCCGTGACCGTCACGGATCGGATGGTGTCCGAAGCCTGGCCCTGACCCTTGGGATAACGGCAAAGGTCGAGCTTGTTTAGATCGTCACATCCTCCGTCGCCGCCACCTTCTCCCGCTCCGGAGACAGACGCCCCGAAACGGACAACACGAAAAACGAACTCGCCGTCATGTATCCCAACCCGCCAAGCTGAATCAGCACAAGAATGACGGCTTGCCCGGCGAACGTGTAATCATCCCGCGTACTCACGGTCGCCAGCCCCGTCGTCGAGACCGCCGACGCCGAAATGAACAGGTGATCCAGCGCCGACGCCCGGTCCGTCGCCGCACACACCGGAAGCATCAGCACTCCCCACCCAAGCAGCACATAGCTGAGATACCCGAGCGGCACGAGACGCATCGGCGCAAGGCGCAGAACCCGGCGGATCATCCC
Organism: Planctomycetota bacterium; assembly: GCA_016860685.1. Classification (GTDB taxonomy): domain Bacteria; phylum Planctomycetota; class Phycisphaerae; order UBA1845; family UBA1845; genus JABWBH01. The sequence continues at coordinate 5,980 of BOJX01000137.1, forward strand.
GCGAACACGAAGACGCACCTCGCGAAACATGGCGATCCTCCCCCGAGCCCGCACGCCGCCCGCCCCCCGGGTTCTCGAAGCCACCGGGACGCGCGCCTGCGAGAACCGCCCTCCTGCGCACCCGAGAATCGGGCGCAACGCGGACGGCCGTCTGCGCACGCGGCTCCAACCTGATTTCTTGGTTCAAGGGGATCACGAGGCGCGCGACGCGCGCGGATCGGTGGATCGCCCTTTCAACCGCCGACGGGGTTAGCTGACGGGCTGGACCTTGAAAGTGGTCCGGACCGCCGGTCGCCCGGCGTCCTGCGCCCCCTCCCGCACGTTACCGCGGGAATCTGGTTCCCCCGCTCCGACACGCAAAGGCGCGCCGGATTAGGCTGCTTGAGTGGATTATCGACGGCGGATAGTGGAAGTCAAGAAACGCTCGGGCGACTCGTGGGCGCCGATTCTTTTCGGTCTGAACGCCAGCAAGGACGGCATGATGCCCCTCTCAACAATCGCCCCCTCGTCGTCGGCGCGGATCACAGCCCCGCTCACCAGAACCGCCCTCGCCGTGGCGAACGTGATGAAGGACGGAACGGCAACGGACATCAAAGTTCTTTCGCGGGTTGAAGGGGCGCCGCCGCCGGATCCGATGTTCCAGTGCGCCTCGACGTCGGGATCCGGGGGACATGGGGAAGGCCTCGGATTCTCCCTGAGCGTCGCCACGGGGTAGATTAGCTGCCTGGATTGTCATTCGGCGAGGCAAGCCCCACGGAGTCTGCAATCAATGAAAGCCGTCGTTATTGTCGCGGTCTACCTTCTTGGGTTCGTACGACAGGAACCTCCCGCCCACCTCATCGTGGTCAACGCCCGCATCTGGACCGGCGTCTCCGGGCAGGCGGACGCGGAGGCGCTGGCGGTGCGCGAGGGGCGTCTCGTGGCCGTTGGTCGCAGCGAGGACGTGCGCAAGCTCGCCGGCGAAGGCACGAAGATCATCGATGCCGGAGGCCGCCGCGTCATCCCCGGGCTGGCCGACGCGCATACACACATCATCAGCGGCGGGATTTCCCTGGCGCGGCTGAGCCTGCGCGACGTGCCGGACAAAGCCGCGTTTATCCGCGCCGTCGGCGACGACGCAGTGGAGAAACCGCGCGGACAGTGGGTGCTCGGCGGGCGATGGAGCGTCGAAAGCTGGAAGAACCCCGAACCGCCCACGCGGCACTGGCTCGACCCCGTCACCGGGCACACGCCGGTCTTCCTGGAACGGATGGACGGGCATCAGGCGCTGGTCAACACCGCGGCGCTGCGCATCGCGGGGATCGACGTTCACGGTCCGCCCGACCCGAGAGGCGGCGAAATCGAACGCGATCCGGCTACCGGCGAGCCGACCGGGATTCTCAAGGATGCGGCGATGGATCTCGTCTCGAAGCATATCCCCGAGCCGGACGAGGACGCGCTCTACGCGGCGCTCCTGCGGGCGATGAAGCACCTCAACACCCTCGGCATCACCTCCGTCCACGACATGTCCGACCCGGCGCATCTGCCGGTGTTCGCCCGCGCCCATCGCGAGGAGTCGCTCACGATTCGCATTCACAGTTTCCTCAGCACGTCCGACTGGGACGCCAACATCGCAAAGGTCCGGGAGTACCCGATCCGCGACGACCTCTACCGCGTGGCCGGATTCAAGGGGTACATGGACGGCTCGCTCGGCAGCCGCAACGCCTTCATGCGCGAACCTTTCGCCGACGCCGCGCCGGGCGCGAAGTACCCGCGCGGGCAGTTGA
>BOJX01000138.1 GCA_016860685.1 Planctomycetota bacterium
GCTGTGCGCGACCGAGACTTGGGGGGCGTATACAGGCGCCCCGCGTCGTCGGTGCCGCGGATGCAGGCTGTGCGCGACCGAGACTTGGGGGGCGTATACAGGAACGCGCGCGATTGCGCGCGTTAGTGGAAAGCTGTGCGCGACCGAGACTTGGGGGGCGTATACAGGAACGCGCGCGATTGCGCGCGTTAGTGGAAAGCTGTGCGCGACCGAGACTTGGGGGGCGTATACAGGCTCGGCTATCTGCTCGTTCGATCTCCCCTCGCTGTGCGCGACCGAGACTTGGGGGGCGTATACAGGACATGCCACCCTTGGGGTTGCGCGTCTCTTGCTGTGCGCGACCGAGACTTGGGGGGCGTATACAGGAGGCCGCCGATGTCCTCCATCTCGCGGACAGCTGTGCGCGACCGAGACTTGGGGGGCGTATACAGGACGAGGAGGCGCATGACCTCATCGTTTATTGCTGTGCGCGACCGAGACTTGGGGGGCGTATACAGGATGCTGCATGGCATCGAGCAATGCTTTTGCGCTGTGCGCGACCGAGACTTGGGGGGCGTATACAGGAGGGCGGATTTTGGGTTTAAACCCCGGGTAGCTGTGCGCGACCGAGACTTGGGGGGCGTATACAGGCGCGAGTCTGACTAGAACCTATCCCAAAACTTGACAACTGTGACTTTGGTGTACAATGCCATCATGCTTACACTCACGGACGAGCAACTGCAATGGATGGCCAGCCGGATTCCCGATCATCGCAAGAGCCCGCTGGGGGGACGGCCGCCGGTGGACAAGGTGAAGGCGCTTCGAGGCATTTTCTGGATCCTCGACAACGGCGCCAAGTGGAAAAATCTGCCTAAGGAATAGGGCTCGAAGAGCGCCGTGCATCGATGGTTTTCCAAATGGGTTGCCAAGGGTTCGTTTGAAGGGATCATGCGCGAGGCCGGACGCTGCATTGAGGATCGCGGCGACTACCGTTTGTACGAGTGCTATATTGATGGCACGTTCTGCGAGGCCAAGGGCGGCGGGGACGGGATCGGAGCGACCAAGGCCGGAAAAGGCGTGAAAATCATGGTTTTGGGGGACGCCCGAGGACTTCCGGTTTCGATCGGCACGATGTCGGCAACGCCGCACGAAAGTCCGTTGGTGCGGCGGTTGATGTCGTTCATGTTGACGGAAGCCCAGCCGGAGCGTGTGATCGGCGACAAGGCATACGACAGCGATCAACTGGATGAGGAAATGGCGAAGCAAGACATAGAACGGATCGCGCCGCACCGCTGCAACCGAAAGCCGGAAAACATCACCCAAGACGGCAGGCCGCTGCGGCGGTATGCGCGTCGCTGGACCGTGGAACGCACGATCGCGTGGCTGCAGAATCTTCGTCGGCTTTGTATCCGGTGGGAGAAATCGACTCAGTTGTTTCGTGGCTTTGTTCACCTGGGTTGCGCGTTTCTATTGTTAAAGGAGGTTTTGGGATAGGTTCGAGTACATCCGGAAGAAGTGAGGCCGACCGATGACCATCAAAGAAATCCTCACCACGCTTAAATCCATGAGCGATGAAGGCCGCCGAAAGTTCAACGCCAAGGTGGGACCGGACGGCACAACCCCGCCCGACAACCAGTTCGGCGTGAAGGCCGGCGATATCCGCACCCTGGCCAAGAAGATCAAAGCCGACAAAGCGCTCGCGCTGCAACTCTGGGAGACGGGAAACCTCGAAGCCCAGATGCTCGCCGCAATCCTCCTCAAGCCCAAGGAGCTTTCCGCAACCGAACTCGATGTGCTCACGCGATCGACATCGTGCGCTCAGGTCGCCGAGTGGATGAACTCCTACGTCGTCGCCCAGCATCCTGACCGCGAAGCGCTGCGCGCGAAGTGGATGAAGTCAAAGGAGCCCTGGACCGCTCGCGCGGGGTGGCACCTCACCGCCAGCCTCGTGAACCAGGGGGCCGGAAACGAACTCGATCTCGACGCCCTGCTTGATCGCATCGAGAAGGAGATGCCCAAGGCCAAGCCCCAGGTCAAGTGGACTATGAACAACACGCTCATGGCCATCGGCGTCAAGCACGCCACGCATCGCACGCGAGCGATCGCCATCGGCGAGAAGATCGGCCTGTACGCGGACTGGCCGATGTCCAAGGGGTGCATCATCCCGTACGCGCCGACGGCGATCGAGGCGCTGGCCAAGCGTGTAACGTGAGAGATGGCACCTGTGCGTCTGCGGTCGCGGGTCGCGTGTAGCACACCCCTTGCACGTTGGAGACGGTAACGCGAACGAGTGTTGCTCTGGTGTTGACAGGACGTATCTGTTTACCGCCTTTCGCTGTGATTTCTCCGCACGCCATGCCGATATGGTGTCCGCTTAACGAAGGGCATCTTCCGGCGGTAAGCTCGACGATGGATGATGGGGGGCATGATCCGGACCCGCCTATCGGCCAAGACGTGGCAGCGTCTTCTTCGTGATCAGCAAGTCAGCGGGCTGTCCGTGGCTGCGTTCTGCCGCGACGCGCAAGTGCCGCAGGCCTCCTTCTACTACTGGCGGAGGAAGCTGCGGAGCGAGCGCCGCTTGGTGGGCGCGAAGCGCGCGCGAACGCGGGCAAGGATCTTCGTGGAAGTGAACCTGCCGGCGGAGTCCTGCCTGCCGGTGGAGTTCTGCCGGCCGGTGGAGTCCTGCCTGCCGGTGGAGTCCTGCCTGCGGGTCGGCACGGCGTCGATCGGACGCCTGGCGCGGCGCGCGACGCGACCTATGGGAATCGCCGCCGCATCCGCGGCGCGCGGGGCAAGCGGCTGATGCGTCGGCGCGGGGAACGGGTGGAACGCAGCTTCGCCCACTGTTATTAATGGGGTCATCAAATAGTTTACACTCGGAACTCCTCGAATCGTCGAGTCATGCTGAAATCTCTACGGTTCGCCATACGCGATGTAAACTATTTGATGACCGGAGTAATATGACACGGGTGGCATGCGCCGGACCCATCTGCGGGAGCATCCCAACATTCTCAAACGACTGCTGATCCACGCCGCCGGGTTCAACAGCCCGTTGAAAAAGGAGTGCGCCTCCCTCCGGTGAGGCGAATTTCATCGGGAAAACCGGCATCACAAAGACCGATCCCGGGTTCTTCAACGGGCTGTTAACCTGAGCCTGACCTGCGCAAGCTTCTGGGTTTTGGAACGGCCCGAGGCCTGCAAGGGCGGTCCTGGGCCGTGATGCGGGAGCGTTGCGCGGCCGCCCTGCGGCGTCTTTTCGCGCCTCTGGGGTGTTATGGAGGAGTTCTGGATCGCGTCTGGAGGGTTTGGAGTCACGTGTCGCAGCGCGCGGGCGTGACCGCGCGATCGTTCGGCCATCCCGCGCGCCGTCCAGCGACAACGCGGTCGGGTTCAGCTTTTCGTGGCCGCCCACTACGCCACCTCCCACCCGGCGGGCCAGACGGGCCGCCACAGGCCGCCCAGGGCCGCGTTGGGGCCGCCGCGGGGCGGTGTTCCCGCCCGCCGGCGGCTCCGGGCCGACCCCGTGCGGACGAGAGCGCTCTCGGGCCAGGCCGGGCCGCCGACTCGGACCTCGCGCCGAGACATGCAAGGAATTCTCGTAACTCTCGCCAGGTCGCCTTGCTTTCCGGCGCAGCGCCTGGACTCATGTCGCTGTACGCGACGCGCGTACCCGGACCGCATGGGGCGGCCGGAATACGGAGAACCAAGATGAAGAAGAGCACGCAGAAGACCACGCCGAAGAAGGCCGCCAAGACGGCCGCCACGCCCAAGGCACATCGCAATCCAGCCGGCGACCTGCCTGCGCCCGCCAAGGCGGGCGGGCATGCAGGCGCGAAGCCGAAGCGACTCAGCGCCCTGGACGCCGCCGCGCGGGTCCTGGCCGGGGCAGGGCGGCCGATGCGGGCCCAGGAGCTGGTCGCCGCGATGGCTGAGCAGGGCCTGTGGAGCAGCCCGAACGGCAAGACGCCCGAGGCCACGCTCTACGCCGCCATGCTGCGCGAGGCGCGCCAGCGGGGCGACGCGGCCCGGTTCCGCAAGGCCGACCGCGGGCTGTTCGAGTTCAACGCCGCCGCGGCGGAGGCGTAGGCCGTGCCAACCACGCGCGAACGCAGCGAGACCTTCGAAGTCCTCGACGGCCACCTGATCCGGAAGGTCCTCCCCGCTCGCGGGCAGCCGTACGAGCACCGCTGCCCGCGGGCCGCATTCGAGCAGATCGCCCACGCGGCCGAGGAGCTCGGCGGAAGCGGCTTCACGCTGGAAGATCTCGTGGCCTACGAGCGCGGCGCCGGCCGCGACGTCACGTTCACGAACGTCGCGGTCGCACTTGCGTTCCTGCGCGAGCGCAGCATCCTCGACGCCCGCTACCGCCGGAACTATGCCGTCACGCGCAGCGTCCACCTCGACGCGATGACGGAGTTCCACGCCTTGGCCACGAAGGCCTGATCGCATCGCAGTCCTATCCTCGACACCTCGGCCGAAGACGCCGGGGTGTTGCTTCGGCATCCGATGCATTGCGACAATGGTCGCGTGCGAACCTCCGCGAAACGTCATGCCGTCTTTAGATGGGTCCTCTACCTGACTTGCGTCAGCCTCTGCGCCTACTGGATTGCCGGCCTCTGGCTCTTCGCACGTGTCTCCGACAACCTGAACTTCACGTTGTGGTTTTGGCGCGGACGAATCGAACTCTGGCTCTTCGACAGCGGCACGGCTCGGTCTATCACGGTTGCCTGCTGGGCGGCGCCTGAGCCGGCTGAGCTTCACGGGCTGAGTGGCAGGCTGTGGGGGTACGTGTGGCTTGACATCGCTGAGGTTCCGGACCGCGACGTAATCGACACCCTCGGCGGGTGGCCGCAGCTCTATCGGCCCGACAATGAGTTCCTCTGCATTAACGTGCCCGTCTGGCTCATCCTTGCCGTGGCGGCTGTCGGTCTTGTACGAGCCCGGGCGTTGCGCCGGACGGCGAACGCGCGATGCGTGTGCGGATACGACTTGACCGGCAACGTCAGCGGACGATGTCCGGAATGCGGAACGTTGATCAGCGATGCCCGAGTCGCCCGTTGAGACGCGCTCGCCGCAAGGGGACTGCCCGCCGGCCCACGCGATGATGCCTATTGTGTGGTTCGGTCGCGCAGCTCCAACCGGGTGATGGCGTCGGCGAGCGGACCTCCCGGATACCAGAAGTCCTGGGGGGCGCTGGAATACCGATACAGTCCAGTCAGCCACGTATGCCAGGTTCGGTGCAGCTCGCGCCTGACCGGGTGTTGATCGCCCAATTGATCCTGCACGACCCGCCAAATCGGCAGCTCGCGCAGCCAACCCGCTGGCATCTCGACATTCGCATCCTCGCTGTCGGAGGCGACAACGACCGCCGATTGACGGAAGGAACGAAACACGGCGCTCGCGCCGCCGTCCCAGCCGGGATTCCCTGTCCATCCCGGTTCGTGGACGAGGTTTGTGAAATGGCACGAGAGCCCCATCATGCCAACGAGGACGACTGCCCCCAGGGTCCGCCGCCACGGCGCTGAACACACAAACAGAAGGACTAGCAAGAGACATGGCCCGAGGATGAGCCACTGCATGCGTGGTTCGCCTTCGAGACACATGTGGTGGTTGAACATCGGCGCGGCGAGCGTGCCCGCCGCGGCAAGCGCGAGGGCAATCACGAGCTGGCGGCTCGTTGGAACGCGCCGCTTCACCGCAGCCAGCAAAGCTACGACGGCGACCGGCAACGCGATCAGTACGACGGCATGAATGGTTCCCTGCATCCATCGTAGTTTACCTCTCGCTCGCCGGGGCCGCGCTCGTTTCGAGGCGATCGTTTTGCGGCACGTTTGATGAGACTCGTTCCGCCTTCCGCCCGGTGAACTTCTCCCAGCGCTGCACGATCACGTCGGAATACGGCGGGTCGAGCTCCATCAGGAACGCCCGTCGCCCCGTCTGCTCCGCCGCGATCAGCGTGGCGCCGCTGCCCACATCGGTATCGAAGTCGGCGTCGAATACGCGGTTGTACACCGACAATGCCGCGGTGTGTGCCGTATTGTCCGTGTTGTCCACGTCGCCGTCCGCGTCGCTGTCTCCGAAGGCCAGGTGCCGCTTGACCTGCGGCATTCCGTAAGGTTGATACTGGTACTCCTCGGCCAGGTCGCCGCTGGGCGTCGTGAGGGCGATGACGTTCCAGTTGGCGTCCTGGTGCGCGAACCACGTGCCGCTGCTGCCGCGGATCATCAGGAGCTGGTCGATGTACTCGTGGCCCCAGACGTACTGCTGGGTCACGCTCTCGGAGCCGTTGCGCTCCTCGATTTCGCGCAGACCGTCGTAGAAGAAGTACGTCGTGCCGTCGAGCGCGCCGCGGTTGGTGACCGTTTTGCTCGCACGGCGGTTGTCGGCGTAATAATTGTACACGCCGATGACCACGTCCGCGTCGTTCTGCGCCTTGACCTTGACGAGGTTGCTCCACGCGTCGAACACGTAGGCGTAGTCCGCGTCCTTGGTCAGGTTCCCGGCGTCGTCATAGGTCGGCGTGACCGTCGTGGCCGCAAAGGTTTCGTCGATCACCACGTCGTCCGCGCCTGTGATCGCGGAATCGGCGTTGGTGTCGTACGCGACTTTTAGGTTGTCAAAGAGCGCGTCCCAGCCGGACAGAGCGACGCCGCCCCACGTCAGGTCGCCGTCCGTGGTGCACGTAATCTTCAGCGTGCCGTCGACCCACACCTTCAGGGTCGAGGCGCTGCATTTTACCTTCAGGACGTTCGGCGTGGAAGGGGTAAACGTCGCGCTGCCCAGCACCGTCAGCTTGCCCTTGAGCATCTTCTCCAGATAGACGGTGTTGGACGCCCCGGCCGCCTCCTGACGGGCGCGGCTCGGTTTTGAAACCGCGGCTTAGCTTTCGACTTTTACCTCTCGCCTTTCTTCAGCTTTCGCCTTTCAGCTTTCGATTTTCGATTATCTCACCTCTCGCCTTTCACCTCTTGCCTTTCCGCTTTCGACGTTCACCTCTCGGCTTTCTTCAGTTTTCGCCTTTCAGCTTTCGATTTTCGATTATCTCACCTCTCGCCTTTCACCTCTTGCCTTTCCGCTTTCGACGTTCACCTCTCGGCTTTCGCGCCGCCGCCCCCGTCCCGACCCCCCGGCGTTATGGCCTGTTGCCTGTCGCCGGCGTTCGCGGGGGCGGATGGGGGATCGCACGTCGGGAGGGGTCTCGCCGGGTCGAGGATTCGCGCGGGCTTCAAGCCCGCGGCTCGTTTTTTTCACTTTTTTTCGGAGGTCCGAACAGGACGGCCGGTAGCATCGTAGACGAAGGGGCGAAGGTCCGCGGGAGGGCTTTCGCGGAGGTGGCGAAGATCCGCGGGAGGGCCTTTGCCGGGGTGGCGAAGGTCCGCGGGAGGGCCTTTGCCGGGGTAGCGAAGGTCCGCGGGAGGGCCTTTGCCGGGGTGGCGGCGGTCATGGGGATCGTCGCGGTTTCGGGGGTCGCGTGGTTGGCGCTGCCGGGGCCGGGGGCGATGCTGCGGGCGTCGTGGACATGGACGGGCGGCGGCGGCACCGATGCCTGGACGAACGCGCAGAACTGGAGCGGCGCGGGCGGAGCGTGCGTCTATCCGTGCAACGCCACGGATGACGTGACGTTCAACTCCACGGCCCACGTGAAACTCGGCGCTAACCGCACCATCGACG
>BOJX01000139.1 GCA_016860685.1 Planctomycetota bacterium
TCCGCAGACGAGCGTGCTCCAACGCCCGCTCCACCGTCACCGTGATCGCCTCCGCGTCGAAGGGCTTCTGCACGAAGTCGAACACCCCGAGCTTCATCGCCTCCACCGCGTTCGACACCGTCCCGAACGCGCTCATCATGATCACCGGAACGTCGATCCCCGCCTGACGCAGCTCCCGCACCAGCGTCAGCCCGTCCATCCGCGGCATCTTCAGATCGCTGATCACCAGGTCGAACCGCCCCGTGCGCAGCTCCGCCAGCGCCTCCACCGGATCCGAAAACGCCCCGACTTCGTGATCCTCTCGCGTCAGGATCGTCGTCAGCGAGTCCCGAAGAATGTCCTTGTCGTCAATTACGGCTATCCGTGCCATGTGTTACTCCTTACCTGAACAGAGGCGACTCGCCCCTGACGATTCCCGTGTCGACTCCCCCGCGCCGCCCTCGCGGCGCACCCACAAGATGAACCGCGCGCCCCCTTCCCGACGGTTGGAGGCGCTGATACGGCCCCCGTGCGCCTCCGCGATCCGGTGAACGATCGCCAGCCCCAGCCCCGTCCCCGTCTCCTTCGTCGTGAAGAAGGGATCGAAAATCCGATCCAGCACCCCCTCCGCGATCCCTTCTCCGTCATCCTCGACCACGATCCCGACGCACCCCGGCAACGCCACGTCCGACGCCGCGCCGATCCGCACCCGCCCCCCCGGCCGCGCGGCGTCCAGCGCGTTCAGCAGCAGGTTCAGCACCGCGCGACTCAGTTGACGCGCGTCGCCTTCCGCCCGCTCGCCCAGCACCGCCGCGTCCACGTCCACCCGAATGTCGCGCAGCCGCGCCTGCGGCGCCGTCAGCTCAACAACCTCCTGCACCACGTCCCCCAGCAGAACCGTCCCTTTCCGCGGCTCGACGTGTCCCGCGAACATCAGAATGTCCGTCAGCAACGCATCCAGATGCTTCACCCCCGCCAGGATCCGCTGCGCCACGTCGCTGTGTTTCCCGTCAGACTTCAGATCCTCCGCCAGCATCGAGGCGTACAAACCGATCCCCCCCAGCGGGTTCCGGATCTCATGCGCCACGCCCGCCGCCATCTCACCCAGCGCCGACAACCGACGCCCGCGCTCCAGCTCCCGGTCCTTTTCTTCAAGCTGCTCACGGAGCCGGCGCACCTCCCGCCCCAGCGTCTCATGCGACTGCTTCAGACGCTCCGTCACCGCGTTGAACGAGTGCAGCATCTCCGCCAGATCGGGATCCAGCGGCGGTCCGCCGACCCCCCGGCCGCCAGGCTCCTGAACGACGTGCTCAGGACTCACTCCCGTCATCCCTCCCACCCCTTCTCGATCGCGCCCGCCTCCCGTGAAGCCGTCGCATATCCGACGACCGCGCGGCGCGTCTGCACCGCCGCCGTCAGCTCGCGCGACGTGGACTGGCGCATCACCCGGATTCGTCTCACGTCCTCCTCGTCCTGCCGGACCACCCGACTGAGCATCGCCGTCGAGGCCGAAATCAGCGCGTCGGCCTCCGCTCGCTCCTCCGCACTCAAACGATCCCGGATCGCCCTCCAGTTCCGCCGCACCGGACCCAGCTTCCGCGACAGCACCGTCAGCTCGTCCGTCAACGACTGCCGGGACGCAAGCACCTTCAGCAGCCCTGCCGCGTCATCCTCCGCGACCCGCTCGCGCTGCCGACGTGCCGCCGCTTCAAGCCGCACGTAAAGCGCGTGCTCCTCCCGGATCAACTGCAATACTGCCTGCGGACTCGTTTCGTTCACCGATGTTTGCTCCCCCGCCGGCGTCCGTGACCGTCCCGGATCACGCCGCCTTCCGGCTGCCGCTCCGTGCAACTCAAAACAACTCCGCCTTATCCAGCCAGTCGAAGTACCGCCGCCAGTGCGCCTTGCTCTCCTGCGAAAAACTCTCCGCGAACCTCGCGTCGTCGAGACGCTCGAGCTGAATCCTCGCTCGCGTCAGCGCCGCCCGCGCTTCGCGCATCCGGCCCAGAAAAACCTGACAGTTGATGATCTGAACATGAACCGGCAGCCCCTCCACCCGATCCGCGAGCATGCCCCCCGCAGCCTGATACAGTTTCAACGCCTCGTCGTAGCGCAACGCCTCAAACAGGCAGTCCGCCTCAAAAAGCAGGGCGTGACGGAAGTACACCTGCTCAAGCCGGTCCAGCCCGTCGGGAAACCGCGGCTCGCAGACGTCCACGACCTCGCGGAACAATCCGCGCGCGCGATCAAGGCGACTCAGCGCGTCCGTCTGAAGTTCGGCGCCGCGCCCGCCCGGCGGCGCCTCCCGCGCAGCGCGCTTCAGCGCCAGCGCGCTTTGCCGGTACGCATCCGCGAGAAGAAAGGTCGCCCGCAGCCGCCGCGCGTCTTCCGGATAGCGGTCCAGCGCCTCCGTCAGCGTGGCGATCGCCCGCTCATGCTCGCCGCGCAGGCTCGCGATCGTCCCGCGCAGAAACAGCGCGTCGGAAAACTCACGCGACTCGGGCCGGAACAACTCCGGATCGTCCAGCACCCGCTCCAGCGTCCGGTCCGCCAGGACCAGATCCTCCGGCTCTTTCGCCAGCGCGACATACGTCTGCGCCAGCGGAATCAGCGCCTGAGCGCCGTAAAGTGTTCGCGGATATCGCGCCACGCACTCGCGGTAAGCGCCCAGCGCGCCTTGCAGATCCCCCTGACCCTGACGGATCTGGCCCTGACGAAGCATCGCCAGCGGCACGCGAGGATCCGACGGGTGCTCCGCGACGAACGATCCGAAGAGCTGACCCGCTCGGATCGGCGCCTGTCCCGCCGCGAACATCTCCGCCGCCTGAAGGTGCGCGTCGGCGACCCGCAACTCGTCAAGAAAACTCAGCCGCGCCAACGCCAGGTAGCTCTCACCCGCGCGCCGGTAGGATCGGACCGCCTCCGTCCAGACCGTCCCGACGTCCTGCCCCTCGTCTTCGAGCCGCTCGCCCTCAGCCGTCAACGCCTGCGCATGCGCCTCCGCGACCTTCCCAAGCTGCTCCCACAACGCCGCGGCTTCCTCCGCCGACGCACGGCTGATCAGCGGTGTCACCGCGTCCAGCAGCTTCAGCGCCCCTCCCGACCGCCCCTCGATCAGCGCCGCGCCGGCCCGCGCCGCCGCCGTCCGGCGCACCACCGCCTCGTCCGCCTCGCGGGCGCCACCGACCGCGGCGAGACACTCCACCGTCCGGTGAATCTGCTCAACCGCCTCATCGTCGCGCTGCAACGCCGCGAACGCCTGCGCAAGCCCGAGACGTGCCGCGCACGCATAAGGCCCCTCGGGCTGAAGGCGAAGGCTCTCCTCAAAATACGCCGTCGCCTCCTGCGGACGCTCCTGACCGTCCTCGCCCAGCACGATCGTGCCCAGCAGCCACGCCCCGCGCGCCCGATGATCCTCGCTCAGACCGCCGCGCCGCATCGCGGCGCGCATCAGCATTTCCGCTTCCTCAGCGCCGCCCGTCCGGTACAGGGTCAGCGCCTTGAGGTAATCAAGGCGATCTACGCACGATGCCTCGTCAAACGTCTCGCAAAGCTCCGCGACCTTCCGCACCGCCCCGGCGTCGTCGCCCAGCTCGTGCAGAAGCTCGACCAGTTCCTCCAGCGCCCAGACTCGAAGGCCCGCATCCGCGTTCGTCGCGGCGAGGATCGTCTCGGGGATGCTTCGCAGATCCGACGACGCCTCGACGGACGCCGCACGGCGCAGCTCGTAAACATGCCGCATCAGATCCCACCGCGGCGCCGCCGACATTCCGACAGCACGCTCATACTGCCCCGCCGCGTCCGCCGGAAAACCTTCCCGCTCCAACGCTTTCGCCCAGTTGACGTGGTCCTCCAGCCCCAGCGACAGCTCCGCCTCCGACGCCCGCGCGTAATACGCCGCAATCCGTCGGTAGGCGTCCTTCGACGTCTGCGGATCGCGCGACGCGAGTCCGGACAGCGCCCGCGCCATCCGGAGGCTGATCGCCGCCCGCTCCGCCTCGCTCCGCTCTTTGTCCTGCATCAGTTCATGCGAGACCCGCAGGGCGGCCTCGAACGCCTCGCCGGTCACCAGCATGTCCAACTGGGACAGAATCGGGTCGAGGGAGACGGGTGCGCGCGCCGTCTGCGCGGTGCGCAGCGAGAAGACCAGGGCGACTGACGACGCCAGCAGCGCGGGGATCTGCCACCGGTGGCGTATACGTTCGGCGAATCCGGGTCTCTGAACCGCTTCGCTCATCCTGAGCACCTTGCAGGCTCCGCCTGCGGATCCGCCGGGACGGATCAGTCCCGCGCGAATGCGGATCGCGGCCGGCGTGATGACGCCGGCTCCGGATCAGCAACCGGCGCACCGTGCGCCGACGCGATCGCCCTACCTTTCGGCAGAATTGACCGGAACGCTTGACCGATGGGGGATGAACGTCGCGCCGGGATTGCCCCGTGACTCCCGAAAAATGCGCGAAGGTTCGAGAACCGACGACCGAATCCACCGCTCAATTCATTTGCAGCGGATCACGCCGACCGCGGCGCAGCGGATTCCGCGGTCCGCTTGCGCCTCAGCAGCTCCTGAAGGGCCGCCCGCGCCGCGTTCTGCTCCGCTTCCTTCTTGCTCGGCCCCCACGCACTGGGGAACCGCTCCTCCCCGATGACGACGCCGACCTCGAAACTCTTGCTGTGATCCGGACCCTGCTCGTCCAGCGCGATGTACCGGGGAACCGCGTCCAGCATCCGCTGGGCAAGCTGCTGCAGCGCGGACTTGTAATTCTCAAGAACGTCGCAGTCCTCCGACTTGCAGATATGCGGCAGCGTCGTCTTCAGCACGAACGCCTTCGCCGCCTCGAACCCGCCGTCCACGTAGATCGCCCCGACGACCGCCTCGTACACCGCCGCGCGGATCGACGTCGGCAGATGATGCCGCGTCGTCATTCCTTTCCCGAGATTCAGAAGCTCGGTCAGACCGACCGTGTCCGCGATCGCCGCGCAAGTCTTGCGCGAGACGATCAGGGACTTCACTTTCGTCAACGTTCCCTCGAGCTTATCCTGATGACGGTCGTAAAGCTCGGCACAGACGACCAACCCCAGCACCGCATCGCCGAGGAACTCGAGGCGCTCATTACTGAGCAGGCGGGAATTCGCCACCGACGCATGCGTCAGCGCGATCTCCAGCAAAGACTTGTTCCGGAACTCGTAGCCGAGCACGGACTCGGCGCGCGCGATCGCTTCGTTGCTCACCCTTGGCCCCCGGACAGGCCTGGGGCGAAGTTCACCCGAGGTTTCCGCGTCGTGCGGTTGCGGGTGAACTTCGTCGCAGGCCGGTGACTCCCTTCCGGCGGGAGCGAACCTCTCCACGCCCCGCCGGCGCCCCACATCTTACTTTCACCTTACAACATACAAACTAGAAACCGTGCTGTCAAGACAATCTCGCGCGCCGAGAACGACCGGTGCGGCGGCGGCACCCTTCAGATCCCGGCCGCCGTCAGCAGGCCGAACTGAACCAGCGACGCCACGGTGGCCGCCAAGTCCGCCGCAAACGCCCGTCCCAGCGCCTCCCCCGAGAGGCATCCACCCGAACCCGCCAGGGCGACGACAAATCCGCCGACAATCAGCCCCCGCGAACGCCGAGCGGGGATCCGCTTGAACCTGTTCACCTCAACTCCCGATAATACAGACGACGCCGCGCGCGGCAGAACGACCGCACACGGCGTCACGCACACTAGCCGAGACGGCTTCCGCATGCTTGCACGCAGGAATTCCGTCCGCACCAAGGCGCGGGGAACCCACTCATCTTTCCGGGAAGTCCGCCTGCAACTACGTCGTCGTCAGGCCTTCGTCGCCGGTTCCGGCGTCGTCATCCAGGCTGATGAAGAACGCGGAGATCAGCGTGTCCGCGAGAGAACCGGTCGTCGCTTCCAACCCGGCAAGCAACGTGTCGCGCACAGCCGGGTCGCAACCGCTGACCTGAAAGGCGCTGCCGCCGACCGCGATCATCGCTCCCCACCGTCCCAGCCGCTGCAACAGGCTACCCTTCGACATACATCCGCTCCTTAACCTTGTGCCTTCGCTCAAAACGTCGGGCAAGGCCACCGCTCTCGCGGCAACCGGTCACCGGCAGCGGCCGGTCCGACGCAATTGACCCCGTGATTGCAGTCCGCCGGAGTTCCCAGCCTCGATGAAGCCGGACTAACACCTCCGAGCTTTTCTACCCATCGGTTTCCCGGACGTTGCAATTTAGTTATTTACGCCGTGTCCGACAACCCAACCTCTCTTCAATAGAGGCCACGATTTTGATACAAAGTACATTTTTACGTTATTTTTCGCGTTCGGGTTGTAACAAGCGCCACATTACAGGGGTTGTCATCAGCGGGCTTCAGTTCTGAAGGGATCGGGCGCGGCGGACGGGCTTCGGTTAAGGTTCTGCGACGTGCCGACAACTTCGCCGGCTGCCGGATAGCGCCTGGAGGGATAACACTTGAATCAGAAAAAGGTCGTCGTGCTCGGAGCAGGCATGATCGGCGCCACGATGGCGCGTGATCTGGCGCAGGATTCTTCTCTTGAGGTCGTGGTTGCCGACATCAACGACGCCGCGCTTCAGGCGCTGGCTGCCTCTACGAATCCGCCTCGCCTGATGACACGGCAGGCTGACGTCAGTAAAGCGGACGTGCTGAGAAACGTCATCGCCGATGCGGACGGGGTCGTCGGGGCGATGCCGAGTCGCTTCGGATTTCAGACGTTGCGCGCCGTCATCGAAGCGGGAAAGAATTTTGTAGACATTTCGTTCATGCCGGAAGAGGCGCTGGAGTTGAACGACCTGGCGCAAACCCGGGGCGTCACAGCGGTCGTGGATTGCGGCGTTGCGCCCGGACTGGCGAACTTCATGATCGGCAGAAGCTGCGCGATGTTGCCGCACCTGCGGCAGGTCGTTTTCTACGTCGGCGGGCTCCCGAAGGTCCGCCGCTGGCCTTTTCAGTACAAAGCGCCCTTCGCGCCGTCGGACGTCCTTGAGGAATACACGCGACCGGTGCGGTTGATCGAGGACGGAACCCTCGTCGTCAAACCGGCGCTTTCGGATCCGGAGCTGATTGATTTCCCCGGGGTCGGGACGCTGGAGGCCTTCAACACCGACGGCCTGCGCAGCCTTGTGCGCACGATCGCCGCGCCTCGGATGGTCGAGAAAACCCTGCGTTACCCCGGACACATCGAGTTGATGCGCGTGCTTCGGGAGACGGGCTTCTTCAGCAAGGAAGCGATTCAGGTCGGTCCGGCGCTGGTGCGTCCGCTTGATGTGACGTCGCTTCTGCTTTTCCCGGCGTGGAAACTCGAACCCGGCGAGGCGGAGTTCACGATCCTGCGGGTAATTGTCGAGGGATCGGCGAGCACCGGCGCGTCGCCCGTCCGACACACGTACGATCTTTATGATGAAACGGACCCGGTAACCGGAACCAGTTCGATGGCGCGTACGACGGGTTATCCCTGCACGATCGTCGCGCGTCTGCTGGCGTCGGGCGCGCTGTCGATGCCCGGCGTTCAGCCGCCCGAGCAGGTAGCGAAGGTCGCCGGAGTGTACGATCACATCGTCGG
>BOJX01000140.1 GCA_016860685.1 Planctomycetota bacterium
GCATCTGCACCGCAAAGCACTGTCGGCTTCAAGGATACGGCGAGGCGGCGGGCGGATTTCGCGTGGATCGAGAAGATCATCTGCTCGGACGGTCCGATCATCCTAAGAATGCTCTGGAAGCTGCTCGGCGACGAGCAGGACGTGCTTGATGCCTATCAGGATTGCTGGTGTTCGCTGGCGAATCTGCCCCGTCCCGAGGGGTTGCGGAGCGCGAAGGCGTTCGCCTACCGCACGGCGACGAACATCGCGATCGAGATGATCCGGCGCAAGGCGCGCCGGCGGGATCACTGGCTTCGAGTGGTGCATGATCGAGCGGAGCGTGCGGAGGCGGCGGAGGCGAACGCGGCGGATATCCGGAACGACGCGCTTCGGGAGGCGATCGAGGCGTTACCGCCGCACCTTCAAAACGTAGTCATTCTGCGGGATCTGGGCCGGATGTCGTATGCCGAGGTCAGCAAGGTGCTGGGGATCGAACCGGGCACGGCGCGCGTGTACCGCCGGCAGGCGGTGGTGCGCCTCGCCGAACTGCTTGAGGAAAGGCCGACGTCATGAACCCCCAGGAAACATCTCCCCCGACCGATCTTTGCCCGAAGCGCGGCTGGGTTCTGAGCGTCCTCACGGATGATGAGGACGACGTCGCCGGGGCGGCGCTTCCGCAGGGGCTGCGGTTTCATCTTCTGCGATGCCCATCATGCCGTGAGGCGGCGGAACGTGTGCGCAGGACGGTTGAACAACTGAGCGCGTTCAGCGAGGGCGACCTGGATCCTGCGTTGCAGGACCGGGCGGATTATCAGGCGTTCTCGGCGCTTCGGACTGGAGCGGAACCGAGGATTTCGGTGGCGTCGTCAGGGTCGGAGAGCGTGGACGACGTGTTGCTGGAAGACGAGAGCGCGCGGCGTCGGCTCTGGCGCTGGCCGAGCCGGGCGGCGGCGATTGCGGCGATGCTCACGTTCGCGGTGTTTTTCGGCGAGGCTTGGCGCGCCGGGGAGGATCAGCGCCTCGCGCGGCGCGATCCGGCGATGATCGAGGGCCTCCTGGCGGGTCCGGAGGCGCCGGCGGCGAGGGCGACTGAGCCGGAGGTTCTGGCCGGGACGATCGCGGAGCCTGCTTCGCCGGCAGCAGCCGGGGCCTCTGACGTCGAGAACAGCGTGACCCCGGTGGTTCTACCGCAAGGCGACCGACAACCGTTCTTCGGTTCGCCGAAAACCGGACACGCAATTCACAAGCGCGAGGAGTGATCCTCGCCGTCACGACGGCGACGCAATGTTACGCTTCTCACTTAAGGCGCCTTTTGAACCCCTTCTCGTCAAGGACAGACGTGCGTGAAATCGTGAAGCGGACGTCCGGGAAATGCACGATCCCCTCATTTTCCCCCTTGACGGATCAGGGCGAACCCCGCGGGGATTGACAAGCGCGAGACGGCGAGTTCTACTAAGAGCGTGCTCGGGGCGATTGAAGAAGAACCGGCTCAGCTCCTGACCAGCCAGCGGGTGGCGCAGCTTAACCGCAATGACCGCCCGTTTCACGTCATTCTTTCCCAGCAGTTCGACCGGGAGACGCTGGAGCAGCTTTGCCGTCTTTCCGAGATGGTGCGACGCATCAGCGACGACCGGGAAGGCGCGCAGTTCCTTCGGACGATCCTCAGTCACAAGCGGGCGATGCTGTATTTCATCCAGCCATCGACGCGCACGTTCCTGTCGTTCTCGGCGGCATGTCAGGTGCTGGGCATTCCTTATAACGAGGTCCGCAACCCGAGCACCTCGTCGGAGGTGAAGGGCGAGACGGAGGAGGACACCGTCCGGGTGCTCAGCCAGTACTTCGACCTGATCATCATGCGCCACCCCGTCGAGGGGTTCGCCGAGGAGATGGCGCTGATGCTCAACCGGATGCGACGGACGCTGCCGATCATCAACGGCGGTTCCGGCAAGGATCAGCACCCGACGCAGGCGCTGCTGGACCTTTACACGCTGTACCGATGTTTCGCGCCGCGATCCGCGGGCGAGCGCGGAGCGCCGCCGCGGCTGCCCAGCGACGCGTTTCAAGGCCGGACGGTCGCGTTCGTCGGCGACCTGAAGCGCGGGCGCACCGTGCGGTCGCTGGCGTACCTTCTGTCGCGTTTCACGGGCGTGCGGATGCTCTTTGTGGCGCCGCCGGAGCTGATGATCGGCGAGGACATTCTCGAGTACGTCTCGCGCTACGGCGTCGAACACGAGGTTCATCACGATCTCCGCGCGGTCATCGGCGAGTGTCACGCGGTGTATATGACGCGCCTCCAAGATGAGTGGGACGTGGCGGGCGAGTCTAAGGCGATCGACTACGGCCGGTTCCACCTGACGGTGGACATGGCGCGGCAGTTCCGCCCGGACCTGGCGATCCTGCACCCGCTCCCGCGGCGGCATGAGATCGACCCCCGGCTGGACACCCTGCCTCAGGCGAAATACTGGGAGCAGGTCCGCAACGGAATGTGGATGCGCGCGGCGCTGATCGCGTACATCTTCAATGCGGACACGCCGATCCTCGACCACTATCACTCGTTCTACGCCCGGTAGCCGACCGTCGAAGACTCACGATCGACCTCTTGTATTTCCGGTTTTTCTCGTTGAACTTCGCGCCCCGGACGAACGTGCTCCCCTTCAACGCGACGGCAGGATCCGCGGATCGCTGTCGCCGGTCACGATCGGCACATGTGCCGCACTTACGAGCGGGGGTCGCGCAGAGATTCAGGTGTCCGGATGTTCCGCAACCTGATGAAGGTTTCCGGGCGTCGGGAGACGCTTCCCGATTCCCCGTCGGCGCTTCAGATGTCGTACACGGCTTCGTCGAGGCGCTGCTGACTGCTTTGTTCGCCGTCGAAGGTGAAGAGCATGAGCGTGTCGTCGATGCGGGCCTGAACGTGGACGGGGCGTTTCCAGATGACGTGAATCTGGCGGAGCGTTTCCTGGGCGTAGCGGATGTCGAGGTCCACGCCGTTGTGCTTGTGAACCAGGAGCAGCTCGCCGCGGTTGGCGTGGTTGCCGTCGGCGACGTAGATGTAAGGCTGCATGTGGTTCGTCAGCATGAAGAGCATCTGCTGCTTGATTTTGGCGAAGTCGCGGTTGACGACGACCATCCGGCCCGTGGCGGGGTCGTAGCGGTAGTGATAGAGCTTCTGATCCTCGACGAACTCGGGCGTGAGGAACTCGTCGATGAAGGTCAGGTCGTTGTGGACGCGGCGCACCTCGTAGATTTTCTCGCGTCCCGGCGACCCGCGCCCGACGACACGATCCTTCGGGGCTTTGTCCTTCCCCCAGGCGCGGCGGGCGGCCATGTCGTCGCACTCATCGTACTCCTTGCCGTACCGGCCGGTGTTCCAGCGATGCTCGATGTCGCGGAAGAGTTCGATGCCTATCTTGTAGGGATTGAGGCGACCCGGCTGGGTCGCCAAAGTGCCGGAGTGGTGGTCGCAATAGGTGACGACTTCCTCGTCGCGGAGGATGTAGCCGGTCATAAGCGTCGAGTGCCAGTAGCTTGCCCAGCCTTCGTTCATGATTTTCGTCTGCCCCTGGGGGGCGAAGTAGTAGGCCTCCTCGCGGATGAGCGAGAGGACGTCGGCCTGCCAGTCGGGCAGCGGCGCGTTCTCCAGGAGGAAGAGCATCACGTCGCGGACGGGCGACGCGGGGAAGCGCCCTTCGAATTGTTCCGTCTTCTGCTCGTGGCGTTCGCGCTCGGCGGCGAGCTCGCCCGGCGGGTTGATCCACTGCTCCATGTAACGCTTCGCGGGGAAGCGCGTGAGCTGCGGGGCGGCGGACTGATTGATCGGTTTCGGCGGGCGCACGGACTCTCGGCGCATGAAGAGGGAATGCGGGTCAATCAGGTTGTCCAGCGCCAGACAGGTGTCGATGAACTGCTCGACCTTGTCGAGGCCGAAACGGTCGACGTAGCGGCGGATGCGCGTGGCGTGGTTGGCCATCTCGTCGATCATCTTCCGGTTGGTCCGGCTGAACCAGATGTTGTTCTTGAAGAAGTCGCAGTGGCCGTAAACGTGGGCAATGACCGTTTTGTGGTCGGTCATGGTGTTGTCTTCGAGGAGATAGGCGTAACACGGGTCGGTGTTGATGACCATCTCGTAGATTTTCGACAGCCCGTAGCGCTGCTGCTTGCGCAGGCGCTCATACTCCATTCCGAACCGCCAATGCGGGTAGCGCTGCGGAAAGCCGCCGTAAGCGGCGACCTGGGACATCTGCTCGGCGGTGAGCATCTCATAAATCACGGGAAAGAAGTCGAGTCCCTCGCGGCGCGCGTGCTCCGCGATGATCTCGACCTGCTCGGCGATGTTGCGAGGAAGTGTGCGGATCATTGCAGGGTCACCCCTTGCGCCTGAGGTTCTTCGTCCTTTGTAGCCGGTCCCCTGTCTGCATCATCGTCCCTGTGCGAAGAACGCCTTGATTCCGTCGTAGATGTCGTCCTTGCTGTTGACGCGGGCGGTGACGACTTTGGGTTCGCGGGCCAGGTGTTCGTGAATGACGTTGATGAAGTTGCCGCTGCCGTAGGCGCTGGCGACCTGGCAGTATCCGAACTCGTTGATCTGCGGGAGCAGATGCTCCTTGAGAAGCTTGCAGCACTCGCGGCTGTCGGATTCGCTGCTGTTGTCGCCGTCGGAGAAGTGGAAGAGGTAGACGTTCCACTCCGCGCCGGGATAGTCGCGCTCGATCAGTTCGCGGGCGAGGCGATAGGCGCTGCTGATGCGCGTTCCGCCGTCCTCGCGCAGGTGATAGAACGTCTCGCGGTCCACCTCGGCGGCACGGACGTCATGCACGATGTAGCGGCTTTCAATGCCGTCATAATTGCGTCGCAGCCAGGCGTCGATCCAGAACGCCTTGAGCCGGACGATCTCCTTCTGCTCCGCGCCCATCGACCCGGAGACGTCCATCATGTAGATGATGACGGCGTTGGACTGCGGGTTTTTGATGGTTTTCCAGCTTCGGTAGACCTTGTCGGAGCGCTCGAAGATGATGCTCGGGTTCTGCGGGTCGTAGGCGCCGGTCATGATGTAGCGGCGCAGGGCGCGTCGGAAGGTCCGCTTGAAGTGGCGCAAGGACTCGGGTCCGGACTGGCGGATCGAGCTGTAGCGGTCCTTCTCGCTGGTGAGGTTGTGCCGCCCCTTCGGTTCGATGCGCGGCAGCTCCAGCTCCTCGCCGAGGATGTCCGCCAGTTCGTCGAGGCTGATGTCCACTTCGAGAATGTGCCGGCCTTCCTCGGTCCCGCCCGGGCCGATGCCTTCGCCGTCCTGCCCGAGCTTGTCGCCGCTCTTGCCGTCGCCGGATCCGACGCCGGCGTCATTGTTGTCGCCGTAGCGGAAGTGCGGAGTGTCGATGCCGGAAACGGGGATGCTGACGAGGTGCTTGCCCTCGCGTCCGACGAGTTCGCCGCGCGTAAGAAACTTGCGCAGATCCTTGCGGATGCGCCCGCGGACGATCTGGCGAAAGCGGCCGTGGTCCTTATCGATCTGAAGCAGCATCGCAAACCGTTATCCCTTCCACGGCTCCAGTTCGCCCAGGCATCGCTCCACATCCGGCAGCGGGTCCGTCCACAACCACTCCGCGCGGAACGCAAAACCCTTGCAGGATTCCGACGCAATCCAACCCTCTTGAAGGCTGAGGATTTCCCGCCCGGCAGGCCGGTCGAGCGTGACAAGTTTCGAGAAGGCGTCGATCATGATGTACTCCGCCACGCGACCGACGCGATAACACTCGCGTTTTTCGCCACGGTCGTATGAGCGCGTGCTTGCTGATGCAATCTCAATCGCCAGATCCGCAGGCCCGATCAGCCGATCCTCCGTCAAGTTGGCCACCGTCTTGCTGGTGACGAAAATAAGATCAGGCTCCAACTTCCGTTCAAGCGCGAGGTCCATCGTAAACGGACCGGTCAATACCTCACCCAACTTACGTTGCTCAACGAACGACCTCAGCAGATGGTGCAGGAAGCCGAAGGTCCGCTGATGGGCCAGTCCTGCCGGCGAGTGCATAATCAACCTTCCGTCGATGAGTTCGACGAAATGCGTTTCATCGGCTGCTTCCTCCCAATCCTGCGGCGTAGCGCCGTAGCGGACGGCTAGGTATTCGTTCTCGAGCTCGCCGGCCGAGTTGACGGTCTTCACCACCATCGTTAATCATCCTTCTTGCTGTCGCCTCGGGCGAAGATACTGGCGACGTAGTTGAGCACGTCGGTCGCGCTGGTCTCATTGTACCCGAAGTACTTGATGAGGCGCTGCTTGACGACGTCGATCTTGGCCTGCGTCTCGTCGTCGACCACGCCGCTGACGACGTTCTTGAGCTTGATCGTGTCGCGCTGGTCTTCGAAGAGCTTCAGCTCAAGCGCCTTGTGAAGCCGGGCGTTGGTGTGATACTCGAAGCGCTTGCCGTCCAGCGCCAGGGCGCCGATGTAGTTCATGATCTCCTGGCGGAAGTCGTCCTTGCGCGAGTCGGGGATGTCGATCTTCTCCTCGATGGAGCGCATCAGCCGCTCGTCCGGTTCCTCATCGCGCCCGGTGTATTTGTTGCGCACCTTCTCCCTCTGCGTGTACGCGCGGACGTTCTCGATGTAGTTGGTGCAGAGGCGTTTGATGGCGTCCTCGTCGGCGGAGATGGCCCGCTGCACCTCTGACTTGAGGATGTCCTCGTACTCCTCGCGGACCACACCGAGCAGCTCCTTGTACCGTTTCTTGGTGTCCTCGTCGTTGAGGAGGCTGTGATGGTCCAGCCCGC
Organism: Planctomycetota bacterium; assembly: GCA_016860685.1. GTDB lineage: Bacteria > Planctomycetota > Phycisphaerae > UBA1845 > UBA1845 > JABWBH01. Next base: position 6,744 of record BOJX01000140.1, read on the forward strand.
CCTCGATCTCATTAAGCACCATGAAGGGGTTGATGCACTTCTCCTGGATCGCCTGGTCTCCGACCAGGCAGTTGGACAGCTTGTCCTGAATGTAGCGCGGGCTGATGCCCTGCATGCCCTCGCGCGGAGATTCGTCGCGCAGCTCACGGACGGTGTCCTCGGTGAAGTTGGGGATGCTCTTGCCGTTGTAGAGCTTGAGCTTCTGAAGCAGCGTCAGTCCCGCCTTTTTCGGCTCGTCGAGGCGGGTCAGAACCGCCCACATGGCCGCGGTCTCGATCGTGTGCGGGGCGATGTGGATGCCGCGGATTTTCTCCTTGTTGAAGTCCTTGTGATAGATGGCGATCTCGTCGTCGAGGCGGATGTTGTAGGGGATGTCGATCTTGATGGTGCGGTCGCGGAACGCCTCCATCAGTTCGTTGCTCTGGAGCTTGCGGTACTCAGGCTCGTTGGTGTGTCCGATGATGACCTCGTCGATGTCGGTCTGGGCGAACTTCTTCGGCTTGATGACGTGTTCCTGGGACGCGCCGAGCAGGTCGTAGAGGAACGCGACTTCGAGCTTGAGCACCTCGATGAACTCGACGATGCCGCGGTTGGCGATGTTCAGTTCGCCGTCGAAGTTGAACGCTCGCGGGTCCGAGTCCGAGCCGTATTCGGCGATCTTGCGGTAGTTGATGTCGCCGGTCAGTTCGGTGCTGTCCTGGTTCTTCTCGTCCTTCGGCTGGAACGT
>BOJX01000141.1 GCA_016860685.1 Planctomycetota bacterium
GCGCCGCCGTTGAGGTTATCCGAGTTGCCCAGCGTCATGTTGCCCACGCCGCCCTGGAACTCGAGGCTGGCGTCGAACACGTCGTCGCCGCTGCCGCCGGTGAAGGCCGCCCCGGCGTCCACGCCCGTCGTCAGACGGAAGGTTCCGCCCGTCGGCGGGATGCAGTCATCATTCTCCTCGTCGCAGGTCTCGTCCACGTTGCACGGCGCAGTTCCCGCCACGCAGACGCCCGTACCCACGTCGCACGTCTCCGTACCGTTGCAGAACAGGCCGTCGTCACAGTCCGCGTCCTCGGTGCAACCGCAGGTGTCCGTGTCCTCATCGCAGTCCTGGCCTTCCGTGCACGGGCTGGCGCCGTCAGCACAGGCGCCGTCCACGCACGTCTCGGTGCCGTCGCAGAACAGACCGTTGTCGCAATCCGCATCATCATCGCACGGCGTCACGCAGGCATCGCCGGCCTCATCGCACGTCTGACCTTCGGCGCACGGCGCAGTTCCCGCCACGCAAGCACCGTCCACGCACGTCTCGTTACCATTGCAGAACACGCCGTCCGAGCAGTCCGCGTCCACCGTGCAAGCCGTTCCTTCGCAGGCATCGGCGTCCTCGTTGCACGTCTCGCCGGCGGCCTCGTCGCACGGGGCCGTCCCGTCCACGCACGCGCCATTCACGCAGGTCTCAACGCCGGTGCAGAACAGGCCGTCGTCGCAATCCGCGTCGGCCGCGCACTCCAGGCAGGTGTAGGAGCTGGTCGCGCCGAAGCGGCGACCGTCCGAGTTCCGCGTCACCACGACCGTGATCGAGAAGTTGACGCACGGATCCGCAACCGTGAAGCCGATCGCGAAGCAGTCCGTATCGTTGTCGTCCTCGGGATCCTGATCGCCCGCGCCGCACGAGAACGTGCCCGCGGCCGCCGGATTCACCGTCCAGACCACCGTGAAGTCGTCGCCTTCGCCGCCGCCGTCGGCCAGCGCCGCCACGTCCACCTCGAGGTTGATCGTTCCGCCGCCCGCGACCGGTGCGCCGCCCGTATCATCGCTCGCGACGACGCCCGTGCCCGCGAACGCGACTTCGCACGTCTCCGTGTCCGTCGTGCCGTCGGCCAGCGTGCCCGTCACCGTCACCGTCACCGTGCCCTCGGTCGTCGAGGTCAGAATCGCGGTGCCGTCGCCGTTCTCATCCACGCCGTTATCCACGAGCGTCCCGCCGCTGGCCGTGATCGTCACGGTCGCGTCGGTGTCGTTCGTGTTGTAGGCGATCGCCACGACCTCGCCGAGGAGCGCCTCGCCGCTGCCGTCGCCGCACGCCACATCCACATCAAACGCAGGCGTCTGCGGGGGGCAGCCCGGGATAAGGGCCAACGCCAGCAACGCCGCGAACGTCCCCGCGAGAGGCCGCAACCTCATCGCGTTCTTCGCATTCCTTGTCAGAACCATCATTCCTTGTACCTCCAGAAAAACTCGGTGTGATCCGTTGTCACCTCGTTCAGGACGTTCCCGTCGCCGCGCCGAGCCGCGTTCGCCCAGGACACCAAACTCCATCGGCAACCCCCGCAAGCAGGGACCAACCCCGCTGGAAGCGGCTCGCCGAACGCCGATCTCCAGCGTCGAGGACGCCGCCCGAAGGCGACCCTCACGCCGGAAACATCCGAAACGTCGACAGACCCTATGTACGGACTTGGCAATTACACCCGCGCGACTTCGCGCCAACGGTCACGCCGGTGCGTCCCTCCGCGAGCGCGCGACACAGGCCCGCACGCGGATGACTCCAATGCAGCCGAATTGTAGACCGGACCGATGTCCCGTCAACACCCGACCGCCCGCAAAAACATCATTGTGGATAACCACCGGGGAAAGCCCGCGCGGCTCCTGATTCTCTCTTGCTCAGAAAACCCCTTAAGTCCCGCTATCGGCGAATCATGCCCGAATTCTTTAAGCGTTAACGCAATACCTGCTGAATTGACGCAGTGAATCTCCGAGACCGGGATGTCTTTTTCAGTGTGCCGCGACGCTCACGAACGTCAAAACATCCTTCGTGATAAACGCAACCTTCGAAATTTCATAACATTGGCATCGCTGGGCTGTTTACCTTATTCGTCGATCGAAAACTGAGCCGCCCCCTTTAGAGGATACCTTCTTTGTCCAACCCGCCCAGAGCGTGACGTATTAAAATACCAAGACCTTCAAGCCTGGACGCTTTGCCGCCCGGTTCGCGATACCGAGTTCGTCGAGGGAGGATCTCAGCGACTTTGGGCAAGGCTCTCGAAGAGGAGACTCCAAGCGTGGGGGCCAAGCAAGCGGATCGACAAAGGCAGGAAACCCTTCGTAGCAGGCGTGGCGCCGTTTCACAACAAAACTCAAGACGGTCCGAATCCCCGCGCCGCCAGTCGCTCGACGACGGAGATGATCTCGTCGGCAAGCTGCCGCTTCGTGCCGCGCGCGGCGGGCTGCCAGCCCCCTTGTTCAAGGAGAATCTCGCAACGCCCCGAGTCCGTCCCGATGTTCGAGGCGGCGTTCAGAACGATCGCGTCACAATGCTTCGCAGCCAGCTTCGCCGCAGCGCGGGCGTGCGAGTCCGCTCCTTCATCTTCGAGCGCGAACCCGACGACCACCCGCCGACCCTTGATGGCGCCGAGACGTGCGCAGATGTCCTCGGTCGGCGCAAGCTCCAGCATCAGCCCCGCGCCTTCCCGGCGCATCTTCCGATCCCGCCGGTCGAGGGGACGGTAGTCGCAGACCGCAGCCGCCATCACCGCCGCGTCGCATACGCTGAACGCTTCGAGGCATGCATCGAGCATCTCGTGCGCGGAGGTGACGCGCCGGACCTCCGCGCCGGGGGGGGGCGGCGCTTCAATCGGTCCGCAGATGAGCACGACCTCGTGTCCGCGGGCGATCGCCGCTTCTGCGAGCGCAACGCCCATCCGGCCCGTCGAGGCGTTGGACAGGTACCGGACGGGGTCCAGGTACTCCCGCGTCGGACCCGCCGTAATGAGGATGCGCATGCGTCTGTCCCGTTTCAAGCCGGATACGGCGTCCGCGTCACCGGCGACCGTCCCCGATCAACATCCGGGTTGCGGCCTCAAGGATCGTCTGCGGTTCGGCCATCCTGCCTTCGCCGATCGTGCGGCAAGCCAGCCAGCCGCTCTCCGGCTCGACGATCGAGCACCCGGAGGTGCGCAGGATTTCGACGTTGCGCTGCACGATCGGGTTGCGCCACATGCGGTCGTTCATCGCGGGGGCGAGCAGGAGCGGACCGGCCGCGGCGAGCACCATCGTCGTCAGCGCGTCGTCGGCGATGCCGTGCGCCATCTTGCCGATCACGTTGGCGGTGGCCGGGGCGATGAGGACAAGGTGCGCCCGCTCGGTGACGTGAATATGCCGGGAGTCGCGATCCTGCTCGGCGGACCAGAGATCCAGGATGACACGGCGGGTGGTCAGCGACTCGAAGGTGAGCGGACCGACGAAGCGCGTCGCGGCGTCGGTCATCACCACGGTCACCCCCGCCCCGCGCTGAACAAGCGCGGAGACCAGGGCGCAGGTCTTGAACGCCGCGATCCCGCCGCTGACACCGACGAGCACCTCGCGCCCCGCCAGGTCGGCGACAGCCCCGGCGCCCGTCGGAACTCGGCTGGATGACTCGTCAGGCATCGGTTGCGTCCGGGGTTTGTCCCGCGCGCGGCGGAGCCCAGCACCGCGTCATTCCGCTTCCGAGGAGAACTCGGGCAGGGCGGCGCTGGCGCGGTAGTCGTAGTCCTGCGTCGCCAGCTCCATCTCGATCTTGCCCTCGGCGATCTCGCGGACGACGACCTCCAGCGGGGTCAGCCCCTTGCTCTCAACCATCGGACGCGAGCCCTGAAGCAGTTGCAGCCAGCGGCGCTGGATGAGCGCCGTCAGTTTGAACCGACCGCCGCACTTGTTGATGATGTCGTCGCTTTTGAGCAGTTCGATCATGCGTTGTCTCATCTCCCGCGCGCGGGGTCAGGAACCGGGGCACTCCGCCTCGATAATGTCGATCACCCGCCGCACGCTTTCCTCCAGGTCGTCATTGACGACGAAGTGCTGATACACGCCGCTGTCCCGCGCGAACGCGATCTCGCCGTCCGCGGCCTTAAGCCGCTTCGCCAGTTGCTCGGCCCGCTCGCTGTTCCGCCCTTCCAGGCGCAGGCGCAGCGACTCCGCCGTGGGGGGCAGGATGAAGATCCGCGTCGACCGCGGCATCTTCGACGCCACCTGCACCGCGCCCTGGACTTCGATCTCCAGGATCACGATCCGCCCCTGCGCCAGCGCACGCTCGACGGCCGGACGCGGCGTACCGTAATGATAACCGCAGTACGCGGCGGTTTCCAGAAACGCTCCCACCGCCTGCCGACGGGCGAACTCCGCCTCGTCGATGAACTCGTAGCTCTCCCCGGGAACGTCCCCGGGACGGATCGGGCGGGTCGTCGCCGACACACTCCACGTCGCCCGGGGATGTCGCGCAAGGACGGCCTTGCAGATCGAGCTTTTCCCCACCCCGCTGGGACCGGAGATGATGACCAGCCCACGCCCGCAGCTCGCCTCGTCACTCGACATTCTGAACCTGCTCCTTGAGGCGGTCGATCAGGCTTTTGATTTCGACGGTGGCCCGCAGGATGGCTACGTCGTTGCTCTTCGACCCGATCGTGTTCGCCTCCCGCAGCATCTCCTGCGTCAGGAAATCCAGTTTGCGGCCGACGTGCTCCTCGTTCGCGCAGGCATCGAGGAACTGATCGAGATGCGACTCCAGCCGGACAAGCTCCTCGCTGATGTCGCAGCGGTCGGCGTAGACGGCGACCTCGCGGGCCAAGGTGTCCCGGTCCAATTCGATCCGGCTTTCGGCGAGCAGCCGGTCCACCCGCTGGCGGAGGCGATCCTGATACTCGACGATGACTTCGCCGGCGCGGGAGCGGATCTGCGCGAGGTGGCGGCGGATCGCGTCGCAATGCGTCGTAAGCTCGCGGTACAGCGCCCGCCCTTCCTCGGCGCGCATCGCCACCAGCGCCACAAGCGCCTCGCGGGTCAGTCGCTCGACGATCGCCGCGCGTCGGGCGATCAGAGCGTCGTCGGGTTCGGCGGTTTCGCAGACGCCCGGAAGCGCGGCGAGCGTCCCCAGATCCAGCCGCGACTGCACGCCGCCCGGCAGGACCGCCTGCACAAGCTGATCCACATAATGCTGAAGCACCCCGAGATTGATCGTTGCGGCGGACCCGGCAACGTCGTTGTGCGTGCGAAGCTGAAAGTACACGCTGCCGCGCCGCAGGTTCTCGCGCAGCAGCTTCTCGACGCGGTCTTCGAGTGACTGAAGCGAGTCGGGGAGCTTGATGCTCGCCTTGAAAAAACGGTTGTTGACCGAGCGAATGTCCAGCGAGTACCCGACGCCGTCCTCGGCGTGGACCGCCTCCCCGCAACCGGTCATTGACACAATCATCGCGCCGTCATGCGTTGCCCGAACCGCCTTCGGCGCCGCCCGCGTTCTTGTCAGATTCGCCCGCACCCGGCGGAGTCGGGTTGGCGCTGCCGCCGCCCTCCGGAGGCGCAGCCGATTTGTTCTCACCTTCCGCCCCAGCATTTGACGGGGCAGCCGGTTTCGTCGCTTCACCGGATTCCGCCGGAGGAGTAGAAGGCGCGGACGCTCCGGGCGCCGGCGGGGAACTCGTTGTGCCCTGAGACGGTGGCGACGGCGGCGGAAGGTCCGCATTAATGTCTTCTTCGGTCAGGCCACCGTCTTCCGTCAGCGCCGCTCCGTCATCCGTCGGAATTTTCGGCTCCATCACGCAGTTGCCGACGCTGCCGATGAAAATGAAAAGCCCCGCGAGCGCCACGGTGATCCAGGTGAAGACGTCGCCCGTCTTCGCGCCGAACGCGCTGCCCGCCCCGCCCCCGCCGAACACCCCGACCAGACCGCCGCCGCGCCCGCGCTGCAACAGAATCACGACGATCATCAGGGCGCAGACCGCCGTCAACGCCATCGCCAGCAACCACTGTCCCCAACCCATGTGCGAGTATCCTGAGCCCGCCAAGCCCGACCCAAAACTGCCGCAGCCGGCGTAAATCCTTGCAGGCTATGATTTTACACGAAAAACTACCGCGACTGACTCAAAGCGGAACCGATGATAGCGGCGAAATCTTCCGCCGACAAGCACGCCCCCCCGACCAGCAAACCGTCGATGTCCGCCTGCTGAAGCAGCCCCCTCGCGTTGTCGGGTTTGACGCTGCCGCCGTACAAGACGCGCATCCCGTCGGCAACCGGCCCACCGAACCGCCTCGAAAGGTAAGTGCGGATGAACTGATGAACCTCTTGGGCCTGTTGCGGGGTTGCGGTCCGCCCCGTTCCGATCGCCCAGACCGGTTCATAAGCAAGGATGATCCGGCTGAAATCCAGATCCGCCGACAACCCCTCATCCAGATGCCGCCCGACGACTGACGCCGTCCGGTCCGCCTCTCGCTCCGCAAGCGTCTCGCCCACGCAGTACACGACGGTAAGACCCGCCGCCACGCCGCTGACGACCTTCCGGGCGAGGAATTCCGCACTCTCCCCGAAGACGTGCCGCCGCTCGCTGTGTCCGACAAGCACGTGCGTACACCCGGTGTCGGCAACGTGCCGCATCGATATTTCTCCGGTGAAGGCGCCCTGCGCGGCGTCATGCGCATTCTGCGCCCCCATCAGGACACGTGAACCCGCGATCGCCTTCGCCATCGGAAACAGAAGCGTCGCCGGAGGAAAAATCAACACGTCGATCGGGTTGACGGAGTCTCCGAACGCCTCAAGACGTTGACGCAGCCCGCTCACCAGTTCGCGCGCCTCGCTTAGCGTCTTGTGCATCTTCCAGTTGCCGGCGATGACGGTGCGTCTTGACATGCGTGGCTCCTGACGGCGGCGGTGCGGTTTGATACCGGGTCGCCGAACGACGGACGTTACCCGGCGTCAGCGCGGTCTTCAACCGGGTTCCGGACGCTCAAGTCCCGCCGGAGTTCGTGCCGGACTCGAACGACAGCGCGGACAACGACGCCCTTGCCTCCCGGGTCTCGGGGTGATCCGGCCCGAGCGCAGCCTCAAGGATCTTCACCGCGTTCTCAATCTGTGCGTGCGCTGCTTCGGTTGCGCCGGTCCGGGCAAGCGCGCGTCCGAGCGCGTGCGCCGCCTCCCCGATCCGCCAGTGCCCCCCGGGAAGCGCCTCCTCCCGGACGGAGAGGGATTCCTCCAGCAGGGCAACCGCTTGAGCGATATCACGATCGCTCCCGCCGCGAAACAGAACCAGACCCAGCGCCAGAGTG
>BOJX01000142.1 GCA_016860685.1 Planctomycetota bacterium
CCGTCGATTGCCCACACCTGCTGGATCGGCTCCTGCTTATGTGCGATCCCCACCGGAACGTCCCCTGCTCGGTTCTGCGGAACCCCCGGCGGCGCCTTCGGCCCTGAAGAAACCGGTCTCGGCGCCGACAGCTTGTCCATCTTTTCTTTGATCTTCAGCGCGGCAGCTTTCACCTCCGGGTCCATGCAAATGCCGTAGCACTGCACGATGTAGTTGTTCGCGTTGGCTTCGACCGTCTTGTCCCCGCGCTTCAACGCGTCCATGAAAGCCTCTTCCGCGAGTTTGAAGCGCTCCTTCCAGTCGCCGCCGCAGTCATCGGCCTCGGTAGGAATGACGCCGGAAATCCACTTCGGCTTGACGGTCACCTGGTACCGGTCCGTCATCGTCGCCGGCGACGGCACATACCCGATGTCGACCTCAGGGTAGAAATACTCGTCATCCTGAAAGACTGGGTCGGACCCCTCGATCTTCGGATACGACCACGGGTCGCCGCACGCCGGCGCCGCCACGATCGGGCGGAGCATGTTCATCTGCACGATCGGATCCTGAAGCAGGCTGAGCGTCTGACTCGAAATCTGGAGGCTTTCCGCCGTCGCAGCCGCCCGCCCGGTTTTCTCGTCCACCGCGATCGGAATCTCGTCGATCGGCGGCAGCTTCGCCCGCAGATAAGGCTCGACCGTCTGCCAGTCCTCATCACTCCAGGAACCGTCCGCCCGGCGCGTCCGCCGCTGCATTTCGATGCCGCCCAGCACAGCGAGCTGGCGTCCCTTCTGGTAGTGCTTCGCGTTCTCCCGGACCTGCGCCTCACGGTTCCACAACGACGAAACCGTCACCCAGTTGACCGGCTCGGACATCTCGCGGATCGCTTCGGGGAAGTCCTGATAATCGTCCATCCCCTTCGCCCAGTAGACCTCCTCCTCAAACGCCAGACAGCTTCGTCCCGACGCCAGCACCGGTTTCGGAAGGGGGAAGGGCTTCACCAGTTCGACCGCGACCGCCGTGACATTCGAGAAGATCGGAACGACGGGCAGAAACCCGACGCTCCGCGCCAACTGCGGCGGAATCGCGGCGAACTGCATGATGTCGGAGAATACGGTGAGATCCGGAGGAGGCGCTTCCGCGTCTTCCGCCGCTTCTTTCGGACGCGCCGATTGAATGCTCGATAGCGCCCGCTCGGCCTGGCGCTCGACCTGCTCGTCGATCGTGCCCGGCGTGACGACGTCTCCGCCCGAAAGTTCGACCTTGTTCGGACTGCTGACCAGGAACATCGCCACCGCACCCAGCAGTACGAGCCCCGTCACCCCGAGAATCCCCTTGTCCAGATGCCGCTCAAGGGCGCTGACCGTTTGTTTCGCCATCTCCGCCGACCTCCACGCCGCCTTCTCGCGGGCGGCTTCGCATCATCTCGTCTCGCGTCCGACGCCCGTCTTATGCGCCGCCGTCTTCGCTTTCGCCCTCACCCTCATCCGCCGGACGCGTAAAGCCGTAGGCTTCCAGAATGTCATCGGGCATCAGCCGCCGGTACTTGTCGGCCAGCATGTGCGTCTCAAAATCCAGAACGACCTTCACCACCGGCTCCGCGCCGTAGATTTTCCCGCGCATCGACGGGTCGGGCGGAACCGCCACGTAGGAGCAGCGCAAGAGCGTGTGAAACCGGTCCTTGCTGATTTCGCGAATCACCAGCAGCAGGTCGCGCTGATCCACGACCAGCTTAAGCGTGAACTGCACGACGTCGAACATCGAGCCGTCTTCTGAGTACCGGTTGGCAAACGAGACATCCGTCGCGCAGACCGGGTCAGCCGCTCCGATGCCCTGCGGCATCCCCAGATCCGGCGTTGCCCCTTCGGCGAGCGCCCCCTGAATCACGTCCCGGCACACCCGGATCGAAATGATGTCCTTCACGGGCAGCACGCCGACCCACGGCGCCTGCCCCTTCGCCACCAGGGCGTCCGCCGCCTGCGCGTTCACGCGCGCCAGAGCGTCGACGACGTCCTGCGTGATCCAGAGCTTCACCTGGGCGTCCCAGCAGTCGGACACCGTGAAATCGACCTCGTAGCGGCTGCTCCCTTCCAGCTTCCTGCTGAACTCGAACGCCGGGATCTCCGCCAGCAACGGTTCGGCGTAGCAGAACAGCATCTGCGCCTTTTCAAGGTTTGCGCGGGCGTCCGCGTTGAGCCGCGCCCCCGCCTGCGTCAGCACGCCGGCGTTCGTGTACGCCGGCTCGGTTTCCGCCGGAGCCCCGCTCAGGCTGAAGGCCTTGGCCTGCTGCTCTTCGATGCGGATCTCCTCCGCAGCCTTCTGCACCTCGACGGTCGTCGCCCGCTGCCCGGCGTTGAGGCGGACATAAAGATCGCGGACGGCGGCCTGATACCGTGTGCGGAACTCAAGGAGCATGTCGCGCTCGACCTTGTCGGCCGCAGGCGAGGGGAAGAAGTCTTCCAGCAGGGGTTCATACGGCTGCAACGCATCCACCTGGTCGACCAGGGCGTCGAACGCGGCCCGCTGTCGCGCAATCCGCGCCTGCTCGATTTCGATGAACCGCGAGTTGGCGGCGCCGTTCGGGAGCGAAGTCAGCTCCCCGTAAAGACGCACCGCGTCCTCCATCTGCGTCTTCACTTCGCTGAGCTTGCTCATCCCGGTGACGCCGAGGGCGATCCCCCCCAGCGCCGCAACCCCGCAAATCAGAAAGAATAACTGTCGCTTGATGAAATCCATCCGCGCCCCTCTCCTTCTCAGCCGCCGTCGCCCTCGTCCGCGCCGCCGGCGTTCTCATCACTCGTGTCCGTGGCGTCCTCCTCCGAAACCGGGGCGTCGCCGATCAGCACCTCAAGCACGACCGTGAACTCCAGTCCGCCCTTCAACTCCTCTTCCGTCACGTAGTCGAGGTTCTTCTCCTGACCGGGCGTTGCCTGCGCCGTGAGCTGCGCTGGCTGCGACCGCGTCGGTCGGCGTCCTCCGCTGGGCATCCCGCCCTTGTTGCCGAACAACTGAGCAAGTTCGTTGTTGATGCGTTCGTCGTCCAGACCCGCGTCCTCCGGACGCTCGCCGCCACGGCCCGCGCCCGGACGCGGCGCCCCCGCCGCCGTCCCGCCACGCGCCGTCTCCGGCGCCGCCGACTCGCTGCGGGTCTTCGCCGGATCCAGCTCATGCCAGTCCGTCAGGTGAACCCGGTTGATGAAGAAGCCCTGCTTCGGTTTCGCGCCGTTGTCCAGTAGACGCTTGAGGAACTCCTTCTCGATGAATTTGTCTCCGGCCTGGTTGGCCGTCGTGCACACCATCCGAACCCAGAATCCGTCGTACGTGTCGGATTCGCCGAGCGCGAAGTTCGGCGCGAGGTCGAGCTTGGACGGCGGAAGCTCGACTCCGCTGAGGCCGATCACCAGCTCGAAGTCGAAGCTGGAGATATGCACCTCCTTGCGCTGGGGACGGGGAACCGCCGCCCCGCCCTTCACGGCCGCCAGATACTGCTCAACCGTCTCCGCCGTACCGTAGGGCTCGAAGTTCTGCGGAAGGGCGGAGTGAATTGCGCTCAGGATCGCGGGCACGAACGCCCGGTCCTTCTGCAGCGCGACGAGCAGTTCGCTTTGCGCCCGCTCCGTCTCGCCCTGGCTTTTCAGCTCGTTGTACTTGCGCTTGAACGCGTTGCCGGCGGCGAGGATCGCCTGCGCCCGCTGCCGCTTCGTGTACGTCACGGGCGGTCCGCTCTCGACGATCGTCCGCGCCTCCGCGTCGCTGACCTGTGTAATCGCCCGGTCGCTGCGACCGGCCGCCAGCGCGTTGTTGTCCATCAGATAGCGCATCCACACCGTTCCGCCCGCCAGGACGAGGCAGGCCGCCGCCGCGGCGATGAAGGGACGCTTCTTCTGCCAGACCACCTGCTTGGCGATCTCCATCGGAAGCAGGCTCGACGTGATCTTCGCCTGATCCAGCGCCTGAAGCGCCAATCCGTAAGGGACCGCGAAGCTGAGAATCTCCGACGTGAACTGCGGCGCCTTCGCCGCTTCGGATCCGCTGAGCTTCTTAAACGCCGAAGGCTCCTCCACGTCATACCCGAGGTTCTGCTGAAGGTACTTCACCAGCCCCGGCAGTTTGCACGCGTTGCCCAGCGTGATGACCCGTTCGATCCGCGTCCCCCGGTGCGTCGAGGAGTAAAACCCGATCGACCGCTGAAGCTCCTGCACGAGATCATTGAAGACCGGGCGCATCGCCTGAAAAATCTGTCGCGCGTAGCGGCTCTTCGCCGCTTCCCGCTTCAGCTTCTCCGCCTTCGAGAACGAAAGCTTGAACGCCTTGACCAGCGCCTCGGTGAACCGGTTCCCGCCGATCGGGATCGTCCGCGTCCACAGTGACTGCGGCGTCGAGATGATCAGATCCGTCGTCTCGGATCCGATGTCCAGAATAATCGTCGTCTCCCCGGCCTTGAGCAGATCCTCGAAATGCACCGCGTTGTAAACCGCCAGCGGACCGCTCTGCACAAGGATCGGCTCGATCCCGAGCTGCTCGAAGGGCAGCATGTGCGCGCGAATCTGCTCCCGCTTCATCGCAAAGATGCCGACCTCGACGTCCGGCAAATCCTCGTCCTTGAAGGTCTGGTAGTCCCAGATGACCTCATCCATGTCGAAGGGGATCTGCTGGTCGGCCTCGTACTTGACGATGTCCGGAATGCGCTTGTCGTCGACGGGCGGGAGCTTCGTAAAGCGGGCGAGGGTGTGCTGACCGGGGACGCTGATCGCCACCTTGTCGTTCGAGATGTCGTTACGGGAGAGGAACTTCTCGAGGGCGTTGGCGATCAACTCCTCTTTGTCCGCATCGGGCTGGGAGAGAATCTTCGGGTGCTCCACGTAGTCGTGGCCCACCATCTCCACCTCCCCCTCCGCCCCGATCCGCAGTCGGATCGCCTTCAGGGCGCTTCGCCCGACGTCTATCCCCCAGACGGATTTCAGACCGGCCATCCCGTAGTTCTCCTTCGTCAAGCTTCGCTGCCGCCGTAACCCCCAGGTTGTCTCACCGTCTGCCGCCCCAGGAAGCGCCTGACGAACAATCCCCCGGTATACTCAGCAGAGCATGTTCAACAAGTATCAACTGGTGACTTTAGGATGTAAAGTCAACCAGTACGAGTCGCAGGCCTTACGTGAGTTGCTCGACGCAAGCGGCATGACACCCGCCGCCGACGGCGAACCCCCGGATCTGGCGATCGTCAACACCTGCGCCGTCACCGGGCAGGCGTCGCGAAAAAGCCGTCAGACCGTGCGCAAGCTAGTCAGTCGTGGACGGACGCGCGTCATCGTCGTCGGATGTGCCGCAACAGACGCCCCCGACGCATTCAGGGCGATCCCCGGCGTCGAGGCCGTCGTCGGCCACCACCAAGATGTGACGGAAACGCTGATTCGGCTCCTTGAACGTTTACGCGGGGAAACCCACCCCCGCGGCGATGTCGATGCACCCACCGACCCGGTTCACGTCGTTCGAGCCGCTCCGCCGCGTCAGACGGATGAAAGAGATGACTGGCTTATGAGTCCGATGTCGGTTCGAGAACTGACGCGACCAGAACCTTCCCAACAACTCCTGACGAGAACCAACAAGACTATCCCGGTTGATCGGCACAATGTCAAGACGCGTTTCCCTCTCGTTACAAAGATTCACCGCTTTGAGGGACACCGACGGGCGTTCCTGAAAGTGCAGGACGGATGCGATGCGCATTGCACCTACTGCATTATCCCGAGATTGCGCGGGGCCCCGCGATCGAAACCGCAACACATCGTCCTCGAGGAGGCCCAGGCCCTGATCTTGGCAGGATACCGCGAGATCGTTCTGACCGGCATCTACCTGGGAGCCTTCGGACGCGAAACCGCTGTCCGAAGAAGGTTTGCATCCTCAGACTCGCCGCTTGCGCGGCTCGTTTGTGCGATTGCAAAAACCCCGGGCCTCCTGCGGCTCCGCCTCTCAAGTCTCGAACCGGGCGACTTGGATGACTCACTTCTTGATGCGTTGCGATCAAGCAAAGTCTGCGTGCCGCACCTGCACCTTCCGCTTCAATCCGGCAGCGCCGACATCCTCCGCCGGATGAACCGGCAGTACTCCGTCGATGACTTCCTTGAAACCACGCGCCGGGTTCGAGACGCCCTGGACCGGCCGGCGATCACCACGGACATTGTTGTCGGGTTCCCGGGGGAGGAGGACGCCGACTTCGAGGCGACGCTTACCGTGTCGCGCCAGGCCGGCTTCTGCGACATTCACGCCTTTCCTTTCAGCCCACGCCGGCAGACCGCCGCCGCGAGGTGGTCAGACCGGTTCATCACGCCGCCCGTCGTAGACGAGCGTCTGACGCGGCTCGCCGGGCTCAAGTCTGAACTTTCGCTGGCGTTCCGCCGCCAGTTTCTGGGTCAAACCGAGCGCGTCATTGTCGAGTCCGGGCCGCCCCGCCTTGACGCAGCCGCCGACGGGTCCAACGATCTTCGGCGTGGACGCGCCGATCGTCATTTCGAAGTCTGCTTCGAGTCCGCTGACGTGCGTCCCTCGGACGTGTGTCATGTCCGGATCGACCGCATCTCCCCAGGACGAACTCACGGCACCCTTCTCGACGGTCGGGAGACGGATCCCGCGATGCCGACGTTGTCCGCGTGACCTCGCGGGGAAGGAGCGCCCGCACGGGAGCGTCCGGTTCAACCCCGGGTCACGACGCATCCGCCGCGGAGTCGAGATCCTCGTCTTCGGGTGGATTGCGCCGTACCTGACGCCGGTCCGCGGCGACGAATTGCACCTGTCGGCGGGCGTCATCGAGGGCAAGATCATCTCGGATGCGGACAACGCCTTCCGAGTCGAGTCATTCGCGGGAAGCATCGACGTTCCCGCGATCGTCGTGCGGCGGCGCGTGGCGGCTCCGGCTCGCGTTGACGAATACAGGGCTTTGCTGTCGGCGAGGGATCCGGACGCGGATCGTCACACCGGGCTTGCCCGCTGGTGCCTCGATCGCAACCTCGTGAAGCTCGCGGGGGCGCATGTTTCGGACGCCCTGAGGCTGGATCCGACGCATGCGGAGGCGCGGGAGTTGGCGGGATACGTGCGTCTCGGCGAGGTCTGGTTTCGGGCGGGCGCCGCGCCGGGCGAATCCGCCGACGAGACACGGGAACAAGCGCTGGTCGAGGAAGTTCGCGCCGGCTGGCAGCGGCGCATTCACGGTCTGCGTGACGCGTTCCTCGGCGCCGGCGCCGG
>BOJX01000143.1 GCA_016860685.1 Planctomycetota bacterium
CCGGTTGAGCCTCGGGATGCGGCGCGGCTGCTGGTCGTCGGACCGGGCGACGGGATGACGGACGCCCGCGTCGCGGACCTGCCGCGGTTTCTGCGCCCGGGCGATCTGCTGGTGCTCAATGACACGCGGGTCGTGCCGGCACGGTTTTTCCTTCGACGCCGCAGCGGCGGGCGCGTCGAGGGACTTTTCCTGAGCGAGCCAAGCCCGGGGCGCTGGGAGGTTCTGCTTCGGAACGCGGGACGATGCCGCGAAGGCGAGCGGCTTTCCTTTGAGACGGCATGTCCGCGTCCCCCCGTTGTGACGCTGCTGGAACGTGGGGATGAGGGGCACTGGTTGATTGAGACGGCGCCCGCCCAGCAGGCGGAAGACCTGCTTGCGGTCGCAGGGATCGCTCCGCTTCCGCCTTACATTCGACGTGAAACCGGGGAGTGCAGGGCCGATGCCGCGACGGATCGCGAGCGTTATCAGACGGTTTATGCGAAGTCGCCCGGGGCGGTGGCCGCACCGACTGCGGGCCTTCATTTCACTCCGGAACTTCTTGCGGCGCTGAAGGCGCGAGGGATCGAGCAAGCCTTTGTGACGCTGCATGTCGGGGAGGGGACGTTCAAACCGGTGACGGCCGACCGGCTGGAGGACCACGTCATGCACGCGGAATCGTTTGACTTGCCGGAGGCGACGGTGAAGGCGATCCGGCGCTGCCGGGAGCGCAGCGGTCGGGTGACGGCGGTGGGGACGACGACGGTGCGCGTGCTGGAATCCTGCGTGGATGAGAGCGGGAATCTGACCGCTCGGAGCGGGCAGACGCGGCTTTTCATTCTCCCGCCCTTCCGATTCCGGACCGTGGACGTCCTTCTGACCAACTTTCACCTTCCGCGAAGTACGCTGCTGGCGCTGGTGATGGCGTTCGGAGGGGTGGGGCGAGTCCGGGCGGCCTACCGGCGGGCGGTCGAAACGGGCTGCCGCTTTTACAGTTACGGCGACGCGATGCTCATTTTTCCGGCATGAACCGCAGCCTCTCCCGGTCGCCCATCGAGAGGATCGCGGCCCGGGAGGTCACGGCGTCGCCCGCGTGGGAGCGGATTCGGCTGGCTTCGGAGGGGTTCTGAGGCTAAAGTTCCCCGGGAGAGGAGGATCGCGCAGTGATGAACCTGCCCTCCTCGAATGCAGGAAAGGGTTGGAACATGAAAGCGATCAAGCTTCTTCTGGTACTCGGCGTCATCGGCGCCATCGCGTTCGCCGTCAGTAAGATGGGCGGGCGGGAAGATTCAAACTCGTCAGCGCGTGACGACAAGGCCAAGGCGACGGGCGGCGTGGCGCTGGAGGAGAAATACGGCTTCACCAGCCAGCAGGCCGGCGGTTGATCGGTCCTGCAATACGCGCCGATGCTGCACGTTCCCCTTTCGTGCCGAGAGCCGCTGAGTCGTGCAGGCCTTCTGCCTGCCGCCGCCTGGATTCTGCGGTTCAACGCGGACCCGTTTCTCCTCGCGCGGGCTTGCGAACCGGACCGGCGGCACGAAACTGACGATACTCCGATAACCGGATGCACCGATCCAGGGTTGGATCGGCGCGCGCAAGGGATGAGAGAGATGAGCAGAGCACACATGAAGAATCGCCTTGCATTTGCGTTCCCGGTCGTTCTTGCCGCGTCGGCCGTCCTGATCGGCGTGATGAGTCAGGCGGCGCCGCAGGGCAAGCCCGCCGAGACGGAGGACGCGCGCCACGGGGGCGTGCTGAAGGGAAAGAACCTCATCCTGATCACGCTGGACACGACCCGCGCTGACCACATCACCTGTTACGGAGGTCCGCAGGGGCTGACGCCGAATATTGACGCGCTCGCCGCGGACGGGACGCTGTTCCTGAAGGCATACAGCCAGACGAACGTCACGAACCCGAGTCACACGGCAATTCTGACGGGTTTGCGGGCGATCGACTCGCGCATCTTCAACAATCAGACGACGTTCACGTGGGTGAGCCCGGACGCGGACACGCTGGGGCTTGCGTTTCAGCGGGCGGGTTACCGGACAGCGGGGTTCCCGGCGACGCCACACCTGTCGAACGAACCCGAGTGCCTCGGCATGACCGGGTTCGATCATTATCCGAAAGTTCCGAAAGGCGGCGGGTTCGACGCCCGGCAGATCGTGGACAACACGATTGAGTGGATCAAGAGCGAATCAGACAAACCCTTCTTCGCGTGGGTTCACTTCTTTGATCCGCATATGAAGTACTGGCCGCCGGAGGAATACCGCAACCAGTTTTATCCGAAGGACAAGGATCCGACGTCGGGCGACGGGCCCCCGCTGGAGCAGAACGACGATTTCAAGCGGTCGCCGGAAATCGTAACGGACCAGTTCGGCAAGGTCCGCGACCTGACGTACCCCACGGCGCTCTACCAGGGCGAAGTCCGCTACACCGACGAGGAAGTTGGTCGGCTGATCAAGTTCCTCAAAGGCGCGGGCCTTTATGAAAACACGGGGATCGTGCTGGTGGCGGATCACGGCGAGAGTCTCGGTGATCACAACGTCTACTACGATCACTACGGATTGTTCGAGGCATCGATGCATATTCCCTACCTGATGCGATTTCCGGGGCTGCCTGGCGGCAACAAGGTGACGGATTTTGTGACGCATGTGGATCTCGCACCGACGATCAGCCACCTTTACGGGTTGACGTTCCGCCAGCGCCTTGCGTCGATGCACGGGGTGAACCTGACGCCGACGCTCTTCCGCGAGACGAATTCCAAGCTTGCGGTCCGCCCGGCGACGGTGCATGAGGACGCCTACAACCGCCAGGTGATGGTGCGCAAGGGGCCGTGGAAGCTCATTCAGATGATCGAGGGGCCGAAGTATGAGTGGGCGGACGTCCTGCTCTTCAACGTCGAGGAAGACCCGCGGGAGAAAACCAACCTGGCCGAGTCCAAGCCCGAGGTCGTCGCGGACCTCTCCCAATACATCAAGAACTGGCTGAAGGTCGGCAAGGTTTCTCTCCGCAATCCAAAACCGGACGATCCGAAAGATCGGGCGAAGCAGGAGGAGGCGATCAAGAACCTGATCGCCATCGGTTACGCCGAAGCGGGCGAAGGCGCAGACGAGGAAAACGCCGCCGCCAAGCCCCCTCCGTTTGCGGTCAATGAGTACAAGGACTTCTTGTTTAAGCTTGATCTGAAGCTCACGTCCGATCAGAAAAAGCGCATTGAGAAGGTCATCGACGACGCGAAGACGAACCTTCGCAAAGCCAACGCCGCGAAGGACGCCGCCGAGGCGAAAAAGATACGCACGCAGATGCGTCTTGACGTCGCGGACGTGCTGACGGACGAGCAGAACCTCAAGGTCAACGAGGCGATTACGCTGGAGCTTTTGAAGCGCAAAGACGGCGAGTAACACGACCGTCCGCCGGTTTTCGATCGGCGGAGCCGGCTTTACGGGGGTGAACGATCATCTTCTGGCGCCGGGACTCGCGAAACCGTGGTCTTGGAATCGGAGCGCCTTGTTCCGCTGCGCACGTGCGGACCGGAGGTCCGCGATCCGAGGTCCGCAATCCGAAGTCTGCGATCCGAGATCAGGCAACGAACCTGCAACTCAGGGCGCCGGCGACTCAAGGCGTTAGCGGCGGATCGTGAAGGCCTGATACTCCCCGGTGGCCGGGGATTCAGCCCGATCGGCGCCGTGAATGTTCGCTCCGAGGGCGGCCTTGACGCGACGTTCCAGTTCGTCGAGGGCGTCGGTCTTTCCTTCGGCGACCAGTTCGACCCGTCCGTCCGCGAGGTTGCGGACATACCCGGTGACCGCCAGCCCGCGCGCCGCGTCGACGGTCGTCGCCCGGAAGCCGACGCCCTGAACTCGGCCCCGGTAAAGGACGGTGCGCCGGACTGACGTCGGCGTGTTCATATTGAGGGAAGTCTGGTCAGCCACGCGACACCGGTCGTCCCTCAGGCGACGCGTTCGATCCGCAACACTTCGAGTCCCTTGTAATTCGCAAACCGGCGGAGCAACTGCTCGGCCTGCCGCTCGTCATCGGCCTGAAGTTTGTAATGCCGGACAGGTCCGGGGTTCTTCTCGCCTTCGACGTGGTATTTGTAGTAAATCACGAACGTTTTCATGTTTCGGCGCACTCCCGCGGATCCTCGCGCTTCCGGATCGGCGGCGCAAGCCCCCGCGACGGCGGGGTTCGCCCGCCGTCCCTTGAGGGGGCGGCATTGTAGCATCGGTCCGCCGTTGGGGTAGACCTCGAACCCGCATCGTCCCCTTGTTCACCCGTCCGTGCGAGCGTGCCGCCAACCGGACGCTGCGCAGCCGAGCGGCGTCGCGTTGGCGAGTGCGCCACGCGCGGATAACCTTGGCTCGCCGCGCGGGCGAAGCTCGGCGGTCGGATTTTCCTTGAAGATCATCGGCATCGCCAACCCGGTCTCCGGTCGTCGCGGCAAGCGGGACTTGCTCGACGACATTCAGGCGTGCGCGGCGCGGCGCGGCGCGGCGTTCGCCTGGCGCTGGTCGCAATCCGCGGGAGACGCCGCTCGCCTCGCCGCACAGTCCGACGATGCGGACGTGATCGTCGTCGCGGGCGGGGACGGGACGATCAACGACGTCGTCAACGGCCTGAAGGGGCGCGGGACGCCGCTGGTGGTCGTTCCGCTGGGGACCGAAAACATCATCGCGAAGGCGTTCGAGTTCCCGGCGACCGCGGATGCCGTCGTCCGCCGGGCGCTTGAGGGGCGTCCGCTTGCGATCGACGCCGGGTCGGTGAACGCGAGGCGCTTCATGATCGTCGTGGGCGTCGGGTTTGATGCGGAGGTGGTGCATCGCCTGGCGGACGTGCGGAAGGGGCACATCAGTCATGCGACGTATCTGGGACCGCTGCTGTCGGCGTTCGCGCGTCACGAGTTTCCGCGGCTGGTCGTCGAGGTGGACGGGGTCCGGGTGTTCGAGGCACGCGGGTTGGCGCTGGTGGGGAACCTGTCGCGGTATTCGATGGGGTTGCGGATTCTGAACCGGGCGTCGGCGGAAGACGGTCTGCTGGACGTCTGCGCTTTGCCGTGCGACTCGCGCGGGCGTCTGCTGTTGCATGCGCTCGACATCGCGCGCGGGCGTCACACGGAGCGTACCAGGGAGGGTGTTGTGTACGCGCAGGGGGCTTGCATCCACATCGACTCGCCGGACGCCGCGCCCGTGGAGGTGGACGGCGAGCCGGCGGGGGTGCTGCCGGTCGAGTGCCGCGTATGCCCCGGGGACGTGCGACTCCTCGTTGAAGAACGAGATTCCGCAGTTCTTGCTCGCTGGAACGGTCGAGAGGGTTGCGTCCTGTGTTGAGGTGGTTTCGCAACTGGCTTGGCGGCCTCCGGCGCGCCGACCGCGGTGGACCGGCGCGCTTCGACCCCGCGTGGGAGGACCTTCTTCAGCGGGAGGTCGAGTTCTACCTTGCGCTGCCGCCCGAGCGCCGGGCGCGGTTGCGCGACCTCATCGCGCGGTTCATTGCCGAAAAACGATGGTGGGGCGCGGAGGGGCTGGAAGTGACGGACGAGATGCGGGTCATCGTCGCGGCTTTCGCTTGCCTGCTCGTGCTCGGATCACCCGATCTGGGGCTTTATCCGAGGACGAAGGAGGTCATTTTGTTTCCGCGTGAATTCGGGGACCGCGTCGAGGCCGTCGGGCCCGACGGGCGGCGCTACGACGTCGAGGATCTTCTGCTCGGCGAGACGCACTACCGGGGACCGGTGCTGCTGGCGTGGGACAGTATCAAGCCGCCGCTTCGAGGGTCGCGCCGCCGCCGGCCGCCGGTTCAGCGCCGCGGCGGGGACGATCGAGCCGACGGCGCGGCGACCGCCGAGGCGCAACCGAGTTCGCCCAAGCCCGAGATTCTCCGAGAGTCGCCCGCATACGGCGACGTCATCATTCATGAGTTCGCTCACGCGATCGACTCGCTCGACGGGCTCTGGGACGGAACGCCACCGCTGGGGACGGATGAGAACCTGCGGGCGTGGGCGAAGGTGTTCGATGAGGAGTACCAGGCGCTGGTGCGGGCGGCGGAGCGAGGGCGGCACACCTTCCTAGACCCTTACGGCGCGGAAGACCCCACCGAGTTCTTCGCGGTCGCGGCAGAGGCGTTTTTTCTGGACGCCGACCGGATGCGGAAAACCCACCCCCGGTTGTACGACATGCTCGCTGATTTTTTCAGGCTGGATCCGGCGGCGTGGACGCCCGCCGCGCGCTGACGCCGGGTCGCCCCTGCGGTGAACCGGGTTTCATCCGCAATTCACCCCGGACAGGATGATCCTCGCTCTACAATTGCGCGGCGCTCCGTGTCTTCCGGCGGCGGGTGGGGGAGCCGGTCTGCGCCGGCTTCCTCAGGCCGGTTGGCCGGGCATGAAAGGGACGATAATATGATGACGTTGCAGCATCTCGAAGACGCAGGGGCGACGGACCGTGCGATGCGGATCCTCCTCATCGAAGACAATCCGAAGATGACGGCCTTCATCCGTCAGGGGCTGGCCGAGCACGGGTACGCCGTGGACGTGGCGATGACTGCGAGGGAAGGCGAGACGATCGCCACGTCGCAGGACTACGCCGCCATCATCCTCGATATCATGCTGCCCGAAGGCGACGGCGTGGAGGTCTGCCGACGGTTGCGCCACGGCGGACGGGTGACGCCGGTCCTGTTGCTCACGGCGCTGTCCACGACGGCGGAAAAGGTCCGCGGGCTTGACGCCGGGGCGGATGATTACCTCACCAAGCCGTTTGAGTTCGAGGAACTGCTGGCGCGGATCCGGGCCTTGCTGCGCCGGGGTCAGGCGCAGGAGGCGTCATTCCTGCGGTTTCACGACCTTCAGATGGACCTGCTGTCACGGACGGTGAAGCGCGACAACCGGACGATCCGCCTGACCTCGCGGGAGTTCGCCCTGCTCGAAGTGTTCATGAGGAACCCGAACCGCGTGCTGTCGCGGACGATGATCGGACAGCAGGTCTGGGAGATGGACTTCGTCTCGGACAGCAACGTGATCGACGTGTACGTCAGCATGTTGCGGCGCAAGATCGACCGCGACTTCCCGGACAAGCTCATTCATACGATTATCGGCACCGGGTACATGCTCAGTCCGTCGGAGCCTGCGCCTTGAACCCCCGATCGCCGGCAGGCTGGGGACTCGGTCAGGTGCTGGGCTCGTTGCGTTTCAAGCTTGCCCTGCTGTACCTGATTGTCTTCGCGGTGATTCTCGGTGG
>BOJX01000144.1 GCA_016860685.1 Planctomycetota bacterium
GCGCTCGGTCGGCGTGCTCATCTGAACCGCGTACTCAAGTTCGCAGGAATACAGGCGCCCGCCGCGCAGCGACTTCACGCCGGTGTTGGGGACAGCGGACACGTAAACGTCAAACGTGGAGCCCTTCGTCATCGCTGCGGGGATCATCCCCTCGACGAGAACGACGGCGGTATCCGGATCGCGGATCAGGCGCTCGGGGGTCAGACTCACCATCCCCACCCGGTTGCTGCGCAGCGGGTAACGTTTCTCGATCTGCTGTGCGAGGCGGTTGAGGATCGGGGGGGGGCATTCGGACGATCCCCGGTCGCCCAGGCCGACGACCAGTCCGTAACCCTGGACCTTCATCGGCGCAAGACCGTGAAAGGTCGCCAGTTCGCCGATCGTGTCGCGGAAGCTCGCCGAGCCTGCGCCCTCCGCGGACTTCGGCGCAACCCCCAGATCCCGCCGGCGCGGGTCGCGCGTCTCCCAGGCACATCCGGTCATCGAAAGCAGCATCATCCCGACGACTGCGGCCGACGGGTATAAAGCCCGTCGCTGCCGACGTCCGCAGCCTTGTCGTCGGTTCTGGTTGATCTTGGAACCCTGCGCACATCGCGCCGCACCGCGGCGCCCGCGGTCGGGGCGCGGCTTGCATCGTGTCATCATGCTGTTTTTCCGCTGGTGATCCCGCCGGACTCGACCTCGACCCTGACCGGGGATGGATGAACGATGCCGGCGCACCCGGCGGCGGGTTGAATATTCAACTCGCCCGGCAGAATCCCTTCCGGATGCTTCAATGCGGTCGTTCGAGCCCGCGTCGCCCCCGCCTTGACGCGACGGCAACGGTGCATTTCTAACAATTCAGAGCACGAACCGTCAAGGATTGCGGCGCGGCGCGGTTCGGAGGCGTAAAAAGAGCGTGCTTTTTCGCAATGACAGGAGTCGGCGACGATGACAGCGACGTTTCGTGCATGCGCAGGATTTGGGTTCATTCTGACCGCGCCCGTCCTCGCTGCTTCGGTTGCGCTTCAGCAACAAGCCTCGGAGATAGCGGGGGGCAACCTGCTGGCCAACGCGGGCGCGGAGGAGGGCAAGTCGGACCCGCAGGCGTGGCAGCGCGGCATGACCGTGCCGGGTGTCGAGTTCGCCTGGGACCGCGGGACCGGGCACAAAGGAGGTTCGAGCCTTCGCCTTCGGAAAACCGTCGAGCGCTACATCCCGCCGACGGAGTGGTATCAGGAGCTGCGGCATGACGGCGGCGCGCGCGGGCTGCGCGTCCGGGCGCAGGTAAAAGCTGACGCTTTGACGAAGGCCGTGATTGACGTCCAGTTCCTCGGTCCGGGCGACGCGTGGTCGCATCAGTGGGCGGCCTACATCGGTGCGGAAGGGCCGCAGGATCCGCCCGTGACCCACGACTGGCGCGAATACTCGGGTGAGGTCAACATTCCGGAAGGCACGCAGCGCGTCCGCGTCGCGCTTCAGATTTACGGACCGGGCACGGTCTGGTTCGACGACGTGGAGGCGACGTGGACGGCGGCATCCGCACAGACGGAGAAGACCGGCGCCGCGGGGACGACGTCAGCTTCGCCCGACAAGGCGGCATCGTTCGAGGACTTGCGCGCGGAAGACCGCGCCGAGCAGCGTTATCTGTTGCATCGGGGCGGCGGGCCGGCCGTCCCGCCGAAGGACGGCTATCGACTGCTGCTGGTGCTGCCGGGAGGCGACGGCGGGGCGGACTTCGCGCCCTTCGTGGGCCGCATCGCGCGGCAGGCGTTGCCCGAGGGATATCTTGTTGCGCAGCTCGTCGCCCCGCAGGGGTCGGCGGCGCAGAAGGATTCGGTCGTCTGGCCGACGAAGGGGTTGCCTTCGCCGGGCATGACGTTCACGACGGAGGACTTCATCGAGGCGGTGGTCCGCGACGTGAAGAAACGCATGCCCGTCGACGCGCGGCACGTCTTCGCGATGGGCTGGTCGAGCGGCGGTCCGCCGGTGTACGCCGCGGCGCTGCGCGCCCGGACGCCGCTGACCGGAGCCTTTGTGGCGATGTCCGTCTTCAAGCCTGCTCAGATGCCTGAACTGCACGTGAAAGACCGGGCGGTTTACGTGATGCACTCCCCGACGGACTTCATCCCGATGCGCTTCGCCGAGGAGGCGGTGCGCACGGTGGCAGGCGGCGGCGGCCGGGCCGAACTCGTCAAGTACGAAGGCGGACACGGTTGGCACGGCGACATCTTTGGCAGCATCCGCGGCGGAATCGGGTGGCTGGAGGACACGATGACCGTCAAGAGCGGCGGCGACGATGACCGGGATCGATGAATTCAGAAAAGGGGGGCATCCGGGGTAGAGTGCGGCGCGGTTCAAGCAGCAGATGAAAAACGTATGAAATGAAAAGAAAAACGAAAAAAGACCCTTGACTGTCCGATACCGTATTGTATACTGAAGGGCAGAGATGAGATGTGGGCAGGGCGGGAGGCGCCGCGTGGTCCCTTCCCTTCCCTTCCCTTCCCTTCCCTTCCCTTCCCTTCCCTTCCCTTCCCTTCCCTTGGAGTATTGAATTCATGTTTTCAATCTTGCTGGCGCTGCTGTGGAGTTCCGCAACCAACTTGGCTCATCCGTTTGTTGACGACGAATGCGAAAAACGCAAGGCGGATCCAGCAAGCGAATCCTATTGCGGCGGACATGACACGCCGTGCAGCACGTACACGAATCCCGGGCTATGTGGTCCCGCCGTGGAGATTGAAGCCCAGATCATCCTGACCGGGTGCATGTCAAGCGCGCAGAACACAAAATGCATTTCGACGCCCTTGAACCCGTGCTGGACGGAGTATGAATGCAAGTGGGTGGCCTCGCCAACAGAGCCTAACGGCGGGCATTGCGCAAATGATGTCGCAACCGGAAGCAACGGAAACGGGTTTACCAGGGAAACAGCGCTTTGTCCTCCATCTTAAAGACCCGCAGGGAATCGACGGCGTCCTGGCGGCCTTCCGAGGCGAGCGAGATGCACGTCCTGGCGTTGGCTAAGTCTTGAGCGGCTTGGGGTAACTGAAGATTCATGTCTAGATCAGGGGGCATTCAGATGACGATGTTCATGATGTTGTTCGTTATTTCCGGCTGCGCAACGGGTGAATCTGATTGCGCGAAAGATTACCTGCGGGCTGCAAGCGCACAGCGGTTCTTGCTGCACGCTGGAGAGGCGGAAGTTCACTGGACGCTTATTCGCCCAGGGAAACCCGAACTCAGCGAGGTAAAGACGCGAGCGACTTGGAGTGGCGACAAGTATAGAGTCGACGTCTTTGACCACCCTTTCAAGACAATGATGTACGGACCGGACACCCGATTGTCGGGAGAGCCGCTGGAGGTGTCCATCTGGAATGAAAGCGGCGCAGTGCTAAGTAAAATCAGAAACTCAAGCCGTTATCTTTTTCGACAATCGGAACATCCCGCCTCCGCCGATATGAGACTATTCAACGTGAAAACTCTCGGGCTCCCTAAATATGGCGGACTGCAGGCCAATCCAGAGGATGCTTTTTTTCTCGACTACGACGTTCAAAGGTTTGAGGTGTTGGAATCGGGACAGGTCAGAATCGACCTGGCGCGGAATTCGTCGGATACATTGTCTTTCAAGGTCTGGTTCGTTATTGATCCTTCGCGTGATCATGCCGTCGTAGAGTACGGTTACGAAACGCGGCATCGTTCTAAAGAGGCTGGGAAGCCTGACCTTGTCTTTACGGCCAAAGGAGTCAATGTGCTGGAATTATTCGATACGGTCTGGTTTCCCAGAAAGGGTCGTCACGAACAATTCCGAAACGGGGAGCTGGATTGGGCCGACGAGTTTGAAGTCGTGAGTTTGCATTTGAGTGCGTCGGTTCCAGATCATGTGTTCAAGTGGGACTCGCTTGGGGTGCCGACGGGCGAGCGTGTTTTGAGTTCCGCGCCTGGTTTCCCTTCATTCACTTGGAATCCTGCTGCAACGACATCCGGTTTGCCATCGAAGTGATGATGAATACCTGAAGCGACGAGGATTCAATTCGTTTACCGGGAACTCCAACCGAAGGCGACCGTTCTGCGATTTGGGAGGCTTGGTTTTGGTGGAGCGGCGGGCCGGCTGTCCCGCCGAAGGACGGCTATCGACTGCTGCTGGTGCTGCCGGGAGGCGACGGCGGGGCGGACTTCGCGCCCTTCGTGGGCGACATCGCGCGACAGGCGTTGCCCGAGGGATATCTTGTTGCGCAGCTCGTCGCCCCGCAGGGGTCGGCGGCGCAGAAGGATTCGGTCGTCTGGCCGACGAAGGGGTTGCCTTCGCCGGGCATGACGTTCACGACGGAGGACTTCATCGAGGCGGTGGTCCGCGACGTGAAGAAACGCATGCCCGTCGACGCGCGGCACGTCTTCGCGATGGGCTGGTCGAGCGGCGGTCCGCCGGTGTACGCCGCGGCGCTGCGCGCCCGGACGCCGCTGACCGGAGCCTTTGTGGCGATGTCCGTCTTCAAGCCTGCTCAGATGCCTGAACTGCACGTGAAAGACCGGGCGGTTTACGTGATGCACTCCCCGACGGACTTCATCCCGATGCGCTTCGCCGAGGAGGCGGTGCGCACGGTGGCAGGCGGCGGCGGCGGAGTGCGATCCCGCCTGAGTCGAGGTTGTGCAGGGAGGATGGGGCGGTCATACGTGGCGGCTTGATGGATCAAAAGCCGAGACAGGTCCAGACGTAGAGCGGATGAAGAGGTTCCCTCGGGTTCGCGACGTCCTTTCAGCCCCAGTGGGCGTCGACTGAAAGGAGACAGGCAACATGTTCGTCGTTCTTTGTGCGATGATGGGCGCGGCGGGTTACGGCGACGCTCCGGCCGTGGAGCGTGTGAATCGGATTCTGGATGCCTCGGCGGCGCAGCGCGCCCGGCTTGAGTCGGGGGTGATCACGGTGCGGCAGGATCTGAGTTCGCCCGAGGGTGAGGCGTTCCTCGTGAGCGAGGTCTCGTTCAGCGCCGAGATGGCCAGGTTCGACATTCTGGACGGCACGGTGTATCGGTCGCTGGAGAAGGAGCTTGGGAAACTTCCGAAGGTCAAGGAATCCGTTGTTCTCGATGGCGAGAAGGCGCTGCGCAAAACCCACCTCCCCGCCGCATTCCCTCATACGATCGAAGAGCCGGGCAATCTCTTCTTCTTTCATCCTGCGGTGCTGGGTTTGCCCGGTGCTCCTGATTCGATGTCCGATGTCGGCAGGGCCTTGCGTCGAGATTGGAAGGCGATGCACGTGACGGAAGTCTCGGGGGTCGGGCGGGTGTCCATCGATCTGGTTCCCGTCGAGTCGTCGAGCGAACTGGTTCAGGTTCTCAACATCACCCTTGATTCCGGCAAGGACTGGTCCGTCGTGGAATATGTGCTCGAAAGCCAGTATGACTCGGGCAATCATTATGTGTCGACGGCTTCGGTCGAGTACGAAGCTGTCGGGGATATCTGGTTCCCGAGGAGCGTTGTGCGTGAGCAGACGCGGAACGGCGAGTTGCAGTTTACGCTGCGCTGTCAGGTTTTGAAGGCGGATTGGACTCAGCCGGTCGAACCGAAGCATTTCACCTGGGAGGGGTTGGGGATCAAGCCCGGCGACTACGTGATGAGCCATGTGGCCGAAGTGGCTTCCGGTCCGTGGAACCCGGCGCCACCTCGCGCCGCTCCTTCGTGGACCATCACCAAGTAAGGCGTGCCGGGATGAAACCGCCAGGGCGGGCGATCCCGCGCTGCCGCAGCGACCGGTTAGACGCTCTTAACGCCTGGATCCGAAAAAGGGGAGCAGGTCAAAAGTCGAGGTAAGACGCGGCGTCTGCCTCGCCAGGGCGTCGAGCCCGTTCCTACATCGTCAGGGCCTCGAGGCGGCGCTGCTTGTCGAAGGTCTGGAGCGCTTGGATCAGCTCGTCGAGTTCGCCCTGAAGGATGCGGTCGAGGCTGTAAAGGTCCAGTCCGATGCGGTGGTCGGTGCAGCGGTTCTGCGGATAATTGTAGGTTCGGATGCGCTCCGAGCGGTCGCCGCTGCCGATCATGTTCCGGCGGACGCTGTCGCGTGCGGCGTTCTGCTGACTCTGGAAGTGTTCGTACAACCGCGAGAGCATGATGCGCCGCGCCTTGGCGCGGTTTTTGTGCTGGCTCTTTTCGTCGCGCATGTTCACGGTGATCCCGGTGGCTTTATGCACCAGCCGGATCGCCGAGGACACTTTGTTGACGTTCTGTCCGCCCGGACCGCCCGCCCGCGAGACGAACTCCTCGCAGTCCGTGTCCCAGTTGAGGTCGATGTTGACCTCTTCCGGTTCGGGCAGGACCGCCACCGTCGCCGCGGAGGTATGTACGCGCCCCTGGGCTTCGGTCTCGGGAACACGCTGCACGCGATGTCCCCCGCCTTCGTACCCGAGGACGCGGTACACGTTCGGACCCTTGACGGAGAGGATGACCTCCTTCAATCCGCCCATGTCCGACCCGTTCTGGTCCAGCACCTCGACCTTCAGACCCCGCCGCTCGCAGAACCGCAGGTACATTTCGTACAGGTCGCGGACGAACAGCGCCGCCTCCTCGCCCCCCGTTCCGGCGCGAATCTCCATGATGACCGACTCGATCGCCGCCTCGTTGTCCGTGACGATGGCCTCCTTGAGGTCGTCCAGCATGAGATCATGCCGCTTGCGCAGGTCGGTCATTTCCTGCTCGGCCAGCGCCCGCAGCTCCTTGTCCTGGGTGCGGTCCTCCACGATCGCGCGGGCTTCGGCGAGACCCTGTTGCACCTTGCAGAACGCCCGGTACGGATCGACCAGGCGACGAAGCTTGCCCAGCTCCTTCATGATGGAGACGGTCCTGACGGCGTCGGAGGCGACCGCGGCGTCGTTCATCTGGGCGAGCAGATCATCATGCCGCTGGGCGACGCCCGCCAGCTTCGCCAGTAATCGTGAATTCAGATCGTCGGACATGTGCTGATCTTACGACAGGATGAATCCGGCGAAACCGTGATTCCGCGCCGGCGCTTCCTTCCGTGCCCGTCAGAATGCGGGTTCTCACTGAACTGACCCCG
>BOJX01000145.1 GCA_016860685.1 Planctomycetota bacterium
GGCTGAGGCATCAATTCCGGGGTATTCCGAACCAGCTCGAATTCCAACGTCATCAAGCGACCGGTCACCCTTCTGGCGGCGTCGACAAACGCCGGGCGGGCATGACGCATCAGATAAGCAAGATGCTCCGGCTGACGAGCGTAGATCCGAAGGATTCCGCCGCTCATTTCGCCCGGAGAAAGCTGCGAGAACCAGGAACGAGTGACTCCGGGTGCGGATTCCCGCACACAGTCCAGCAAACTGGTCCACAACCCGTATCCTACCGCAGGCATGACGAGAAATCCCTACCCGCTCCCGTCGTCCGATGAAGAAAGACTGACGGTACGGGCGACCGGGCATTGTACTCAGATTCAGGCTTGTTGCCACCCGGAAAACCGACCCGGAAGAATGATATAAGGTATTAAAATAAAATAAGTTATGCTCCGAAACGACGGGATCGGTTAGCACAGGATCGCAGATCCGGGGCGATGACGTTTCAGACCGGGGGGTTCTGACTCGCCAGAATTGTCAAACCCGCATAAACACGCGTTCCGATCGAGACCAGAATGCGCGTTCCGGCGGTCTTTGGGAGGATCAATTCTGTCCGGGAGCCGAACTTGATCAGCCCGATGCGCTCTCCTGCCGCGACAGACTGATGTGCGACGACTCGACAGATGATTCGGCGAGCCACCTTCCCGGCAATCTGGCGCACCTCGACCGGACCCGGAAGCGGCGATTCCGGATCCAGCAGAATACTGTTGCTCTCATTGCGCTTTCCAGATTCCGGATGGCGCGCATCCAGAAATTCGCCCGCTTCGTAGGTCAACGACCGAACGCGCCCGGTGCAGGGCGCGCGGTTGATGTGGACATCGAAAATGCTCAGGAAAATCCCGATGCGAACCGCCGGTCCCCCGAGAATCTCGTGATGACCCAGCTCGGTGATCTCGGTCACGCGCCCGTCAGCCGGAGAGCAAAGCTCGCCTTCTCGCACGCGAACTCGCCGCGGCGGATCGCGAAAAAAAGCCAGCGCCCACAGCCAGATCAGCCCGAAAGGAATGACCAGGGGCCACCAGACCAGGCTCACCAGCCACCCGAGCATCCCCAGCAAAAACGTGGCGATCAGGATTTCACGCGCACCCTCGCGTGCGAAAAACATTAAAAAAGATCCCCAGCATGCGATGCATCGTTGCAATTGGAGCGCGGCGGAGCCGGACGCCGCGACCCGGGAGAATGATAACATCGGACCGCAAAAGCAACATGCCCCCTCCCCTCGGATGAACCCGAAAGGAGGGGGCGCCGTTGCACGCCGATCATACACGCCGTATCACCGGCGCGTTATTTCCCCGTCACCGTCCCGCAGCCGCCGGACGCTTGCTCACCGGCGCTTTCGCCGGAATCTCAATCCGCTTCGTATTCCCGCCACGGAACTCGAACCCGCGATCCCTTTCCACCCCGCCGAGGCGATCCTCGAACCGGAAGTCGAACCCGGCCCGCTCAAAACCATCCCGGTCGGTTCCGAATCCGTGCCCCCCGTATCCCCCGCCGATCGGCCGGACCGTGATCGGCGACACCGGACGGGCGTGCGGACGGGTGCTGTTTTTCAGATCCTCGATCAGCGGAATCGGCCGATCGTTGCACATCATTTTCCAGTACCCTTCGCACACCAGCACGTCTTCCCAGATCACTTCGCGTTTCTCCGGGCAAACCAGCACGCGCTCGCGGATTTCCTCCCACCGACCCGGGCAGACCAGAATCTTATGCACTTCCCAGCGGTCATACGCGGGGTGAACCAGTTCTTCCACCCGCTCATATCCGATCACGCGCCCGCAGGAATCGTACACGGGACGTTCAACCCACCGAAACTCCGCCGGAACTTTCGTCACAACGCGCCGCTCCTCGTACACCGGCTCGCGCCAGACGCGGCGAACCACGTCCTCGTACTTCGCCGGAGTCACAACCACCCGCGATCGCTTCTCGTACACCGGCGCCACCCAGACCCGCCGACACTGCGGACCGCACGTGTGATCCGCCCGCGCGGGCATCGCCGCACCGCACATCACCCCGCCGGCTGCACACAGCCACGGCGCGAGGCGAAAGGTCTTCCTTCCACCGAGTTTTTTTGCGCCGAACATCGTCGAGCCTCCTTTTTCAGGTTGTCCCCGAAGGTTCCGGCGGCCACGCTGACCGCCGATCCGTCCGTAAGACAGCGCCAACCGAATAAGGTTGGAGGCGCGACAAAGTTGTACACCCGGAAAAAACCCCGCGAGGAATGCAGGATCAGCCTTGCGCCCCGCACCGGCTACGGCTGCAGCCGGCGGACGGCTTCGGCGATGTTCGCCAGCCCGATGCGAAGATCGTCCGGCGGCAGCGTCGTGCTCACGCGGAGGTGATCCGGAAGGTTGAAGAACTCTCCCGGAACCACGCGCGTCTGATATTCGCGGTAGAGAAGCTTCGAAAGGTCGCCGGCCTTGACACCGTCCGGCAGACGCACGCACTCGAAAATCGCGCCGTGATTCGGATAAGCATGCAATTGCGGACAGGAGGCAAGCCAGTCCGCCACGATCGGACGGGCACGGACATACAACTCCCGCGTCCGCGCCTCGAGCCGATCGATCCGCTCGAAAGCCCGCAGACCCAGCGACGTCGCCGGCGCCGGATGCTCGACATTGAGATAATCCATCATCCGCCGGAAATGCCGAGCCCGCGCGGGCGTGGTGATCAGCCACCCGAGTCGCAGCGCCCCCGCGCCGTAGACCTTGGTGAGCGAATTGACCACGACAACATTGTCGGCGAGCGACGCAGCCGTCCACCGCGGCGCGCCGAGGTTGACGTAGGGGTAGTCGAGATAAACCTCGTCCACGACGACGAGGGCGCCGAACTCATTCGCCGCGCCTGCGATCTCCCGCATCTGCCGCGCGTCGATCGGCTGCCCCGACGGGTTGTGCAGGTTGCTCAGATACACGACCCCCGCGCCCGCCTGAAGCCCCGCACGAAGCTCCTGCGGATCAAAGCGGAAGTCTTGCTCCGGTCGGCGCGCGAGGGGGATGAGGCGCGCGTTGAAGAAGGCGGCCGCGCGGCGCATCGGTCCGTAAACCGGCTCCTCGATCAGGATCGGCCTCGTCCGGTCCGCCGTCGCCATCACCACGAAGTTCCCGCCGCTCGCGCCCGGCACGGGAACAACGCCGCGCGGATCGACGCCGTAACGACGCGCAACGGCGTCGATGATCCGCGGGTCGCCGTCCACGCCGCGGATCCGGATTTCGACGTGCTCGGGTCCGGCGTCCAAATCGGCAAGATCGACCGGCGGCGCGCCGCTGAGCGTCATCTCGTAGCGCACACGGCGATGTCGCTTCGCCCAGATCAGGAACTCCACCGGTGGGATGCGCATGTTCCGCTTTTTCTTCCCTCGATCCGCGACGCGCGTGAACACGCCCCTACGCTTTCGACGGCGACCTACTCCGCGAACAAGGCTTCCACGAACGTTCCCGGATCAAACGCCTCAACGTCGGTGGGCTTCTCGCCGAGACCGACGAACTTCACCGGCACCTGGAGCGCGTCGCGGATTGAGACGACGACTCCGCCCTTCGCGCTGCCGTCGAGCTTCGCCAGGAAAATTCCGGTAATGCGCACGTGCTCAGAGAACATCCGCGCCTGCTGAAGCGCGTTCTGCCCGATCGTGGCGTCCAGCACGATCAGAACCTCGTGCGGCGCGCCTTCGATCCTGCGCTCGACGACGCGCTGGATCTTCCCGAGTTCCCGCATCAGGTGATCCTGCGTGTGCAGACGCCCCGCCGTGTCGATCAGCAGCACGTCCGCATTTCTCGCCAGGGCCGCATCGCAGGCGTCGTACGCCACGGCGCCCGGGTCGGCCCCCTGATCATGCTTGACGATCTGCACGCCCGTCCGCTGCGCCCAGACCGAAAGCTGCTCGACCGCCGCCGCCCGGTACGTGTCGCACGCTCCGAGAATCACCTTCTTTCCCTGCGCCGTCAGCCAGTGCGCCAGCTTCGCCACGCTCGTCGTCTTTCCCGATCCGTTGATGCCGGTCATGAGGATGACCGTCGGACCGCTCGCCGCGTACTTCAGCGACCGATCGTCCTCCGGCCAGCGCTCGATGATTCTCTGCTTGAGGTAGTCGATAACCTCGTGTTCTTCCTTGATCTGACCGCTCTTCCAGCCGTCGCGGGCGGTCTGAATCAACGCGGCGGTGGTGGCAGGACCAAAATCGGACAGCAGCATCGACTCCTCAAGACGATCGAGCGTGCTCTGATCGATCTTCTGTCCGATGCGCAGCACGGCGCGGAA
Organism: Planctomycetota bacterium; assembly: GCA_016860685.1. Lineage (GTDB taxonomy): Bacteria > Planctomycetota > Phycisphaerae > UBA1845 > UBA1845 > JABWBH01. The sequence goes on from BOJX01000145.1 coordinate 4,285, forward strand.
TCCCCCCGCCAGCTTCTCGCGCGTCTTGCTTAATCCCTGCTTGAATCGCTCAAATAAACCCATCGTCGTCCGCCGCTACGCCTCCCCCGTCTCCTCACGCATCTTCCGGTAGATGCCGTCCAGCACGCCGTTGACAAAGCGCGGCGAATCCGCCCCGCCGAATTCCCGTGCAATCTCGATCGCTTCGTCGATCGCCGCCCTCGGCGGAACCATGCCGCTCATCATTTCCTCCACTGCGATGCGAAGAATGTTGCGCTCAACGCTGGACATGCGCTCCGCCGGCCACTGCGGCGCCGCCGCCGTCATCCGCCGGTCCCACGCCTCGCGGCTGCTCCACGCCCGCGACGCAAGATCCCGCGCATACCGCACGGACTCCGGCGGCGCGCCGCTCTCGGCGAGAAACTCCGGCGCCTGCGACCACCCCTCGTCCCCGAGAATCTCCACCTGACACATCAGTTGCAGCGCGAGGATGCGCCCCACCCGTCGGGGGGCGTGATGCAAGGGTGTCAACGCTTCCGGATCCACGCTCATCCCCCGGGCTACTCCAGCCGCGCCACCTGCTCCAGCACGCCGATCATCTCGATCGCCGTCACGGCGGCGTCTGCGCCCTTGTTCCCGGCTTTACTCCCGGCGCGCTCGATCGCCTGCTCGAGCGTGTCGCACGTCAACACTCCGAAAGACGTCGGCACGCCCGTGTGCAGCGCGACCCAGCCCAGCCCGCGAGCCGCCTCTCCGGCGACATGCTCGAAATGAGGCGTCTGCCCCCGGATGACGCAGCCCAGCGCGATCACCGCATGAAACTTCCCGGATTCCGCCACCTTCCGTGCCGCAAGCGGCAATTCAAACGCGCCAGGCACGTACACACGCGTCAGATCCCCCTCCCGCGCCCCGTGCCGCCGCAAAGCGTCCTCCGCCCCGTCCACCAGATGCCGCGTGATGAACTCGTTAAAGCGACTGACCACCAGGGCAAAACGCCGTCCGTCCGCCTTGAGTTGTCCGTGAATCTCTTTCATGATCCGCTCCCGCCGTGCGCGACGCGCCTGCCGGCAAGACCGGCGATTATCGTCGCCCCCGCGGATTTCACAAAGCGGCGGGACAAACCGGGTCCGGGCGGCGAGCGGAAACCGGGACCGCGGCGCTCGAACGCCGGAAAAGGCCGGGACGGACAGCCTCGCCCCTTTCCGGCGAAATGCTGCCCGTCCCGGGATTTCGTCAGCCGGTCGCGCCGCGGGCGCCCGGTTATTCGTCGTCCTTCTTTTCCTTCTTCGTCTTCTCGGTCTTCTCGCCGGCGCCGGCTTTCTTCTTGCCCTCGTCGCCGTGGTCATGCCCGTCGTCGTACTCCGGGTGGTCGTCTTCTTCCGTGCCCTCCTCGCCGTACCCGAGGCCCTCCAGGTTGCGAACCGCCTTGCTGGTCTCCGCATTCTTGAGAATCTGCCCGCCGCCGTGCTTCTGACCGAGCGCCATCTGCTCATGCACGATGCGCTCGAGCTCCTTACGCATCTGCGTCGCGCGGTCCTTGTGCTGGTCGAGGACGTTCTTCAACTCATAAGGATCGTCCTTGAGGTTGAAAAGCCGGTCGCCCTTCGGGTGCATGATGTAGCGCCAGTCCCCGACCGTCAGCGACTGCACCATCACGGTCCGGCTGCCCGGGAGCTGCGCATACAGCGGCCGGTCCGCCTTGTGATCCGGCGCCAGCACGTTGACGCCCGTCGTCTGCTTGAGAAATTCCCCCGCCGGCAGCGCCGGAACCAGCGCCAGCAGCGTCGGAAGAATGTCCGGCGACGTGATCGGCGTCGCCACCTTGCGCGGCGCCTGACCCGGGATGCGCATCATCAACGGGACATGAAGCTGCTCATGCCAGATGTTGCCGTGTCCGGTGAGGTTGTGCTGACCGAGGCCCTCGCCGTGGTCTCCGGTGATGACAATGATCGTTTTGTCCCAGACCCCCTTCTCCTTCAGCTTCGCAAAAAGCTTCCCGATGTTCTCGTCCGTCCAGCGCACCTCGCCGTCATAAAGATTGATGCTCTCCTTCGACTTCTTGACCTTGACGACGGCCTTATCCTTCTCCCCGGAGCGCTCCTTCGTCCCCTCCTCGCCGAAGCCTCGTTCGCGCATGTACCGGTCGAGCGCCTCGTCGGACGTGAACATCGTGTCATACGGCGGCGGAGGTTCGTAATTCGCGTGCGGGTCGAAGTAGTGGACCCACATGAAAAAGGGCTCCTTCAGTCCGCCGCCGTCCGCCCACTCGAAAAGCTTCTTGTTCGTCCAGTCCGCCTCGACCTTCTTGTCCGTAGGTTCGTACCAGTACTCGAACCCCGCCGCGATTCCCCCGATCTTCTTGACCGGTTCGGCGCTGACGAACCCCGCCGTGTGATATCCCTGTTTTGCAACGGCGGAGGCGAAGGTCACAAGAGTTTCCGACGGCTTATACAAACCGCCCTGGGCGATGTTGGCAACAATCCCGTGCTCGCGCGGATACACCCCCGTGAAAATCGAGGTATGCACGGGGAGCGTCTGCGCCATCGGCGTGATGCAGCGCTCGAAAAAAATCGACTCCTTCGCCAGAGCATCGATGTGCGGCGAAGTGTCACGGAAATACCCGTAACACCCGAGGTGGTCGGCGCGCATCGTGTCGATCGTGATGATCAGAAGGTTGGGCTTGCCGCCGGGGCTTTGTGCCGCGCAGAAATCCGTCGCCGCCAGCGACGCGCCCGCCGCCACGACGAC
>BOJX01000146.1 GCA_016860685.1 Planctomycetota bacterium
GGCGGGGGAGTGAACTTCGCCCGGAGCCTTCAGAGCGCGCCCGCGTTTCCAAATGATCCGGGCTTTTCATGTCCCCGTACCGTCCACCGCTATCGAACGCGCCCCTTCACGGTCGTCGCAATCCGGAGGCGACTCGAAGCCGGTTGTTGCGACCTCCATCACGGTTCGGGGGAGACGTCGGTGGGTTTGAGGCCGAGGGCTTCGCTTCGGGTCTGCATCGCCCGCTCCTGCAATTCCTGCGGCGTCGGAGGGGTTTCGGGTTCGAGCTGGAAGGTGCGCGAGTGCGCGTCGATGATGCGTCCGGGCCAGAGGATTTCGGCGAAGAAGTCGAACGGCGGGTGCTGATACCAGGGCGTGGGGATGACCCAGTTCGTCTGAAGCGTTTTGTATCCTTCCTTGCGGATCAGGACGTCGTAGTCACCGTACCAGACGAAATCGACGGTGACGGAAGAGCGTCCGATCTCGCGGTCGTTGAGGCGCACGATGGCGCCGCTGGGCTCGGTCTGGATGGTGAGGGTGCGTCGGACGCAGCCCGCGCCTAGAATCCCGCAAAGGCCGGTGCTCAACAGAACGATCCGCCATCGGTTTGACCGTAGCATTCGTTACGCCTCCTCACGCGGCGACCCCCTCGCGGGCGACCCCTCGCGATTGCCGTCCTGCCTCCGCGGGCGCCTCGGGTCGGTCGGCCGGGGTTCGACGGGAGTTCTACCGCGGGGAGGCGGCGTGCGAAAGGCGCTAAACCTGCGGGAAACGCGCAATCCTCGCCGGGGAGTATGATCCGGCGTTTGCGGCGTCGATAGATGATCCGAGTTGCGTTACGATCGGGACCGGCGTGGAGGCGAGGTCAGGGGCTGTCGCGCGGCGGTTCCTGAACGCGCTGCGGGAGAGTTGAGGAACTGATGGGCTGGGAAGCGTGGTTTACGCTGGGCGTGATCGGCGTGATTCTGGGAACGTTGATCTTCACACGGATCGCACCGGACATTGTGCTGATCGGCGGGGTGACGCTGCTGATGCTTTTCGGCGTGCTGTCGACGGAGCGGGCGCTGGCGGGACTGTCCAACGAAGGCATGGTGACGGTGGGGGTGTTGTACATCGTGGTCGCGGGCCTGCGTGAGACGGGGGGGATCGGGTTTCTGGCGCAGCGCATCCTCGGTCTTCCCAAGTCGCTGCAATCGGCGCAGGTTCGCCTTACCGTCCCGTCGTGCGTGATGAGCGCGTTCATGAACAACACGCCGCTGGTGGCGATGATGCTGCCGGTGGTCAGCGAGTGGGCGAAGAAGTGCCGGTTCTCGGTGTCGAAGCTGCTGATTCCGCTCAGCTACGCGACGATCCTCGGGGGAACCTGCACGTTGATCGGGACGAGCACCAACCTCGTGGTCAACGGCATGTTGCAGAAGCAGCCGGGGTGGGAGCGCGGGCTGGGGATGTTCACGGTGACGTGGATCGGCTTCCCGTGTGCAATCCTGGGGCTGATCTACCTGATTTTCGTCAGCCGCCGGCTGCTGCCGGATCGCAAACCGGTGATCAGCGTGCAGGACGATCCGCGCGAGTACACGGTGGAGATGATGGTGGAGCCCGGGGGGCCGGTTGCGGGGAAGTCGATCGAGGAGGCCGGGCTGCGACATCTGCCGGGGATGTACCTGATCGAGATCGAGCGCGAGGGTCGGGTGCTTGCGGCGGTGGGTCCGCAGGAACGGCTGACGGGGGGGGACCGGCTGGTCTTCGCGGGCATCGTCGAGTCGATCGTGGATCTTCAGAAGATCCGGGGGCTGCTTCCGGCGACAAACCAGGTGTTCAAGCTGGATGCGCCGCGGTCGAAGCGAGGGCTGATCGAGGCGGTAGTCTCGAACACGTGCAAGATCGTGGGTCAGACGATCCGCGACGCGAAGTTCCGGACGACCTACGGCGCGGCGGTCATCGCGGTGGGGCGGAACGGGGAGCGGATCCGCAAGAAGATCGGCGACATCATCGTGGAGGCGGGCGACACGTTGCTGCTGGAGGCGCCGCCGTCGTTTGTCGAGCAGCATCGGAATTCGCGGGATTTTTATCTGGTCAGCCAGGTGGAGGATTCGACGCCGCCGCGTCACGACCGGGCGATCGTGGCGGTGGCGATCCTTGGCGGGATGGTTGTGGCGGCGGGGACGAACCTCCTGCCGATGATGCATGCGGCGATGCTGGCGGCGGGGTTGATGATCATCACGCGGTGCTGCACGACGACGGTGGCGAGGCGGTCGGTGGACTGGCAGGTGCTGACGATCATCGCGGCTTCGATGGGGCTGGGGTACGCGGTGGAGGACAGCGGTCTGGCGAAAGTGGTGGCGGCGGACATCATCGCGATGGCGGGCCGTCACCCGTGGCTGCTGATCTTCGTCGTCTACGGGGTGACGATGGTCCTGACGGAGCTGATCACGAACAACGCGGCGGCGGCGCTGGTGTTTCCGATCGCGTTTACGGCGTCCCAGCGGCTGGGGATCGATTTTACGCCCTTTGCGGTGACGATCATGATGGCGGCGTCGGCGAGTTTCTCGACGCCGATCGGATACGCGACGAACCTGATGGTATACGGACCGGGAGGCTACCGCTTCACGGATTATTTCCGGGTAGGGATTCCGCTGAACGTGACGATGTGGCTGACGACCTCGCTGCTGGTTCCGTTGCTGTGGAGCGTGCAGGCGACGGGCGACGGCGTCCAACCGTGACGGAATGAAGGCGCCGTCCCGCGCAGAGATCGTGGCATGGCGGGGCGACGTGCGCTGGGGCCCGGGTGGAACGGCAGATCAGCGGCGCGACGACCACCGCTCCCCTTGAACTTCTGTCGTCCCTCCGGGACTCCCGGTTTGTCAGCGACGGTTTCCCAGCCCTGGCGGGCTGGGCTGTTTCCCGGCGCCCCTTCCGGGGCTATGAACATCGGAGGATCTTCCGGGGCGACGACCCCCGGGTCATCCCTCCGGGGGGAACGACGCTTCGATCCTCCTGCGAGACACGTGAGGGTCGGCTACGCCAGCGAGGCGGGGCGCTCCCCAGCGATTTCTCCGTATCTTGTATGCTCATACAAACTCAACGTCCGGGAGCCGGAGTTACGTGGAGCCTCAGGCTGCGGCATTTCCTGACGGGTGCGGTTGGGTCGCGGGAGCGCCTTTATTCCGGCGATCGGTATCGCGGCGCACCTGCCGCCCGTATACTCCCCGTCGCCGGTGGTGCCCGGACCGGTCGGGGGTCTTGCATTGGTTCGAATCAACATAGACGAAATACTTCAATCGTTGCCTGTTTTTGAGCCGGAGCATAAGGCGCGGACGGGCTGCTCGTCGTGCGGTTCGGGCGAGGAGGACTCGCGCTGCGGCAACGGTCTGGAGAAGATCTACCCGACGACGGCGGTTCGTTACGGGTACATGAAGCACATCGGCGAATTCACGTACCCGTCGAACATGAAATTCACGTGCGGGGCGCGGGTGGTGATTCAGACGTCCCGGGGTCTGGAGATCGGCGAGCAGGTGTCGCTGGTGTGCAACGGGTGCTCGAAATCCGTGACCCGCGATCAAGTGCAGGAGTATGTCCGCAACAGCGGCGAGGAGTCGTTTCTTTTTGATGCGGGGCGCATCCTGCGCGAGGCGAACCGGGCCGACCTTGCGGAGTACGCCCGTCTTCAAAGCGTGATCCCCGCACACCGGGAGCTGTGCCGCGATCTGGCGAAGAAGTACGGACTTCCGATCAAAGTGATCGAGTGCGAGCTGCTCTTCGGGGGGGAGCGGGCGATTTTTTACTTCAGCGCCGAGGGTCGGATCGACTTCCGCGACCTGGTGCGGGATCTGCTGGCGGAGCTTCAGACGCGGATTCAGATGGTGCAGATCGGCGCGCGGGATGAAGCCCGGCTGCTGGCAGATTACGAGACGTGCGGTCGGGAATGCTGCTGCAAGGTGTTCCTCAAGACGCTCAAGCCGGTCTCGATGAAGATGGCGAAGCTTCAGAAGCAGACGGTGGATCCGTCGAAGGTGTCCGGGCGCTGCGGTCGGTTGAAGTGCTGCCTGCGATATGAGCATGAGTCGTACGAGGAGCTGGCGAAGAAGCTTCCGCGCCTCGGGGCGCGGATCCGCACGGCGCACGGCGACGGCGTGGTCGTCAACCGGCAGATTCTGACGCAGTTGGTGCAGGTTCAGACGTTCGAGGACAAGCTGATCACGGTGACGATCGAGGACGTGCTGCCGGGGGAGCCGCAACGCACGGCGTCCGTCGAGGATCCGCGTGCGGGCGTGGAGCGTGGGCGCGGAGAGGCGGCCCGTCCGCCCCGTCACGGGTTCGAGGGGCGCCGCCCGCGTCAGGAAGGCGCGCCGTCGCAGGCGGGTTCCTCCGACGGCGCGGGTGCGCTGGCGGCGGATGCGGAAGGCCGGTCGTCGGCTGAAAGGGCGGTTCCGCCGCCGCAAGAGCAATCCGCCTCTCAGGAGTTACAGCGTCCGGCTTCCTCGCCGGAGCGGTGTGGTCCGGCATCCCGGGACGCCGGTTCCGCGTCCCGGGGGCGGATGCGCCGCCGGACGGTCCGCCGAGAGATTCCGCCGAGGAAAGCTGACGACTCCGGCGGGACCGCCAGCGGGACTTCTTCCGAGACGGGTACGCCGGGCGGAACGCCTCCCGGCGAGGGAAGTGCGACGGGTCGGGGCCGGCGTTTCCAACGAGTCAGGCGCGGCGTAGCTCGGCGGTCGCAAGACGGGGGTTCCACGGAAGGGAAAGGCGGGTCCGGTCCTTCGTCGCCTGATCGGAGCGATGCGGAACCCGGCGGCAGCGGGGACAAGCCTCAGGAGCGGCCCCCCGGTTGAAACGCGGCGCTGGGGTTTCGTATGATGCAATGCCGAGAAGAGAACATGAAGGGCTTTCGGGAAGCCCGCCGGGAGAGTTTAAAGAGTTGGCGTCGCTGAGCCCCGTTCCGCCTTGGACCCGAAAAAGGCAGGGGATATTTCGGTTTCGCACGAGCGCTCGGAGTGAATTCAGAGACGAAGCGATGTCCGCGCCGCTGATCCGACAACCCGACGATGTCATGCGAGAGGGGGTTCCGTCCTACGCACCGGAGGCGCTGCAGTTCGTTCGGGAAGGGCTGGCGCATACGATCGAGCAGGTTCACGGACCGACGCCGCGTGCGTTCGAGTTCCTCGCGAAATTCGTGGAGGATCACGGGCTGGACTGGGAGGATCTGACGGCGTTGCACGGCGAGGGAGGCCTGCCGCCGCGCGTCGTCTCGGCGATCCAGATGATCGGCGGACCGGAGAAGCTCAACCGTCATGTCCGCGGAGGCGACCTTTGCTGGGGATTGCGGGATCTGGCGATGCAGAAGTGGGGCCTGATGGCGCGGGCGGTGCTTCAGCGCTGGGGAGTGCGGGCGACGCTTGACTTCGGGCGGATCGTCTTCGAGGCGATCGAGCGGGGACAGATGCAGAAGCAGCCCGGCGACGCGCTGGAGGATTTCGCGGACGTGTACGATTTCGACAAGGCGTTCGACCGGTCGTTTCGCGTTTCAACCTGACACGGCGACACCGATCGAGGACGCCGGAAGGATCCTATCCCGCCGTGGGAACCTGCCCGGGGACGTCAGACGTGCGCCTTTTCATCCGATCGTGCTTTCGAGGTCGGCGCAGGATCTGCTCCGGGCAGCGACCGTTTCGGCTCGTCGGTCGTCGCAGACTCGACGTCATCCTTGATGTCGCGCATGCCCTTCTTGAACTCGACGATGCTCTTGCCGAAGGAGCGAGCCACTTCCGGCAGTCGCCGCCCGAACAACAGGAGCGCGACCAAGGCGATCAGCAACCACTCACTTCCGGCGGGCAGGCCGAGGATCGCGGGAACATTCATCGGTTTACCTTTCAATCTCATCCCGCGCGTCGCGCAGGCCTTCCTTGAACGCGGCGATGCTGCGGCCCAGCGACCGCGCCGTCTCCGGGAGCCTGCGGCCGAAGATCAGCAGGCCGATCAACGCGATCAGCAGCCACTCCCCACCACCCGGCATCTCCAGGAATGCCTGAATGCACATGCCCCAGGACATGACGGAACTCCTTTGCATCCGACGGCCGGCCGGTCATGACCTGCCGCCGACCCGCCGCGGGACTCCCTTATTGTATGTCGGAAGAATGCACGCCTCAAACAGAGGCGTTTCCCCGGGCTTGCCGGGAGCTGGATGTGGTGATGCCGTCGGTTCCAGGCCGAAGGCGGGCGATTTCGGGGAATCCGCGGCGTCGGATTCGCCTGAGGAGTTCCGCATCCGTATCATGCGTCACCGGTTAAGAGCACCTGCGGACCGTCGGCGACGGGTTGGAGGTCGTTTCGGGGGACACGGCGACAAGGATCGAACATGATGCAACGCGAGTTGAGGGTTCGCAGGATCCTGCTGGCGGTGATCGCGGCGGGGGTCAATCTTGGGCTGTGGTTGATCCCCAGCGACGTGGCGACACTGGTGGCGCGTGACCGCCACGTACTGCTGGGGCGTTATTCCCGGGAGCACTTTACGTGGATCATCGGGGTGGCGCTGATCTCCGCGGGAGTGCTGGTCGTCGGGACGGGGGCGACTCCGCGAGGCCGTCGTCGGCGACTGCTGGGCGTGGCGGCGACGTGCGGGGTCGTCTTCCTTCCGACGTGCGCCGTCGATCTCGTGCTTCGGTGGGGCGCGCCTGAGTACTACATCAAGGATACGCTTGCGTACCACCGTCCGCCCGGGTTCCGCGCTCCTGAAGTCGGCGCGGCCGAGTTGTTCGTGCGCGATCTTCCCGAGGCGACGCGCTCGTACGAAGTGGTGCCGCCGGGGTTCCCGGATTTTGCGGCGACGCTGACGTGTGATCGCCGCGGGTTCCGCAACGCGACGGACCTCCCGCAGTACGACATCGTTGTGCTGGGGGATTCGTACGCCGAAGGATCGAAGGTTTCGGATGAGCATCCGTGGCCCGCGCGCCTCGCCGGGGTGACCGGCCGCA
>BOJX01000147.1 GCA_016860685.1 Planctomycetota bacterium
CTGGCGCGTCAGGAGGGGTGCGACGAGTTTCACCTCGATTCCGGCGTGCAGCGCTTTGATGCACACCGATTTTACCTTCGCAATCGAATGCGGATTTCGAGTCATCACTTTGCCCTGTCGCTGGCGACACGTTGACGGGGGCTTACAATCCGTCGCGGACCGAACCGACGATCGCGCTCCGGTTCGACGAACTGCGACGGATGCCGATGCAAAGGACGTATCTCGTCAGCCTGTGCCTGTTGCTGGAGCCGGCCGCCGCAACGTCGGGCGTCGCGCAGAGCGTCGATCCGGACAACTGCCTGTTGTGCCACCAGTTTCGCGGGCTTTCGCGTTACGACCGGCAGCGGGACGAGTTGCACGTTTTCTTCGTCGACCCGTCGTACATGCATGATCTGGCTGGTCCGCACGCGCGACTTGCCTGTACCGACTGCCACCCGCGCGAGGAGGTTCGCGTGGTTCCTCATGCGCCGGTGTCGCGCGTGGACTGCACGCGGACGTGCCACGTCGCCGGGGCATCCGGCGTGATGACGACGTTCAGTCATGCGGGAGTCGCCGAGGCGCTTCGCGGCGGCGTGCATGACCCCGCGATCATGCGGGGCTTGCCTCTGTCGGAAGGTCCGCTGCTGGCGCAGGACCAGTCCGCCTGTCTTTACTGTCATGACGAGCCGGTGTTCCGCGGGATTGAGCGCGCGCTGCCGCAAGTGGCGATGTTCGGGGATGATGCCCTCGCACGTTGCACGACGTGTCATAAGGACCAGCTCGGCGTGGACGTGGCGTACGCGTTGAAGCACGTGGCCGCCCGGCTTCAACCGTCGCGATCGACGCTGGATGTCGCGCAGGTCTGTGCCGTGTGCCACAGCGACCCGGCGTTTCACGCTGAACCCGATCGTCACGACGCGGTGGCGAGCTACATGCGCACCTTTCACGGGAAGGCGGCGCTTCTCGGGGACGAGTCGACCGCGTCATGCATTTCGTGTCATGCTTCAGGCAACCGCGATGTTCACGCGATGCTTGCGCATACCGACCCGGCCTCTCCGACGCACACGGATCGGCTCCCGACGACATGCAGCACGATCGCCTGCCACCCCGGGGCGTCGCCCAGCCTGGCGGACACCGGTGTGCATCTCGATCTGGCGGCGTCGCGCGGAACGATCGAGTACCTGCTGGCGGCGGCGTTCATCCTGCTGACGACGCTGACGTTCGGGCCGTCCGCGATTCTGGCCGTGCTTGAACTGGTGCAGCTTGTCGCCGGGCGCGAGTCGCCGCGCGACGAGCACGTGCGTGAACTGACCGATCGGTTGATGGCGCGTCCGGACGGGCGTCGTCGGCTGGTGCGCTTCACCGTTCCGCAGCGGATTCAACACTGGATTCTGGCGGGGTTGTTCGTGCTGCTGGTGCTCACGGGCTTTCCGCTGAAGTTTGCGGATCAGAGGTGGTCGGCGTGGTTGATCCGCGGGTTCGGGGGGCTGGCGGCGGCGCGGGCCTTGCATCACTGGGCGGGGATCCTGCTGGTGCTGGGTTTCCTCGCTCACATGATGCACACGATGCTGCTGGTGGTGCGGCGCTCGCGACGACCCGGTCCGGACGGACAGCCGACCGGCATGCTGGCGTCACTGCTGGCGCTGCCGATGTGGATGACGCTGGATGATCTGCGGAAGCTTCGGCATCTTCTGGCCTATCTTTTCTTCCTGCGGTCCGATCGTCCGAAGTTCGGGCGTTTTGCGCTGAAGGAGAAGTTCGAGTACATCGGGGTCTTCTGGGGGACGATGATCCTCGGCGTCACGGGCATGATTCTCTGGGGCGAGCAGACGGCGTCGCACCTGATGTCGGGCCGGGTGTTCAACCTCGCGGCGATTGCGCACACGTACGAGGCGTTTCTCGCGCTTGTCCACGTCGGCATCCTGCACACGTACAACGTGATGCTTTCGCCCCACGTGTTTCCGCTGTCGCCGGCGACGATCACCGGAACAACGCCGCCGGGGGAGCTCATCGAAGGACACGCCGCGTTTGTTGAAGACGCTGCGCGGGAGCTGGGGCTGCATCCGCACGAGGAGGGAGGCGCGACATGAGCGGATCGTCGCGCGGTCGCGCGATCAGGTGGTTGGGCGCGCTGGGTCGCGCCGGGCGCGCCGTCGGGAAGCGGGTTTACGCGCTCGCCCTGATCGGGTTGATCGGGTACTCGAGCTTTCTGGCGTTCCGCTACCTGGTTTACACGTTGATGCTTCCGGCAGAGGCGCCGGCGCAAGTGACGCAGCTTCCGCGGCGCCTGGACCGCCGTGTTCTCGAGACCGACCGCGCCGCGTGGGCGGGGCTGCGGACGGCGGAGCACGCTCGAGCACCGCTTTCGCACTATCATCGTCTCGACACGTGGATCCAGCCGGACCGGGCGAACAATTGCACGACCAGCGGGTGTCACCCTCCGCTGCCTCACGCGGAGCGCAAGGAGGTCCGGGCCTTTCTCAACATGCACGCCACGAGCCTGCACTGCGGCGTCTGTCACATGCAGACAGAAGAGCAACCGCTGAACCTGACCTGGTATGACCCGGCAACAGGCGCGTCCCGAGGCGTACCGGCCGTGCTCGAAACTTACGCGAAACTCTTGTCGATCGAGGACCAACCCGGAGGGTATGACGAAGACGCCCGTCGCGTGCTCGTGGACCTCCTGCGCCGCGCGGCGGTCGAGGCCCAGGACGGCGAGATCCTCACCACGCTGGCGGATCATCTGCGCCGTCTGTCGCCGGAAGCGGTCGAAACCGCGGACTTTCTTGCCGGGGCGAGAGCGGTTCTGCCCCGCTACTTCCGTGGCGAGTACGGCGCAAAGCTCGCCCTGCGCGGCGCGGACACCGAGGCGCCGATCCTGGCGCATCCTGGGGTGGAACGTGAGATCGAGCCCTACCGCGCGGCCGCTGGCGCGATGACCGACGCCGAAAGAAAAAATCTCGTCGATCGGCTGCACCCGCTGCGGCGGACCGAGGCGCTGGAATGCTCGGATTGTCACGCGGACGGCGGGATCGTGGATTTCGCCGCCGCCGGGTATCCGCCGCAGCGCGTTCGCGAACTGACCGGGTCGATCGTCGCCCGCATGATTCAGCACATTTCCGACGGCTCGCCGTTTTATCTTCCTGAGTTTCTCACGGCGCCCGGGACGGGTGAGCCGGAGAGGGGCGAGGGTTCCTCGCCGTAGTGCGATACCGTCATCTGGGATCGCTTTTTCAGGAGGTCTGACGATCAAGTAACCTTGTTGTCCGGGGGATGCGGCGCCAGCGAAGCTCCGGTCGGGGCGTGGGTTGATGAACGTGTCCGTCTTGTGACCGCAACCAGGTGTGAGGCAGGGTATGAACGAAGGAAAAGGCGGGGGCAGCCTGCCGCGGATCGGCCGCAACGTATACATCGCGCCGACCTCGTACGTCGGCGGCGACGTTTCGATCGGGGACGAGTCGACGATCATGCATCATGTGATGATCCGCGGAGATGTATCCGCGATCCGGATCGGGCGCCGGGTCAACGTGCAGGACGGGACGATCATTCACACGCAGACCGGCGTCCCGCTGCACATCGAGGATGAGGTGTCGATCGGTCACCGGGTGGTGGTGCATTGTCGTCGGGTCGGGCGCGAGGCTCTGATCGGAACGGGAGCGGTGGTGCTGGACGGGTGCGACGTGGGTGAGGGATGCATTATCGGAGCTTGTGCGCTGGTGACGCCCGGAACGACGATCCCGGCGGGGACGGTCTGGATGGGCGTCCCCGCACGTCAGATTCGTGAGGTCAGCCCTTCTGAACGCGAGTACGTGCGTCAGGTGGTGCAAACGTACTTCCGCCTTGGTCGTCTACACGGGAGCGGAGCATACCCGCCCGCGGCGTGCGGACTGCATGAGTAGAAAACCCTCAGACCAGGGGGCGGACCGCCCGGTGATACTCTGAATCACTTAACATATTATGTTCATTAAAGTTAAGAAGCGGCTGGGGGTGTGTGAGCCTCGCGAGGGCCGTCAGCTCGATGCGAACATCGGCGCGGTCCCAACCTGAGTGCGTCGGCGGGGTTATAATCGGTGGAGCGAAATTGAATCGCATATTGCCCGGAGGTCTGCGAATCTACCTGAGCGGAATGCCCGGTGACCCGCGGCTTTAATCGGGAAGTTCGCGGGAATTGGCGCAATCTGGCGGGACGGCAGGACGCGGTTTCGTCAATAACGGGAGCAGAGGATCGGGAACGCGCAGGAGGCCTGTGTGTCGACAAATGAACCCTCCACCAACCCGCCGCCCAACGGCGCTGCGGAACGCGCGCCTTTCGACGCCACGGGGTCCGGGGTGAACCGTCCCGGACAGGTGATCGGCGAGTTCGAGCTGCGCGAGATGATCGGGCGCGGCGGGATGGGGACGGTTTACAAGGCGTGGCAGCAGTCGCTGCGGCGGCTGGTGGCGGTCAAGGTTCTTGCGCCACACATCGCCGGATCGCGCGGGAACGTCGTGCGTTTTCAGCGAGAGGCGCAGGCGGCGGCGAAGCTGCATCACCCCAACATCGTTCCGATCTTCGCGCTGGGCGAGGATCAGGGGATTTACTACTACGCGATGGAGTTGATCGAGGGGCGGGGGCTTCACGAGATCATCCGCGAGGAGCGCCAGCGCGCGGGGCTGGAGGCGCCGGAAGAGGATCTTGACGCGACGCGCATATTGAACCGGACGGGTTCGGGGACAATGCCGGCGCCGAAGGCGCGCGAGCTTTCCGCTGAAGACACGGCGGTGATGCTGGCCGGCAGCGGAGCGTGGTCGGCGGCGTCAGACCGGTTCGAGATCATTGCGGCGCAGCTTTCGCGCATCGCCGACGCGCTCGCGTACGCGCATGATCAGGGGGTCATTCACCGCGACATCAAGCCGCATAACCTGATGCTCAGCCGCGACGGCCGGCTGCTGCTGACGGATTTCGGGCTGGCGAGGATCATCGAGCAGCCGGGCATCACGATGACCAGCGAGGTCGTCGGCTCGCCGCTTTACATGGCGCCCGAGCAGATCAGCGGGGACGGGACGGTGACGGCGCGCAGCGACATCTACTCGCTGGGCGCGACGCTGTATGAGTGGATGACGCTGCACCCGCCGTTTTCGGGGCGGACGCGCGAGACGGTGATCACGCAGATTCTGACCGGCGATGTGCGCGCCCCTCGGCTGGTCAATGAGCGGATTCCGGGGGATCTGGAGACGATCTGCCTGAAGAGCCTGGAGCGCGACCCCTTGCGGCGTTACGCCACGGCGCACGAGTTTCGTGACGACCTGAACGCGTACCTGTCGCGCGGTCGGATCAAGGCTCGTCGGGCGGGCGCGGTTGAGCGGGGAAGGCGTTTCCTGGCGCGTCACAAGTTCGGCGTGGTCGCGGCCGCGGTGCTGCTGATCGTGGCGTGCGGCGCGTACGTGATTGTCCGTCAGCGGGACACGATCCGCCGGATTCAGCGTGACGGCACGCTGGTGGAAGGCGGCGACCGGATTGAGCGTCCCGTCGTGAACGCGCCGGATCCGTCGGAACCGCCGCCGGGACCGCCGCCGCCGCGTCCGGGTCCGGGGCGCGGGGTCGACGGACCGCAATCGCCGTCCGGGAGCCGTCCGCGTCCGGGCGTGCGCCCCGGCGACCCAGTCAGCGCGATGCTGGCGCGCGTCTTTCCGGCGGAGTCGCTGGTGTTGGATGCTGGGCGCGGGATCGTCGAGCGGAGCGCGCCGTCGATCGTGTCGCAGGCCGAGGGGATCACGGGGAGCGTCGCCAACCTCCTGACGATGAACGTGCAGGCGGGTGACCTGGGGACGCTCGAGGGGTTAAGCCGGCTGGCGGCGGCGGACGTGTTCACGCAGGCCGGTCCGCTCAACGACCTGGTGCTGGTGTTCGATCCGCTGGAGCCGGACCCGAAGCTGGACGTTCTGATCCGGGCGCTGGAGGACGACGCGGCGCCGCAGCGTCACCTCGACCTGATCACGCTGCTGATCGACAGCGACCCGAACAACGACGCCGCGCGATACGTGCGCGCCTTGCTTTACGGCCGGACGGAGCGCTTCGATCTGATGGAGACGGATGCCTCGGAATTCATCCAGCGGCATCCTCAGGACGCGCATGCGTACCTGTTGCGGGCGGTGGCGCGTCTGATGGCCGGGCGGGCGGAGTCGGCGCGCGAGGACATCGCCAAGGCGCTGGAACTCGATCCTCAGATTGACCTCGGGCGCACCCTGCGCGGGGTCGTCGAGCTGCATCTCGGGGATACGGGCGCGGCCGCTGCGTCGTTCGACGAGGCGTTGCAGCGCCGACCGGACGCGGTTCTGGCGATGCTCGGACGGGCGATGGCGCGGATGATGCGATCGGAACATCCGGCGGCGATCGCCGATCTGGACCGCGTGCTCGAGTTGTTTCCGGACAACGTCAGCGCCCTGGTTCTGCGCGGGAATTGTGCGACGGAACTCGGGGATCACGCCCGGGCCCGCGAGGATTACGGGAAAGCGATCCTGATCGCGGGGCAGTCGCCGGCGCTGATGAGCAAGCTCCTGTCCGCGATGGCGGCGGAACAAGGCAACCTCGCCCGTCAGCAGGAGCAGGCCCGCAGGTCGCCCGAAGGCGTTCCCGCCGACCGCACCGGTTCAACACCGGTCGAGGGGGCGGCGACGCCTCAGGATCGCGCGGCGACGGAGCGCCCCGGTGCGTCGCTTCGATCGGACGGGTCTGTCGCCGCGCCGCCGGGAATGCACCACGGATACCGGCGTCAGCCTTAACGGCGCTGGTGGCGGGTGCGTCGCTGCGCCTCCGCGCGGCGCGGCGCCTGAGGCGCTCGCCGCAGAGCCTAAGACGCTTGCCGCCGCACCGGTTGCCGCTCATCCGCGAATCCGTCGGTCATCCGGCAGCGGCGCCGGGGGGACCGCAGCCAGCAGGTTCCG
>BOJX01000148.1 GCA_016860685.1 Planctomycetota bacterium
CCGGGCGTCGGGCCGCCCGACAAGCGGATCGCCGGGGGAACCCGCTTCCTGACGGGCGCGGTTCGGGTAAGACGGACGCAGCGAGTCCCCCTGACCTGATCAGCGGCGTGAAAATCATTGACAGTGCGTAGAGCGCCGCTAGCATCGTCGGCGCAATCGGGGACGCAGGGTTTCCCGGACACTTCCTTTCACGGAGGGAACCGCAATGCTTCGCGCGGCAATGCTCGTATTGATCGCTTCGGGTCTGGTCGTCAGCGCCGGGTGCAACAAGCCGAAGAAACCAGATGACACGCAGTCGGCGGAAATGTACGGCGGCGGTTACGACACCGGGTATCAGTCCCCGGCGTCGCTGACCGGCACGTCGTCGAACGAGACGTACACGTCGGACCCGGCGGGCGGGCAGCGCGTTCACGTCGTCGCCAAGGGGGACACGTTGTACTCGCTGGCGCGGCAGTATTACGGCAATCAGTCGAAGTGGCGCGACATTTACGCAGCGAATCAAAGCCAGCTCGCCGACCCGAACCAGATCAAGGTCGGACAGAAGCTGGTCATTCCCTGACCGGTCGCCCGCATCCGAAGGACATCAAGGACATCGAGGCGGCGGCCCGCGCGTCGGAAGCGAGGATTCCGCGAGTTGAGCCGTGGCGGAGGCGATCTCACTTCAGGATTCCGTGCAGTTTCTCCGCGGAGTCGGTCCGGCGCGGGCGCACGAGTTCGCCTCGCTGGGCATCCGCACGATCGGCGACCTGATCGAGCACTTTCCCTTCCGTCATGAGCACCGTCCGAAATCGCAGCCGATCGGCACGCTGAGCGAACTTGGCGCGCCGGCGACGCTGATCGGAGAACTGCGGCGCGTCCGCGAGCGAAAACTCTCCGACAAGCATGTGATCAACGCCGAGATCATCGACGCGACGGGGCGCTGCTTTCTGCGCTGGTTCAACTCGCCGTATCTGGCCGACCGCCTCGGGAACGGCGTCATCGTGCGCGTGTCCGGACGGCTGGAAGCCGTGCGGGACTGGGCGGGCATGACCAACCCGCAAACGCAGATCCTCGCACCGGATGCCGACCCCTTATCTCAGGATGAAGATCAGTACGAACCGGTCTACCCGGCGACGGGAAAACTCTCGTCGCAGGACATCCGGCGGGCGCTGAGGCCGATCCTGCACGCGGCGGCGGACCAGGTGGAGGAGATTCTCCCCGAGGGATTGCGGACGCTGCGTCGGCTGCCGCCGCGGCGGACGGCGATCCTGCGCATTCATGAGCCGACGTCGGCGGATGATGCGGAGCATGCGCGGCGGAGGCTGGCGTACGACGAGTTTCTCGTCATGCAGCTTGCGATGCGGATGCGGAGACGGTCGCAAGATCGGCGGAAGGACGCACCGGTGATCACGACGACGCCGCGGATCGACGAGCGCATCCGTGCGCGGCTTCCTTTTGCCTTGACCCCATGGCAGGACGAGGCGGTGCGGGCGATCCGGGCGGACATGACCTTGCCGCAGCCGATGAACCGGCTGCTTCAGGGAGACGTGGGGTGCGGGAAGACGGTGGTCGCGCTTTACGCGGCGCTGACGACGGTGGCAAACGGCGCGCAGGCGGCGATCCTCGTGCCGACGGAGATTCTGGCGCGCCAGCACTACGAGAAAACGTCGGCGTTTCTGGCGGGCAGCCAGGTGCGCGTCGTCCTGCTGACCGGAGAGTTGTCGGCATCCGCCCGGCGCGACGCGCTGGAGCGGATCCGGCGGGGGGAGGCGGACCTGGTTATCGGGACGCACGCGCTGATCGAGGGCGACGTGCGTTTCCGCCGGTTGGCGCTGATCGTCATCGACGAGCAGCATCGGTTCGGGGTGGCGCAGCGGCATGCGCTGCGCGGGAAGGGCCCGGCGCCGCACACGCTGGTCATGACGGCGACGCCGATCCCGCGTTCGCTGGCGATGACGGTGTTCGGCGATCTGGACGTCACGGTGATCCCGGATCGCCCGCCGGGGCGGCGCCCGGTTGTGACTTCGCTGGTTCCACCTTCGCAACAGGACCGGGCGTGGCGGGACATCCGGGAGCGGCTTTTTGCCGGCGAGCAGGCGTTCATCGTTTACCCGCTGGTCGAGGAGTCCGAGTCCCTCCCGCTCAAGTCCGCGACGCAGGAGCTGGAGCGGTTGTCCGCCGGGCCGCTGAGCGGGCTTGCGCTGGGCGTCGTTCACGGCCGGATGCGCTCCGAGGAGAAGGACCAGGTGATGACGGACTTCCGCGACGGGCGGATCCGGGCGCTGCTCGCCACGACCGTGATCGAAGTCGGGGTGGATGTTCCGGAGGCGACGATGATGATCGTCGAGCACGCGGAGCGGTTCGGGATCAGCCAGCTTCATCAATTACGGGGGCGCGTCGGCCGGGGGGATCGTCCCGCGTCGTGCCTGCTGATGACCGGATCGGACGCGCCTTCGGAGACGGCGTCAGCGCGTCTGCGTGTGCTGTGCGAGACCGATGACGGGTTCCGGATCGCGGAAGAAGACCTGCGGCTGCGCGGTCCGGGAGAGTTGCTGGGCACGCGGCAGCACGGGCTTCCGGCGTTCAAGGCAGCGGATGTCGCGCGGGATCTGGACCTGCTTCAGCAGTCGCGGGACGACGCGGTGCGCGTTCTGGAAGCCGATCCGGAACTGAGTCATCCGGAACATGACGCCCTGCGACGATGCCTGCTCGCCAAGTATGCGGACGCGCTGGGGTACGTCGACGTGGGGTAGGTTCGGTTTCGATCGACAACGCTCGTTGTCAGCGATGCGGATCAGTGTACAATCCGAGGCGGGACACGCAGGAAGCGGCCGGACGGGAGTTGGGCCGCACCCGCGACGTTCAGGCGGGTCGTCCCGGATCGTGAATCACGTGGCGGATTCTTCAGTTCGTCATCACTGCGGTTTGTTCGGCATCTGGGGTCACCCTGATGCGGCGGCGCTGACTCACCTCGGATTGTATGCGCAGCAACACCGGGGTCAGGAGTCCGCGGGGATCGCCACGTCGGACGGAGGCCGGCTGACCCGTTACGCCCGGCGTGGGCTGGTTAACCAGGTCTTCAACGAGTCCGTCATCCGCACGCTGCGCGGGCGTGCGGCGATCGGACACGTCCGGTACTCGACGACCGGATCGGACACCGAGGAGAACGCGCAGCCCCTGTTGTTTTCGTTCGCCGGCGGACAGGTGGCGATCGCCCACAACGGCAACCTCATCAACGCGGCCTTGCTGCGCCGCAGTTATGAGGATTTCGGACATATTTTTCAGACGACCAGCGACACGGAGGTGATCATTCATCTCCTGGCGAAGCCCGCGCACCGGCGGCGGAAGCGGGCGCTGGAGCACGTGCTGAATCACCTGCAGGGCGCGTACTCGCTGCTCCTGCTTTTTCCGGATCGGCTGGCGGCGGTGCGCGATCCGCTGGGGTTTCGGCCGCTGTGCCTCGGGCAATTGAGCAACGGGGCGGTGGTGGCGGCGTCGGAAACGAAAGCGCTGGACCTGATCGAGGCAAAGTACCTGCGCGACGTCGAGCCCGGCGAGATCGTGCTGATCGGGGACTCGGGGATCGAAAGTCACCGCTTCGGACCGGAGCGCAAGGGGGAGCGCAAGGCGGCCTGCATCTTCGAGCACGTTTATTTCGCCGACCCCGCCAGCCGGGTCTTCGGCGACAACGTCCACCTCGCGCGCGTTGCGATGGGGATGCGTCTTGCTGATGAGGCGCCGGCGACCGGAGACCTTGTCGTCCCGATCCCGACGTGCGGACAGTGCGCGGCGATCGGGTTCAGCCGTCGCAGCGGGCTGCCTTACGGACGGGCGTTCACGACGAGCCACTACGCCGGGCGGTCGTTCATCCTGCCGAACCCGGCAGACCGGGCCTCGACGGTGAAGATCAAGCTGAACGTGATCCGCGAGGCGGTCGCGGGGCGCCGGCTGGTCGTCGTGGAGGACTCCGTCGTGCGCGGAACGACGACGCGGGGCAAGATTCACGCCCTGCGCGCCGCCGGAGCAAAGGAGATTCATCTGCGCGTCGCCAGCCCGCCGATCCGGCACGGGTGTTACTTCGGGATCGACTTCCCCGAGCCAACGCAGTTGATCGCCAGCGCGCGGACGGTCGAGGAGATTCGGGATTTTCTGGAGGTGGATTCGCTGGCGTATCTTTCGCTTGAGGGGATGCTCGGCTGCGTCAACATGCCCGCCAACCAGTATTGCACGGCGTGTTTTTCCGGCGACTACCCGGTGGATATCACCGAACCGGTGGATAAATACGCGATCGAGCGGGCCCAGCTTCGCATGTTCTCCTGAACCGCCGCTCGCGCATCGGCCCCCCGGGAAAGGTGCTCCTTTCGCGTTGTTTCGTGTCCCGACTGCCGCACAGCCGATATGATCCGGGGCACGAAGTCCCCGGACGCCGCCGCATGAACGACACAGGGACGACCGCTGCAAAGCTGACGCCCACGGGCGACGGCGCATCGCGCGCCGAGAGCTCGACGCCCGACCTCTCTGCATCTTTTTCCGATTGCGCGGCGTCAGACGCGGCGAAACCGGTGTGCCGACCGCGCGGTCCGCGACCGCTGCCGCCCGGGTGGCGGCGGGTCTGGATTCCGCTTCGGGGCTGGCGCGTCGTCGGACCGGAGCACCGCCAACTCGTCGACGACTTCTTCCGCACGCCGATGATGGTGCTCGCCCTGCTCGTGCTGCCGCTGCTGGTGCTCGAACACTACGCGGAGGAGACGCTCACCACCGTGCCGTGGCTGGCGCATGCCGTGATGGCCGGTCTGTCCTTGATCTGGCTGGCGTTTTTCGTCGAGTTCGTGGTGAAGGTGACGATTGCGGAGTCGCGCTGGACGTACGTTTACACCAACTGGCTGGACGTGATCGTCCTCGTGCTGCCGTTTCTGCGTTTGCTGCGTGCGGTGCGGGCGATCAAGGCGCTGGCGGTGCTGCGGTTGGCGCAGACGTTCACGCTTCGAGGGGTGTTTCTGAAGCTGGCGCGGAGCGTCGCCGGGGTGATCTTCGGCGTAGAGGTGATCCGGCGCTGGACCGGCGCGCCGGTCGAGCGTCCGGACGAGGAGGCGAAGGAGCGCGCCCGGCTGGAGCGCCTCCCGAGGTCGAAACTCATCCGCGAGGCGCTGCGTCTTCAGCGGGAGAAGCGGGAACTGGAGCGGCGACTGCTGGAAGCGATCACGGACTCCCCCGAGCGGATTGCGACTCCGGATCCGAGCGCGGATTCGAATCCGTCTCCCGGTCCCGACTCAGCGCCTCCGCCGCGCGGCGCGTGAGCGAATGCGCGGGACCGAGGATCATCCCTCGCGCTGCATTCGCAGCGATACCAGCCTCGCCATCACGTATCCGACGCCGGCGCAGGTCGCCGGATTCGAACTCCGCGAGGAGCGCCGGGACACGGGCATCTTCGTCCGTGTCCGCATTCTGGACGCCGGCGGGTTCACGGTGGATTCGCGCGAGTTTCAGGATGCTTCCGCGGAAAGCATGTTTGTCGGTTATCAATTCACGGAAGGGATCGCGGAAATCCGGCTGGAAGGGCTTTTCAGCACGTTTCCGACGATCGACGATCATTGCTTCGGCGCGGAAGCGGACCCCTGTCCTGAGGGGGCGAAGATCAAGGGCGCCTACCGCGATGGCGACGACATCAAGATCAAGCTCAAGGACTACGCCCCGAACGAGACCTACCTCGTCCAAGTGATCGACGTTTTCGGCGATGTGATCAGCCAGATCGCTGTGACGGTGAACTCGGAGGGCAAGGCGGTCATCACGTTGTTCGACTTCAACTGCGACTTCGCTCGGCACCGGGTCCGCAATGACGACTGCGGACAGGAAAAGGCGGTGAAAAAGGATTGCACAGGGTGACCCCCCGCCTCTGAAGGAGGGCGCGAACCCGCGCCTGCGGCGCGGGACAGGCGGATTTGACAGGTCCGGGATCCCGACTAGCATCAAAGTCATGTTATGCGGGATTCTCCTTAGCTTGACGGCGGCGGCAGCGGGGCTCGAGGAGCGCTCGCCGACGGCGACGCCTGCGCCGGTTTCGCCGAAGTGGCAGTTGGATGTGGCGTTTCATGACCCTCAGCGGATCTCGGTGACTTTGCCGGGAGAGAGCACGCCACGGACGTACTGGTACTTCCTCTACCGGGTGACCAACAATACCGGGAAGGATATTCCGTTTTTTCCGTCCGTCGCGCTGGTGACGGACTCGCTGAAGACCGTGGTCGCCGGGGACGGGATTCACCCGGCGGTGTATGACGCGATCGCCCGGCGGCATCAGAAGGAGTGCCCGTTTTTCTTTCCCCCTGTGAAGGCGACGGGAATGCTCCTTCAGGGGGAGAGCAACTCAAGGACGACCGCGGCGGTATTCGAGGATTTTGACCCTGCGGCCAACGAGTTCGTAATCTACGCCTCGGGATTCTCGGGAGAACTTAAGCGCGTTACGAATCCGGCTTTCGCGCCGGACAAACCGGAATCCGACGACAATCCGCCTTATTTCCTCCTGCGTCGAACGCTGGCGGTCACCTACCGCTTGCCCGGTGATGAGCAGACCCGACCGCACGCGACGCCGGTCCGACTCAAACGAGAGTGGGTCATGCGGTAGCGCCGGGGGCTGGTCGGGTTCCGGTCCGAGCCTTCTGTGACGGAGTCTTTTCTCCGCGGAATTCGTAGCGCACCGGTGGGGTCGCTGCTTCACCCCTTCTGGCCCCGCTCGGAGGAACCACATTTCCGGGCCTTCCCGGAATTCGGGCGGGTTGGGTAGAATAACACGCATGTCCGTCGCCCGTCCTGAAGATTCGATGAGTGCAGCGGCCAGCCAACCGATCCCGAGGCGGGTGGAGGAAAAGACCCC
>BOJX01000149.1 GCA_016860685.1 Planctomycetota bacterium
TGCAACCGCCGCACCGCGTCCTGCGCGTGCTTCACCAGCACGCACGTCGCGTCCACGATGTTCAGACCCAGCCCCCGCGCCTGCTCATACGTCTCCGGCCGCGCGCCGTGCGACCGGATCAGCACCGACTTGCCCGCCTCGATCCGCTCGAGAACGCCGGTCTGGCTCAGCCCCCGCTCCTCCAGCCGCGACACCACCTGCGGATTATGAATGACCGGACCGAGAGCGATGACGTTCCCCGCCCCGTGATCCGCCAAGGCGCGCTCCGCGATTTCCACGGCGTCTTCGACCCCGAAACAGAACCCCCGCGATTTCGCCAGCCTGACTTCCACCCGAACCGCCTTCTCCCTTCCGCTAACGCCCACGCCCCGCAGTATCAGCACATCTCACGGGGTCCGGCGAGAAACGCTCCGGAAACGGAGCAACTGCGGATTGCCGCCGAAAAACAAGCCGCGCCCACTTATCCTTGACGTTGTACTCAATATCGAGGGTAAGGAAGCGGGGGTCTCGAGCCTTCTGAATCTTCTTCTGACTCCGGTACGCAGCGCCTGGAGGGTCTTGAGGTTGCGACGCGGCGCGCCCTTGTGCCCCTCCGGGGCACGGGAAATCCCGTCGATTTTCAGGCATGATCGTACGTTCATGCGAATCCCAACCCCGCCAACCGAAGTCCAGTGGACACTCAGGTCGAGCCTTTGAGCGAGTGATGACTCGGCGCTTCGGTGAATCATACCCTTGATCCGCCGGACGGCCAACTGCTCACGCTCGCCTTCCAGACCCCGTTTTTCCGGTATTGTCCGGTTTCCGTGTGACCCTCATGCCGCCGCCGGACGCCGAAGAACCGGCATCGGGTGATGACGAATGCCGTCAACGCGGCTATCATAAAAGCGGCATTCCTGCGAACGTTGGGTTTCTGCGGACGTCTTCTGCGTCCGCCGCACGGGAGACGGCGAAACATGATCGCGCGACGGTGCTCAGCGACATTTTCCGCACGGATTACGCGGGTTGGTGTATTCGCCGCGTGGTGCGCGACGGGAGTCGCGCCTGCCGACGCCGCCCCTCCGGCGAACATGTCGCCGCCGCGCGTCGCGCCCGCCGTGAGCGACCCGTCGTCTCCGGTCGGCGAGGAGTGCCTCGCCGAAGTGGTGGACGTCGAGGGTCGGGCCGATCGCGCCGCCCTCGGGACGCGCGCCGCCGCTGACGAGGGCTGGACGGCGCTGGTCACGGGCGACCGACTGCCCGGCGGGACGCTGATCCGCACCGGTCTGCGTTCGCGACTCGTGCTGCGGTTCGGCGAGGCACACTACGTCTCGATCGAGCGGGCGACGCTCGCCTGTGTGAACGAGTTCCGGCGGACCGGCGACGTCGAGCGCATCGGCGTCGGACTGGGCTACGGCGCGGTCCGCGGAGCGTCGAGCACGGGCACGCTGCGCAGCGAACTGACTGTGACCTCCCCGGTCGCCACGCTGGCGAAGGAGGGAACGCGGGACTGGGAAATCCGCGTCGAACCGCACACCGGACGCTTCACCATCTCACTGGCGACCGAGGGCCTCGTCAACGCGATCCACCGCCTGCGCACCGGAGCGACGCGCGAGCGCCTCGTCCTCCCCGGCGAATACGCGACGCAGGATAACATCGCCCGCATGTGGATGCGCCAGGCCGCCTTCGACCGCACCTTCTCCTTCTACGACGCCCACGGGCTTTCCGAGGCCGACGTCGGGTTCGTCATCGCGCATCCCTCCGGCGCATCGCCGGTCGCCCCCGGCGGCGGAACCGAGACCCGCGCCATCGCCCTCCGCGACACCGCTCCCGGAACCGCCCGCGCCGACCGCCCCACCGCCGTCACCGCCATCCTCCGCAACCGCCCCGAAGGCAACTTCGGCATCGCCCAACCGGGGTCATCTGAGTAACCGGGCAGATCTTTGCGGATCGCGGACCTCCGGGTCCGCAGCGAGCGCAACCGAACTCCGCACTTCCGAGCATTGCCGTGTACTACAGTTCAGTACAGGCTGTTCTCGCAGTCGGCAACATGCCGGGGTTTGCGTGACAAGCATTCCGTGCATACGTTGCGTGAAAGGATGTTTCAGGATAGAAGCCGGAGGATTTCCGCTCGCGCCTGCTCCGGCGCGAGCTTGCGGATTTGACCGTCCTTGCGGGTTGTGACTTCAACGACGCCTTCGGCGAGGCCCTTTTTGCCGACCGTGATGCGCACGGGGACGCCGATCAGGTCCGCGTCCTTGAACTTGACGCCGGGGCGCTGGTCGCGGTCGTCCCAGAGGACGTCGAGGCCGGCGGACTCCAGCTCGTCGTGCAGCTTCTGCGAGACGCTCATGACTTCCGCCTCGCGCACGTCCAGCGAGCAGACGATCACCCGGAACGGGGCGATGCTCGCCGGCCAGATGATCCCGTTGGCGTCATGCGACGCCTCGATCGCCGCGGCGACGATGCGATTCAGGCCGATGCCGTAGCACCCCATGATCATCGGGTGGGACGCGCCTTTCTCGTCGAGGAACTCCGCACCCATCGCCACGCTGTATTTCGTCCCCAGCTTGAAGACGTGCCCGACCTCGATGCACTTGCGGAACGTCAGCGGGCGACCGTTCTTCGCCCGGTCGCCGGGGACTGCGTCGCGGATGTCGGCGGCCTCGCGGATCTCGAAGTCCCGCCCCGGGTTCACGCCGGTCAGGTGATGATCGGTCTTGTTCGCGCCGGTCACCGCGTCGTGCATGACGGTGACGGCCTGGTCCGCGATGATCCGCACGTTGCTCAGCCCGACCGGACCCGCGTAGCCGACCTCGGCTTCGGTCAGGTTCTTGATGAGCGCCGGGTCCGCTGGTTCGAGCGTCAGGACGCGGGCGACGCGCTTCAGCTTCGCCTCGTTGACGTTGTGATCGCCGCGCACGAGGGCGATCAGCGGCGCGCCGTCCGCGACGTAAATGATCGTCTTGATCATCTTCGACGGGGCGCACCCCAGAAGTGTCGAGACCTGCTCGATCGTCGTATGCCCGGGCGTGGACACGAGCTTCAGAGGCTCGTCCTGTCCGTCGCCGGCGTCCGCGACAGGGGCGACCTCCGCCCGCTCGAGGTTCGCCGCGTAAGACCCGTCGTCCGTTTTGACGAGGAAGTCCTCGCCCGCGTCGGTCTCAACCATGAATTCGTGGGAGGCGTCGCCGCCGATCGGTCCGGAGTCGGCTTCGACCGCGACGTAGGGCAGTCCGCAGCGTGAGAAGATGCGGCAGTAGGCGTCGTACATCGCCTGGTAGCCCTCGTCGAGTCCCCCGGGGCCTTCCTTGCAGGTGTGGAAGGAGTAGGCGTCCTTCATCAGAAATTCACGGGTGCGCAGGACGCCGCTCTTTGGACGCGCCTCGCCGCGGAACTTCGTCTGAATCTGGTAGAAGTTGACGGGGAGCTGCTTGTAACTGTTCAGATACGTCCGGGCGTGCTCGGTGATGATCTCCTCGTGCGTCGGACCGAGCACCGTCCGGCTGCGCCAGTCCTCGCCGCGCCCGTGCAGGCGCAGGAGGACATCGCCCATCGCGGCGACGCGCCCGGTCTGCTCCCACAGTTCGATCGGGTGCATCGCCGGCATGTGCAGCTCGATCGCTCCGGCGCGGTTCATCTCCTCCCGGACGATCGCCTCGACCTTCCGCAGCGACCGCAGCCCCAGCGGAAGATACGTGTATGCCCCCGCGACCACCTGGCGGATCAGCCCCGCGCGGAGCATAAGCTGGTGCGAAGGCACGACTGCGTCCGACGGCGTTTCCTTGGCCGTCACGATGAAAAACTGCGTCCATCTCATGCGGTTCCCTTACCGGCGCCGCGCGACGCTGGCAAGGGCGCACCCGAACCGGACGATCCCCCGCGTCAGCAAACCCGCCGGAACCCGTGGACTTCATGTCCGCGCGAACCTGGGGACGACGGTACGCGGCGGGGTTCGTATCCGCATGCCGCCCGTGGGTTGGCGGGGCACAACGGATGGTCAACCCGGAGTGCGCGACGAATGCGTCGCAGAACCGCGCCGAATGAAGCCCACGAATCCGCCCGGGATCGCCCATCACGATCCGCTCTGCAATGTTATCCATCAATTCCTTCTCCGCTCGAGCTCTGGTCGATTCCTGTGGACGGTCTTCCGTAATGCCGCGAGCCTTCAGATCCAACAACTACTCACGCCACGATGGTTCGCTCTCGCAGCGGCCATCCTGGACGGCGACGAGTTCCCTCCGATCATCCGGCTCGGATGCCGCTACGGAATCAACGCGTCCGCTTCCTTCGATGGTCAACGTTCGACTTCCGACTTGCGGCTCTTACACGCCGCTTCCTGACCCGCCTGGGGGGGGCTCGAAGCACCCACGTCCTTACTGGCGCAGCTTAGCTCTGAGACAGCGTCGTAGTGAGCGGCTCGAGGTTCCGCGTGCGCCGCGGACAGGACGACGGAATCTTCGAGGTGAACCGCTCGGTCGACAGTTCCGAGGCATTCAACGGGTCGATGGTGTCGACGTCGGGTGCGTTCGGAAGCGGTCTGCATCGGCCCCACGGTCCCGGCGCGACATCAACCTGAGAAGGGCGGTAATGAACGACTCGTGAATCAGCGTCCGCTCAGAACCACGGCGATGCGCTCCATCGCCCAGTCGATCTCCGCGCGCTCGATGATGAGCGGCGGGGCGAAGCGGATGACCTGCTTCTGCGTGTCCTTGCAGAGCAGGCCGTCGTGGAGGAGGGCTTCGCACATCGGCCGCGCGGGTCCGGCTTCGGGTTTGATCTGCACGCCGATGAGCAGCCCGCGCCCGCGGACTTCTTGAACGATCGGGCTGCGCAGCGCTTCAAGCTGCCCTCGGAAGTATTCGCCGAGCGACCGGGCGCGTTCGACGAGGTCGGTGGTGCGCAGCAGCTCGATCGCCTTGCGTCCGACGGCGGCGGCGAGCGGGTTGCCGCCGAAGGTACTGCCATGTTCGCCGGGTTTGAAGACGCCCATCGCGGCATCGATCCCGACCACGGCGGAGACGGGGATCAGCCCGCCGCCAAGCGCTTTGCCCAGAGTGACGACGTCGGGGCGAACCCCTTCATGCTCGAACGCGAACATCCGGCCCGTGCGTCCCAGCCCGGTCTGAATCTCGTCGCAGATCAGCAGCACATTGCGGTCGGTGCAGAGCTTGCGCAAGCCGGTCAGGAACCCCGGCGGCGGCAGCACGACCCCCGCCTCGCCCTGGATCGGTTCGACGAGCACGGCGGCGGTGTCGCCGGTGACCGCCTGCTCCACGGCGGCGAGGTCGCCGTAGGGGACGACGTCGAACCCGGGGGTGAACGGTCCGAAGTTCGTCGTCGCGAGGGGGTCGGTGCTGAAGCTGATGATCGTGGTGGTTCGTCCGTGGAAGTTGCCGGCGAAGGCGAGAATCCGGGCGCGATCGGGGGCGACGCCCTTGACCTGGTAGGCCCACTTCCGCGCCGTTTTGATCGCGGTTTCGACGGCTTCGGCGCCGGTGTTCATCGGGAGGACGCGGTCCATCCCGGTCAGTTCCGCGAGTTCCTTGAAGAAGGGGCCGAGCTGATCGTTGAAAAAGGCCCGCGAGGTGACCGTCACGCGATCAAGCTGCGTCCGGACGGCGTCAACGATCGCCGGGTGATTGTGTCCGAAGTTCAGCGCGGAATACGCGCTGAGCATGTCGAGATAGCGGCGTCCCTCGACGTCGGTCACCCAGCATCCCCGTCCCTCGGCGATCACGACGGGCAGGGGCTTGTAATTGTGCGTGCCGTAGCGCTCGTTCAGTTCGACGTGGCGGCGCGAGACTTCGCCCAACGCGGCGGCGACCTGCACGGTGGGGTGCTGCGACTTGTCGAACCCGAGCGTCATGATTCCTCCCAGCGGAGAATGTAGGCGAGACTGCGCGGATGCTCAAACCCGACCGGCATCGGGAGAAGCTGGGCGGAGGCGGACGCCGCAGAGACCGGCGACCTGGAAGGCGTCAAACCATGTGAATCCGCGATCATGAAGCAAGCGGTCGAGCGTCGTCTCATCGAGGGTTCCGCCCGAAGGCGAGTCTGTCGAGTTCTCCCAGATCACGATCAACACGCCGGAGGGGGTCAGTCGGGGAGCGACCTTTTGCGCGAAGTACATGGCCTCATCAAGAGTCTCGGGCGTCAGAACGGCAAGATCCACCGGACCCTCGATCGGGCGCTCCCCGCCGACCAGCGCCGCTTCGACCGCCGCCTTCACCCGCCGCGCGTGTCCGGCGACCCACGCCCGCGCCCCCGCGCCGCACCTCAGGCGGTCCGCCAGGAGGGCGTCGCGGAGGTGCGACGATGTCGTACGCGGGGTCGGATCGCTCATGATGTCGGGTCATGCTCGGTTGCGATGGCTGCGGGATCAGATTTCACCGAGTCGGTCGAGCTGGCGTTTCAGAACCTTCGGCGGCGCGCTCCAGTCCAACGCAACAAGTCCCTCGATCTTCGCTTGCAACCTGCGCGCCACGCTCAAGGCGTACACGCGCCGCTCCTCGTCGCCGCCGGCGTGAAAAACCGGGTCGGGCAGTCCCCAGTGCGCCGTCAGCGGCGATCCCGGGAACACCGGACAGTTCTCCGCCGCCGCACTGTCGCAGAGCGTAATCACCGCGTCGAAGCGCTCGCCCTCATACCGGTCCCAGCTTTTCGACTCGGCGAAAAGGATCGGGATCCCCAGGGCGTGCAAGGACTCGATCGCCAGAGGGTGGACGAAACCCGCCGGGCGCGAACCGGCGCTGTGCGCCTCGAAGCGGTCGCCGCCGAGATGATGCAGCATCGCCTCGGCCATCTGCGAGCGGCAGGCGTTGGCCGTGCAGAG
>BOJX01000150.1 GCA_016860685.1 Planctomycetota bacterium
CACAAACATGCCAAGGTCAAGGCCTGGCTGGCCCGCCACCCGCGCTTCCACAGGCACTTTACGCCCACGTCGAGCTCGTGGCTGAACGCCGTCGAGCGCTGGTTCCGCGACCTGACGACGCGGCGCGACGCGGCGTGTGTAACTTGACGAGGGCGACACTCCAATTCAGGGTGAACCAAGACAACTCGCGCTCGTCTGTCGCAAATTATGAATCTGCTGTGCCTGGCTCCTGACATCCAGGAGCGGGTTCTCCTTCTCTCACCCGTCTCGAGTGGACGTGATCCCATCAAGGAATGGATGCTCCGTCCAATAGCCGCAAAACCAGACTGGCAGGAGCAGCGCCGGATGTGGAAGAGCCTCTCAGAATACAGCATAAAACGATAAACGGTGTTTTAGCTTTCCTTTCAAACGCCGTTTGGACCAGCGACGCTCCAGATGCTGATTCCATGTTACGATCTTAACCTTTCACTTGATTTTCTCTGGCGCTAAGCGCATATTACTTAAGGAGCATCGGATGTTCGCTTTCGCCGCTTTTTTGCAAGGAGTATTTCATGTCGACCGCGACTTTAGACTCTTCCAGCCACCTTCCCCATGATCCCGTCTCGTTGTTCTGCGAGCAGGTTTCGGAATCCTTCCTCGAAGACGTCGTGCGGTGCTTCGTCACGACATGGCGGGATGCGGACCAGAAGGCTCGCGAATGGTTTCCGGAACCCGAACGCCACGATCTTCAGCCGCATCTGCGCCGGGCAATGCTCGAGTGCGAATTGCGCGGTGTAGCCACGAGGCACGGGCTGAGCGCCAGTTCGACGAAGAACAGTAAAGGGACCGCATCCTTCACTCAGGTCGTAAGCGGCCGGGTGATCATCACTGCGTCAGCGGTGCCCGAGCCGAATGATATCGTCCGTCACGCGGAGTTCCGGTTTACTTTCGCTCGAAGCAACCAGTTGTCGCTGTTTGGGGAGCCTGCGCCCGCAATACCTGACTCACCGTTATATGCGCTGATTCTTCATGGCCCCGGAGCAACCGAAACGGACGAGTCGGGCAAGGTGGTTCGGAGTACTGCCAAGCCGGGATTCGTCGACGTCGTATTCCCCGCCCCCATTGCCGGTACACCGGACAAGATCGAGTACGTCGGCGGACGATTACGTCTGCTCGAACGATATGCGAATGTGCTGACGGAGGGTCGAGTCGCAAAGGCCGAAGTTGTGGAGTTCATCGCAGAGCCGAAGCTGCGCGAGCAGGAAACCCGGAAAGAAGCCTGAGCATGAAACCCGGAACACCACAGTTTGTCGGAGGGCGCTTGCGTGAGGTTCGTGAGGTTCGCGGCATCACCGCCGTGGACCTCGCCGACCAGATTGGAGTGAGTCCACAGGCGGTGTCGCAGTATGAACGGGGCGGACAGACCCCATCGCCCGATGTTCTTCGCCGAATCGGTGAAGTCCTGGAGGTGCCCACGCACTTTCTGCTGCGCCCAGTTCGTTCAGAAGAATCGGCCGTGCTGTTCTTTCGCTCCCTCAGCTCCGCCACCAAGCGAGACCGTGTGCGTGCGGCGCGAAAATACGAGTGGCTGCGCGACGTCGTGGGGTACATCCACGGCTTCGTGGAGTTTCCGGGTGTGCGTTTCCCCGAGCTGCACATACCCGAGGATCCTCGCCAGCTGCGTGATGAGGACATTGAGGAAGCCGCGAGAACTCTGCGCAAGACGTGGGGACTTGGCGATGGTCCGATCAGCAACGTCGTGTGGCTCGCCGAGAATAACGGAGTATTGGTCGCCCGACAATCGTTGAATTCGGAGGCGCTCGATGCGTTTTCTCAATGGAATGCAAGCGATCAGAGACCTTACATCGTCGTTGGCACCGACAAGGCATCGGCCGTGCGTGCCCGTTTCAACCTGGCGCATGAACTGGCACATGTGCTGCTTCATCGCAACGTGCCAACTTCGATGTTCAATACTGCTGCAATCTTCAGATTACTTGAAGATCAAGCGAATCGCTTCGCGAGCGCGTTCCTTTTGCCCGCCGTTACCTTTGCTCAATCGGTGTACTCCGTCACCTTGGACGGATTTCGCGCAATTAAGGAACAATGGGGAGTGTCGATTGCGGCGATGATCATGCGCTCGTCGCAGATGCGCCTAGTCAATGAGTCCCAAACGCAGCGGCTGTTCATGAACCGAAGCCGGCGTGGCTGGAACACCACGGAACCCCTGGATGACGTACTACCTGCAGAAGAGCCCAGGTTTCTTCGGCGAGCATTTGATTTGCTCTTGGAACAGGGGTTGGTGTCTCGGGATCAAATCGAACTGCAACTCGCGCGGCGCGCCAGCGACATTGAGGCAGTTGTTGGTCTACCCCGGGGCTACCTGGCACGAGAGCTGAACGGTGTTCGGTTAAAGATGGATTCTGCATCGATTTCACGGCCCGAACCAGCACAGCACCGTGAGGATTTGGTCTTTCCGTTTCCTCCTATGAGGAACCGCATCTAGCAGCCCGTGGTAGAACCCTGTTTCGCTCGCGTGCGGAGGTTCAGGCCGCGCGGCGCGCGGGATGGCCGAACGATCGCGCGGTCACGCCCGCGCGATGCGATACATGACTCCAAATCCTCCAGACGCGATCCAGAACTCCTCCATACCACCCCAGAGGCGCGAAAAGACGCCGCAGGGCGGCCGCGCAACGCTCCCGCATCACGGCCCATGACCGCCCCTGCAGGCCTCGGGCCGTTCCAAAACCCAGAAGCTTGCGCAGGATCAGACTCAGGTTGAACCCGGCGGCGTGGATCAGCAGTCGTTTGAGAATGTTGGGATGCTCCCGCAGATGGGTCCGGCGCATGCCGCCCGTGTCATAACAGTGGGCGAAGCTGCGCTCCACCCGTTCCCCGCGCCGACGCATCAGCCGCCGGCCCCGCGCGCCGCGGATGCGGCGGCGATTCCCATAGGTCGCATCGCGCGCCGCCGACTTCCGTGCCGTCTCCTCATCGCTCGCGCCGCGCCAATTCCGACGCCCGCGATCCGGCTCGCTGATATACGTTCGGATCTCTCGCTCGCCCTGGGTCGTGAGAACGTCGTTGCTATGGTAACCCTTGTCGGCCACCACTTCCCGCAACACCTGCTCACGGAGCTTGTCGCACGCCGCGTCGTCCGTCATCACCGCCACCACATTGGCATCGACCTGTTGGATCGTGTGTTCAAGGCTCGACGTGTCGCCGCGGTCCGCCGGCTGGAGCGTCACCGCCACCACGGCGCCGGTCTCAAGGTCCACGGCGTGCTCGGCCTTGTGCGCCAGGTGCGTGCGCCCGTCCTTCATCCTGGCGATCCGGGCGTCCGGGTCGTGAGGATGTTCCCAGTCCTCGTTGGAACCCTTGTTTTTGCGGTGTTTGTCGAGCCTGGCCAGGTCCTCACGCGTCGGCGTCTCGATCCCCGACTCCTGCGCCAGACGCGTCAGAAACTCCTGATAACCCTCGCCCGTGTCGCGCCGAACCATACTTCGCAGGGCCGCGTTGGCCTCCAGGGTCGTGGCGTCGATCCCCAAGGTCTTGCCCTTGAGGAGTCTGTTCCGGGCCAACACTTGCAACACCCAGGTGAACACCGCCTGGTGCGTTTCCAGATCGATCAGCCGGCGGTTGCGGCTGATCGTCGAATGGTCCGGCGTCGCGTCCGTCAGGCCAAACCCCAGAAAGCTCCGCAAGGCCAGCGAGTCCGCCGTGCGCCAGGCGATGCCGCGTTCGCTGTCCAGTCCCTCGAAATACCCGACCAGCAGCAGCCGGAAGTACACCGCCGGGGCCAGCGACGGCCGCCCCACCCCGTCGGCATAGAATGGGGCACAGAGGGCTTCGACGTGACCGTCGAACCCCTCGGCATCCAGAATGCGGTTCACCTGCTCATAAAAGGGATGTCCGCCGGACTTCGGCAAGTCGGCCGTCGCTATCCAAAACGACGACTGCGCCTGCTTCTTCCGCCTGCCCATCGCCATGACCATCCTCCGTGACCACTCTTGACGCTGACCCCAAAGAGTATATCAGGCGTGTCAAGAGGGACTTTCACCACGGGCTGCTAGGCGACTGGGGCGAGATCATCCGCGAGTTGCCCAAGCGTATCGGCGACTGGATGGAACGGCTCAGCAGCGAAGGCATCCGCGGCGCGGATCTCGTGTTCGCCTGCATCGGACCGGCGTTGGAACTTTTCAGCAAGTACGCCCGCGTCGAAACGCCCGACGGCGAGGAAGTCGGCTTGGCCGCCAACGACAAGTCCCGCGGCGAGCCGGCCCGGCGCGGTTTCCTGTCCTACGTCTGGGAGTTCGCCGGCCGGACCGCGCTCAATCAGGTGCTCGGCTCCGCCGAATCAGGCGCTCGAAACGGCGCGGCCGGGGCATTGGAGGAGGATGCCCGGTTGACCGCCCTGTTCCTCTGGACGCTCCAGGCGACCGAGGCCACAGCAAACGGCAAGGCGGGGAAGAAAGCCGCCGAGGCCGAAGATGACGAAGCGGACGACGACGATGAGGGCGACGACGACGGCGAGGAGACCGGCGCCAAGAAGGGCAAGAAAAAGGCCGGGCTGTCGCTGATCTACGACGTGGCCCGCCGTTTCGCCCAGCCGCTCGGCATCCACCTGGACGTGTGGGAGGGCCGGATCATCGAGACCGCCAAGGGCGTCGTGCGGCTGCTCCCGGTCGGCGAGCGGGCCAAGCAGCTCTTTGGCGAGGACGGCGCATCGGCCGTTGTCCGCCGGTTCGATTCGGCCAAAAAGCCCGACCCGCAGGGCATGCTCGACTTCATGGCCGAGCAACGGGCCGCGGCCGTGCCGGAGGTGAAGGGCCGCGGACGAAAGAAAAAAGACGGGACCGAGGCTTCGCCCGAGTCACTCCGCGCCAAGCGCGAGGCGACGACCTTGGACCGCGTCCACGCCGCCATGCTCCTCCAGGACAGTGGGGCAACCAACGCCCTGCGGGCGCTGCTGGAGGCCGAGGTCGAGCGCGGCCCGGACTTCCTGCGTCTGGCCAACGCCTTGTCCGCGCTCTATCCTCGTGATTCTGAGGAGAAACGGCTGCTGGACGCGATGCTGCTGGCGGTGCCGAGGTAGGAGGAGCCACCATGAACACGAACGCCAAAGAGCCCATGCTCATCATCCGCGTGAAGGGCCAAGCGACGGAGGGTGGCCGCATTGGGCTTCACGACCTAATTCGACTTGGAAACAACGTCCAAACCGCGGTTGAGCGTGTCGCTCGCGTCCTCGTCGGTCAAGCGGATAGCCGTCGTCCGGGGCGCAAACCATCCGAGATTGCCCAAAGCTGCGCTCTCGAAGTCGTCGCGCTCAACCAAGGGAGCTTCGCAATCGCCTTCGACCTTCCCAAGGAACAATTTGAGACGATGCACCTTGGTGTAGAGGCGGTCGAGAAGCTGTTTGAAGGCTTGGACCAAATTGGGACGAACGGAGAGGCGTTGCCGCCCGGCTACGACGCTGGAGTGCTCCACACGTTGCGCGATATGGGCCGCATTCTCGGCCGAGGGATCGACGAAATCGAAGCGGAGTCGCAGACGCAGCGAATCCGCAAGAAGTTTTCGTTTACGAATCAGACCCGGCAACGCATCATCGAGCGCATCCGCGGACCGGTTTCGAACCTGCGTTCCATCGAAGGCCGGTTGCTCATGGCCGATTTTCAACAGCGAGCGGAGCAATGTCGCATTCACCCGGCTATCGGTGACCCAATCCGCTGCAAATTCGACGAGTCGCTCGAACAGACAGTGTATGAGTACCTACGGTCTCAGGTGCGGGTCACTGGCGAAACAACGGAGGACCCCGTCACCGGAAGAATATCAAGCATCACGATCACGGACATCGAACCGGTCGCGTTGGAGGGGACTGCGCCTGAAGCGGTGTCCCCCGACGCGTTCTGGCAGGAACGGTCACTCGAAGAACTCGCGGCCGAGCAAGCAGTCCCTCCCATCAATCGCCTTGAGGATGTTTGGGGCGCTGGTGCCGACTTGTGGGAGAGCGACGAGGACTTTGAGGCGTTTGTTTCGGCAACCAAGGGCGATGGTGAGGGCGGGGTCTAACCGATGGAAGCCGTCGTTCTCGACACGAACATCGTGTCGTACCTGATGAAAGGTCACACCCTCGCCCAGGAGTACCGCCCCGAGCTTGAGGGCAAGACGCTGGCGATTTCATTCATGACGGTTGGTGAGCTTTTTGAAGGTGCGTTCCGTCGAAACTGGTCGGCTGCGAAACTCGATGAACTGAAGGAACGACTCAAGAGCTACGTCGTTGTGCCGTACTCTCCCAAACTGAGCGAAACGTGGGGGCGCATACGTGCGGAGCGAAGGTCGCAGCCCATAGCCGTTGATGACGCATGGATTGCGGCCACCGCAGTCGCGCACGCGTGTCCGCTTGTCACGCACAATCCGCGAGATTTTCAGGGAATCACTGACCTCAAGGTGATTACTCGGCAGGCGACCTAATCGGAAAAGCTACATGGACCCTTGGTACAAAGTCACATCGCCGCGTAAAGAAGTCCGCGAAGGCCGCTCGTTCAACCCGGACGAGTTTGCCATCGCGCTGGAGCAAGTTGTCGCCGGCACAGCTCCAAAGGACTACACCGATCCGAAGGAGTTCTTCAAGCGGACTTGCTTCACTCGGGCGCTGCGGGACCACTCCGCAATGGCGCTCCGCCGCCTCCTAGCAGCCCGTGGTAGAACCCTGTTTCGCTCGCGTGCGGGGGTTCAGGCCGCGCGGCGCGCGGGATGGCCGAACGATCGCGCGGT
>BOJX01000151.1 GCA_016860685.1 Planctomycetota bacterium
CCTCTGCGGCGGACCGAGGTGCTGGAGCGGATCCGCGAAGACATCCGAGACGACGCGGGTGCGGAATGACCCCTGCGGATTTCAGTAGCCGGTGTCGGCGATCCGTCGCATAATGCGGTGATGGGCGTACGCATTCTTTGTGTCGGCGACGTGGTCGGAGATCCCGGACGGCGCATTCTACAGCGCGGTCTGGAGGCGCTGGTTCCGCGTCACGGGATTGATTGCGTCATCGTCAACGCCGAGAATGCGGCGGGCGGGTCGGGGTTGACGGCGTCGATCCACGATCGGCTGCTGAAGCTCGGAGCGAACCTCCTGACGCTCGGAGATCACATCTACCGGCGGAAGGAGATTATCCCCGTGCTGGAGCAGTCGTTGTGCGCGGTGCGCAGCGCCAACCTTCCGAAGTCCGCGCCGGGGCGGGAGTTCGCGGTTCATCACACGGCGACGCATACTCCCGTGGCGGTGGTTTCGCTGCTGGGCCGCTTGTACATGAAGATCCAGGTGGATTGCCCGTTCCGGGCGGCGGACCGGGTGCTGGCGGCGATCCCGCGCGAAGTGCGGATCGTCGTGGTGGATTTTCACGCCGAGGCGACCAGCGAGAAGGTGGCGATGGGGTGGCACCTGGACGGGCGGGTGAGCGTGCTTTTCGGGACGCACACGCATGTCCCGACCGCGGACGAGCGCGTGCTGCCGAAGGGGACGGCCTACGTGACCGACGTGGGCATGACCGGTCCGTATGACTCGGTGCTCGGGCGGCGGAAGGACCGGGTGCTGTCGGTGATGCTCAACGGCGTGCCGCAGACGTTCGATGTTGCGGAGGGCGACGTGCGGATGTGCGGGGTGCTCGCAGAGGTGGACGCGTCGACCGGGCGAGCGACGGCGATCGAGAGGGTGTGCTTCAAAGAGGGGTGACGGGATCAGAGGAGGGGGCGGCGTCGCAGCGGACATGACAAAGAGCGCAGACGAACAACTCGCGGTGCTGGTGCGCGGGGCGGACAGCGTTTACAGCGCGGAGGAGCTGAAAGTGAGGTTGGCCGCGGGGCGTCCGCTGCGCGCCAAGCTGGGGATGGACCCGACCGCGCCGGACCTCACCCTGGGACACACCGTTGTCCTGCGGAAGCTCCGGCAGTTTCAGGATCTCGGGCACACGGCGGTGCTGATCATCGGCGATTACACGGCGATGATCGGCGACCCGACCGGCAAGTCGAAGACGCGCCCGATGCTGTCCTCCGAGCAGATCAGGAAGAATGCGGAGACGTACTTTCAGCAGGCCGGCAAGGTGCTGGACCTGCGTCCGGAGAAGCTTGAGGTTCGCTACAACAGTGAGTGGCTGGCGAAGCTGACGTTCGCCGACGTGGTCAAGTTGATGAGCAGCATGACCACCGCGCGGATGCTGGAGCGGGACACGTTCGCGAAGCGCATCGCGGAGGGGCGGGAGATCTACCTGCACGAATTGTTGTACCCGATCATGCAGGCGTACGACAGCGTGATGATCCGCAGCGACGTCGAGCTCGGCGGGACGGATCAGACGTTTAACAATCTCTGCGGGCGCGATCTTCAGCGGCTGCACGACCAGCCTCCGCAGATCGTCCTCGTCATGCCGATCCTGATCGGGACGGACGGGACGCAGAAGATGAGCAAGTCGCTGGGCAACTACGTCGCGGTGACCGATCCTCCGGGCGAGATGTTCGGCAAGGTGATGAGCATCCCGGACGCCCTGATGCGGAACTGGTTCGAGTTATGCACGGACGCGGGTGCGGAGGAGATCGCCGAGCTGACGGACCCACGAAGGACGCATCCGCGTCAGGCGAAAGAGTCGCTGGCACGGCGCATCATCACGACGTATCACAATGCAGAGGCCGCGGACGCCGCCGCCGCGGAGTTCGCCCGCGTCCACGGCGGGGGCGGAGGGGGGCTTCCGGACGACATGCCGGTCGTGGCGCTGGACGGTAAACTGACGCCCGAGGGCCGGATCGCACCGGCGGAACTGCTCCGCGCGTGCGGGATGGCGGAGACGAACAGCGAAGCTCGCCGGGCGATCGACGAAGGCGGCGTGCGCATCAACGGCGAAGTTCTGAAGGATCCCTGGGCGCTGCTGACGATGAAGACGGGGGACGTGATTCAACGGGGGCGGCGCAAGTTCGTGCGAATCAGGCTTCCTGAATGAGACGCCCACTGCAGGACAATCTGAAACGTGTGCGGGAACGGATTGAGGCGGCCTGCGCCCGCACCCACCGGTCCGCATCCGGCGTACGCCTGATCGCCGTCACGAAATACGTCAGTCTCGACGTCATCCGCAGCCTCGTCGAACTCGGGGTCGAGGATTTTGGAGAAAGCCGTCCTCAGGAGCTGATTAAACGCGCGGCGGCGACGCGGGAGTGGCTGGGGCGGAGGCGCCGTCCGGACGGTCGGCCGCCCGAGCCTGAGCCGCGGTGGCACCTGATCGGTCCGTTGCAGCGCAACAAGGTGAACAAAGTGCTTCCGTGGGTCTCCCTGATTCACTCGGTGGATACGCTGCGCCTCGCGGAGGAGATCGACGCTCAAAGCGCGAAGCTGGGGGCGGCGACGCCCATCCTGCTGGAGATCAATGCGACCGGCGAGACCAACCGACACGGCATCGCTTTCGCCGCCGCTCCTCACGTGGTTGAAGTCCTGTCGTCGCTGAAGCGTCTTCGATTGCTGGGGATGATGGCGATGGGGCCGAACACGACGGATACCGACGCGATCCGGCGCGTGTTTGACCGCGTCGCGGAGCTGTTTCAGGAGATCCGGACGAAGCGGGGGATCGGCGAGAACTTCCGGGTGCTGTCGATGGGGATGAGCGGCGACTTCGAGATCGCGATCGAATCCGGGGCGACCCACATCCGCGTCGGCAGCGCCTTGTTTGAAGGGCTGGCGCTGCCCGCGTCGGCAGGGCGTCAGACCGACCCGGCACAGTGGGCCTCATGACGACCGAGCATCTCATTGTTTTTTCCGTGCCGGGGCTGCGCGTCACCGACGTGGACGCATCGACGACGCCGACGCTGCACCGCTGGGCGAAGTCCGGCGGGGTCACCGAACTGGCGCCGACGTTTCCGTGCGTCACGTCGCCCGTTCAGGCATCAATGCTGACCGGCACGCCACCGCGCGAACACGGCGTCATCAGTAACGGCTTTTATCATCGAGATCGCGACGAGGTTGAATTCTGGGTCGCTCATCACGACGTCGTCGCTGGCGAACCGGTCTGGGACGTGCTGAAGCGTCGCCGGCCCGGCTTCACCACGGCGGTCTGGCACTACCAGAATATCAAGGGCGCGACCGCCGACTTCATCATCACTCCCGCGCCGATCCACGAACCGGACGGGACGACGAAGCTGTGGTGTTACTCGAAGCCGGACGGACTTTATGCGGAGCTGCTGGCGGACCTCGGACACTTTCCGCTCCAGCATTACTGGGGTCCGCTTTCCAACATCGAGTCGACGCGGTGGATTCTTCGCGGGGCGCGCCGCCTCATCGAGCGGAACGCGCCGAACCTGCACCTGATTTACCTTCCGCACCTGGACTACGCGGGGCAGAAGTCCGGTCCCGACAGTCCGCAGGCCCGGACCGCGCTCGTCGAGCTGGATGCGGAACTCGCATCGTTCGCGGAATTCGTCGGGGCGTCGCGGATCGGCGCGTCCGCGGCGTTTCTCGTCGCGGGCGAGTACGCGATGACCGCCGTGTCTGGAGTCGTCCACCCGAACCGCCTGCTCCGACAGGCCGGCCTGCTCGCCGTGCGCGAAGAAGGCGGCGCGGAGCACGTGGACCTTGGCGCCAGCCGGGCGTTCGCGATGGTCGATCACCAGTTCGCCCACGTGTACGTGAAACCGTCGAACGCTTCCGCGACGAGCGATCGCTCGGCAGCCGGCGACGGCGGTGCGTCCGAATCCGACATCGAACGCGTTGCGGAGGTTTTCCGCGGCGTGGCGGGCGTCGCCGACGTCTGCGCCGGACGGCGGCGCGCTGACCTCGGTCTGGATCATCCACGCAGCGGCGAGATCGTCCTCGTCGCCCGCGAGGATTCCTGGTTCGCCTATCCGTGGTGGCTGGATGACCGCGCCGCGCCCGCCTTTGCTCGCAGCGTGGACATCCACCGCAAACCGGGCTACGACCCGGTGGAGCTTTTCTTCGATCCGGCCACGCGCGGGATTCCGCTGGACGCGACGCTTGTCAAAGGTTCGCACGGCGCTCCACCCGTGTCCGATCGCCAGCGCTCCGCGTTGGTCCTGTCCTCCGATCCGCCCGCAGGCGTTCGCTTCGACAGCCCGCTGCGCGACACCGACGTCAAGCGCCTCATTCTCGCGTTGCTCACGAATGAGCGGGGCCGCGACGGACGCTGAGCCGCGCTTAAGCGATGCCAACCGCGACTTGCGGCGAACGCGTGCGACTCCGTAGTTCCCGGACCTGAGTCTTCCTCTGACCCTGATTCGCAGCGCTTTGAGGGTCTTGAGGATGCGATGCGCCTTAACGCCTTGCAGGGGCCCCCGAGAGCAGCCCGGCGATTGATCGCGGGGGGGCGTCGAGGAGCGGGCGGCGCGGTCCCGGAGGAGCGACTGAGCGGCGGCGCAACAGGCCCCCTCTTCTTGGGGTTTCATCCCTCCGGGACTTCGTTTCTCCCGCGCGTGATTCCGGAGCTCCGCGCCGGCCTGTCGCACACATCCGCTCGCACCCGCAAATCCACTGCCGCCTCGCCCCCGTCAATCCGTCCGCCGCCAGGATCCGCCCCCGCCGTCGCCCTCTCATCATCCTTTAAGGTTGGCGCTCTAGCCTATCGCCTGAGTTCCGATTCCGAGCGTCCCGCCGGTTTGTTTCCGGAGAGCGGCGGCGCCAACGCATCGGCGGCAAAGGGGTTTTAACGAAAGGATGCAGTCATGATCGTACGGATGATGGTGTTTTTCTGCGGAGGAGGAATCGTATGTCTTGCGGCGGCGCTGCTGTCCGCCCAGGAGATCCAAGTTACGCTGGACCAGGTGCCGGCGGGGGTGCGGGCGACGCTGCTTAAGGAAGCAGGCGCCGGCACGATCAGGGAGATCGAGAGCGAGACCCGAAACGGCGTGACCACCTACGAGGCGGAGATCCAGATCAACGGCGGGATCATCGAGATTCGCATGGACGCCGAGGGCAACGTCCTGGGCCGCAGCCTTGAGACGCCACGCCTCCCCGCCGCCAAGCTGACGCTCGACCAGGTTCCCGAGGCCGCGCGCAAGGCGCTCAGCGGCGCGGCCCACGGCGCCCCCATCACCGCCGTCACACGCGAGCAGGAGGACCGCACGATCGTGTACGAAGGCGCCTGGACGGTTAACGGAGCGTCCTTCGAAGCCACGGTCACGGAAGATGGAACCCTGGTCGAAATCGAGGAGACGGTCGCCCTGGATAAGGCGCCTGCGGTGGTGCAGACCGCCGTGCAGAAGCACTTCGCCGGCGCTGCGGTCACGATTGAAAGGCAGATGATCGTCATCTATGAAATCTCCGGCGCCGTGGACGGCAAGACCCGCGAAATCTCGGTCTTCCCCACCGGCCGCACGGTCAGCGGCGACGACGGAGACGACGACGATGACGATGAGGATGAGGACGATGATGACGACGACCATGAAGGCGGCGAGGATGATTAAGACGCGGTTTCAAAACCGAGCCGCGCCGGTGAGGAAGCGGGTGTTGTGATCTCGTCAAGTCGGTCTTGTTGAAGCCACGTACGCGTCAATCGCGTCTTCGTCCGCCCGCATGCCGTCGAGTCGTGCGGCGGCCGGAGGATCGCCGTTGCGCTCCTTATGTCCAACCAGCAAGGCGGGCGATCTGGGTATCTTTTTCTCATTTTCCGGTCGTCCCACGCCCGTCAGATCTGAACGATGCCGGCAAGGCGCGGCGACCGAAGTATTCACGGCAGATTTGCGATGGAAAACGATCGTTCCGCATCGGTCATCATCAGGTGTTTGTCGGCGGTCCGCGTCCCAACCATCGTCGTCCGGGGGCTTATCGTTTGCCTCGCCGCCACGGGGGGATGCCCCCCGACGACGCCCCCGCCGACAGACTCGCCTCCCGACACGGTTCCGGATTTCTCCTCCGCGTCGTTCAGCAACCCGACGCAGATCGACAATCCCTACCTCTCCTTTCCGGTCGGTACGGCGTGGACCTACGCCGTGGAGACGGACGAAGGCGCGGAGCGCATCATCATCGAGGTGCTCGATGAGACGCGAGAGGTCAACGGCGTCATGTGCCGCGTCGTCCGCGACCGCGTGTTCCTGAACGGCGCCCTGATCGAGGACACGCGCGACTGGTACGCCCAGGACGACGACGGCAACGTCTGGTACATGGGCGAGGACGTCGACAACTACCGCTACGACGATCAGGGGAACCTCATCGATATCACGCACGAGGGCGCCTGGGAGGCCGGATTGGACGTGGCCGGCACCGGGGAGAACGCTCTACCAGGCTACGCCATGCCGGCCGACCCCGGACCGGGCGATGTGTACAATCAGGAGTATTACGCCGGTGAGGCGGAGGACAGGGGCGAGGTCGTGGCGCTGGGCGTCGAAATCACGCTGTCGGACGGCACGACCTACACCTGCCTTCAGACGCTAGACACCAACCCGCTGGACGGCGGGGCGGGCGAGTTCAAATACTACGCCGAAGGCGTCGGGCTGGTCGCGGAG
The DNA here is from genome assembly GCA_016860685.1 of Planctomycetota bacterium. Taxonomy (GTDB): domain Bacteria; phylum Planctomycetota; class Phycisphaerae; order UBA1845; family UBA1845; genus JABWBH01. The sequence continues at coordinate 6,669 of BOJX01000151.1, forward strand.
GAGCCTGCGGACGGCGGCGAGCGCGTCGAATTGGTTGAAGTGACGCCGTAGCCGGGCGGCGGCATTCGCGCGCCATGAAAC
>BOJX01000152.1 GCA_016860685.1 Planctomycetota bacterium
GAACTGCTCATCGGTGATCGTTCGCCCGTGCCGCGCCGCCAGTACGCGCCAACTTCGCAGATGCGCCTCGGCGGAATCAATCAGCACTCCGTCCAGATCAAAGATCACCCCCCGCATCGACATACCCGAATATTACTCGGGAGCCGCCGCCGCATCTTCAAGCCTCTCAAGGCAGGACGCGCCGAAGTCCGTTGGAGACGCAGGAGGCGCCCTTTCAAGGCCTCTTGGACAAGACGGAAGAAGAACCCTCCTGCTTGGACTTTCGCGCCTTATGCCGCCTGTTTGAGCGGGCGAACCAGGCGTTCAGGGGTTTTCAGCGGCCGCGGAGGACGGCTTCGCGCGACTCCCGCGGCTTCGCGCAGTCCCTATCCCTCTCTACCGACGTGGGCGCGCGTCAAAACGTCATGCGCCGCACGCGACGACTCTGCGCAATCCCGGACAGGTGAGCTCGCGAATCTCATGCGGTCCGGGAGCGTCGGTCATCCACCGGCTACGAGCCGTCCCGCGATCATTCGTGAGGTTCTCACAGACGTCCCCTCCGTCCAGCGTCATCGTGAAGTAGAAGCCGCCGGGCGAAGTGCAGGAATTTTGAGGATTTTTCTTGATATCCGATGATGACGTGGTAGGCTGCTGTCATAGGCGTTGCGGAAGGTCGCCTGACAGGGATGCGGTTTCGGGATCGCGTGGTCCCTTCCTTTCCCTTCCCTTCCCTGTAGCCTCGAAAGGAGATGGTGATGTCACGTAAGTGTCTGTCCTTGTTCCTGCCTGGGGTGGCCTTCTTGGGTTTCGCGTTGCTGGGTGCGTCGGTGCTGGCTGCGGCGCCGGGTGGGGCGGTGCAGCAGCGGCGGGGCGGCGACGGGGAGAACGTGCGTCGGATTTCGGGGCGAATTGTGGCGGAGTCGTTCACGATCGGCGCGCATGAGGTAGTCGAGGCTGTGGACGACGTGGTGATCGAGTGCAGCGGTCCGATCGTCATCCGGGGGACGTTGCGCGGGGCGACGAAGGCCGGCGGATTGATTCTACACGGGGCGAGCCTTGAACTGCGGTCGAAGTCCGCGATCGCGATTCATGGTCGTTTATCCGCCGGAGCCGGAGGGACCGGAACAACGGCGGGAGCAGTCGGCGGGAACGGGGGCGACATTCGGCTCATTGCGCCGCGCATCACGAGCGCGGATCCGATCCTCGGTGCGTCGGGGGGCGCCGGCGGCGCGGGCGGTCGCGGTGGTGACGGCGGCGACGTTGTCGTGAGCGCGCGGGTTGCCGGCGTTGCGATTGTCGGCGGAGCGGGCGGCCGGGGCGGCGACGGCGACCTGGCGTCCGGGTTGATCGACGCAGGCCCGGGCGGCAACGGCGGGAACGCGACGGTCACGGGCTACTCGCCTGAAGGAATCGTCGGCGGTGATGGCGGGGGCGACACGACGACGGGCAACGGCGCGGATGGGCCTCAAGGTGTAACGGGAACCAACGACTCAGGGGAGAATGGCGGCAATGGGGGCGACGCGGGCGACTGTCAATCCGCGCTGGATGCGGGTGTTGACGGAGGGTCCGCGGCTGGTGGACCGGGAGGAGACGGGGGGAATGGGAGTCCCGGGACGTCGCCCTTCGGTCATGGCGGACATGGCGGTGCGGGCGGTAACGGGGGGCACGGAACGGGCGGCAACGGTGGAACCGGCGGGAATGGTGGGGACTGCTGCGATTGTGGTCCCCCGGCCAACTGTACCGCCGGCAGTGGTTCGAACGGCGGGTCGGGTGGATCCGGCGCCGGCGGCAAAGGTGGAAAGGGCGGCAACGGAGGGACTGGTTTCGGTGCAAGCGCCAATGGGGGTAACGGTGGTCGAGGCGGAAACGGCGGCAATGGACAGGGAGGCAGCGCCGGTGGCGGCGGTCACGGTGGAGACGGAAATCCACCGGGAAACGGCGGAAATGGAGGATCCGGCGGTGTTGGGACAGCCGGTGGTCCCGGCATGGGGGGTGTAGGTGGATCCGGCAGCGCGGGCGGACAATCGGGTACGAACGGCGGGCCGGGCAGTTTTGGTTCGGCGAACCACGGTTCATCCGGATCGAATGGGGCCAACGGTCAGCCGTGTGATTGATCGGTCGGCAGGACATCCCATGACATTCGAGTCGCCGCGCGGCGCGAGATGCGCCGCGCGGTGTTTGTTTGTCAGACATGTCGTGACTGTTGGAGGTGCAAGTCGTCTGCGGGCCGTGATGACCGGAACCGCAAGGCCGAGCAAGGGTGTCCGCCGTGAGGCGGAATCTGAAGGAGCTGACGGCCAAAACTCGGATTCGACGCACAGAAACCGGATGCCAGGCCGGCGGCGAAAGAAGCGCTGTCCGAGGAGTGTTTCGCGCGGCAAGGCCTTCTCAACCTCACCGCGCGACATGCCGCATTGCAACACTGAAGGAACCCGGCGGATATGCTGAGTACGTCCGGTGGAGTGAGAGGACGGGCCGCGAGGCCCCCTCCTGCCCGATTTTTCGTTTGCGGATGGCGCGAGACGGTCCGGGAGGTACAATTCCTCCGGGTTTTCGACGGACCGGCGGCGCAAGGGCGTCGTCGGCACCGGCGCGAAGCTCCGGGAGCGGGATTTCATGTACTTGGTCAACGTTCTGCCGACGTTTCTTCCGATCCGCACGGTTCTGCTCATGTTGGCGATGGCGCTGCCCTGCGCAGGGGACGATCCGCAGCCTTCGGCGCAGACGACGCTGGAAGTGGTTGCGTACAACGCGCATCTGGCGGGGGATTCCTTCGTGGACAGTTGGGCCGACGCGGAGCGGGCGTACTGGATTTCGCAGACGTGGATGGGCGACTTGGACTGGATCGCGTACCAGGAAATCTGGGACGAGGGGGATCTGTGGCGCCCTTATGTTCGGCATCATTACGCGGACCGGATGTGCTGCTCGTTCACGGGGTTCAAGTACAAGGGCAACCTCGAGCATTCGGGTCTGGCGATGCACTGCCGTTTCGAGCTGCGGGATGCGAAGCAGAAGATGTACCAGGACGGCGCGGGCTTCGAGTTCTTCGCGGCGAAGGGCTGGCTGGAAGCGACGATCGTCAAGGACGGATTCACGATCGGGTTGTTCAACACGCATATGCAGTCGGATTATTACGACTCGGCGATGGACGCGCGGCGCAGTCAGATGCGGCAGCTTGCGAAGCGCATCCGCAAGTATCAGGCGACGTATCCGTCGCGTCCGGTGGTGGCGATCGGCGACTTCAACGTTTACGGCGAGAACCGGCGGACGAACGAATACAGCACGACGTTCACGGAGCTTCTGCTCAACGGCGCGAACCTGCGGGATGTCGCCCGCGACTCGAACGTGCAGGACACGACATACACCTGGGATCAGGACAACAACACGCTGACGCGCTACTTCTACCCGGATGACGACGATGGTCCGAGCGGACGGTTGGACTACGTGCTCATCGGAGACAGCCGGAACGGCCGGGTGGTGGTGTCGCCGTTGAATTACGCGGTGCTCGTTCCGCTGGCGCCGAAGCGGATGTGCGACGAGGGACATTGCGACCGGAACCTGTCCGATCATTACCCGGTGTGGGCGCGGTTGAGCTTTGACGGCCAGCCTTAATCCTGCGGGGGTGGGGCTGGCGGCGCTCTCGAGTTCTGACTGGCGCATCGCCCTCAAGGCGAAATCACGTCGCCTACGCCTGGCCGGCGGCGCGACGGGCGGCCGCCACGGCGAGGCGGTCGCATTCCTCGTTTTCCGGGTGTCCGGCGTGGCCTCGGATATGCTCGAACGAGACCTCGTACTTCCTGGCCAGTTCGTGGAGCGTCTTCCAGAGGTCGGCGTTTTTGACCTCGTCGCCGCCGGATTTCCTCCCCTTGCGCCAATTGTTGGCGATCCAGCCGTCGATCCACTCCGTCATGCCCTTGACGACGTATTCGCTGTCGGTGACGACGTGGACGCGCCAACGCCTGCTCCCGCGCAGGGCGCGCAGGCCCTCGATGACGCCGGTCAGCTCCATCCGGTTGTTGGTGGTGTTGGGATCACCGCCGGAGAGCTTGCGGATCTTTTTCGTCGCGGGGTTGACGAGCAACGCGCCCCAGCCGCCGGGACCGGGGTTGCCGCTGCAGGCGCCGTCGGTGTAGAGGATGACATCGGTGTCCGGGGTCATTAAGGAGCGTCTCCGGGTTCACGCTTGTTGGGATGACGAGGATCACGGATCCGCGGTCTTACGACAGCAGACCGCATGCCCCATCGTGCCGCGCCGGCCGGGATCGCTGGATCCGGCGTGATGCGCTGGGGTTGGGGTGTTCGTCATCCGGCATCCTTCCACGAAGTGCGGGAGCGCCGCACTGCACTGTGCGAATCATACGGACGGACGGACGCCGGTAAAGACCCGACGTCGGCCGGGCCGGGGGCGTCGGCGACGGTCGCGGGCGGGGTCGTCCGCCGGCGCGTTTGATATATAATTCCGCGGCTGAGGAAAGGACGTGAGACGAGCATGTTCGACGCATTAACGGACCGGCTGGGGAACGTATTCCGTGGGCTGCGCGGGCGCGGGAAGATCACGGAGGAGAACGTCGGGGAGATCATGCGCGAGATTCGCACCGCGCTGCTCGAGGCCGACGTGAACCTCGAGGTGGCGCGGAAATTCTGCGACGAGGTGCAGGTCAAGGCGATCGGGGCGGAGGTCGTCAAGACGCTCAAGCCGGACCAGGTGATGGTCAAGATCGTGCATGACGAACTGGTGCGGATCATGGGGCCGGTCGATCCGCGCATTCCCTTCGTCTCGCCGGGACCGACGGTGCTGCTGATGGCTGGTTTGCAGGGGTCGGGCAAGACGACGACGTGCGGCAAGATGGCGTCGATGCTGCTGAAGAAGGCGAAGCGCCCGCTGCTGGTGGCGGCGGACCTGAAGCGCCCGGCGGCGATCGACCAGCTTGAGGTGATCGGGCGGCAGATCGGCGTTCCGGCGTACACGGAGCGCGGGCATGAGAACGCGGTCAAGGTCTGCACCAACGGCATCGCCTACGCGAAGAAGACGGACCGCGACGTGGTCATCCTCGACACCGCGGGGCGCCTGGCGATCGACGAGGCGCTGATGCAGGAGCTGGAGTCAGTCGCGAAGCAGTGCAACCCGCACCAGGTCTATCTCGTGCTGGACGCGATGACCGGGCAGGACGCGGTGAACACCGCGAAGATCTTCAACGAGCGTCTGGAGATCGACGCCTGCATCCTCACGAAGTTCGACTCGGACACGCGCGGCGGCGCGGCGCTGTCGGTGAAGCACATCACCGGCAAGCCGATCAAGTTCATCGGCGTGGGCGAGAAGATGGAGGCGCTGGAGGAGTTCCGTCCGGACCGCATCGCCGGTCGCATCCTCGGGATGGGCGACGTCCTCTCGCTGGTCGAGCAGGCGCAGCAGCAGTTCGACAAGGATGAGGCGGCGAAGCTCGAGGCGAAGATGGCGAAGGGGTCGTTCTCGCTGGAGGACTTCCGCGATCACCTCCGCAAGCTGCGCAAGATGGGCTCAATGAAGGATCTGATGAAGAAGATCCCGGGCATGAGCGGCCTCGTCCAGGACGAGGACGTCGACGATCACGAACTGGTGCATCTGGAGGCGCTGATCGACTCGATGACGCCGAAGGAGCGGGCGAAACCGGAGCTGATCGACGCCTCCCGCCGCCGCCGCATCGCCCGCGGCGCGGGCCTCGATCCGCAGGACGTCTCCGGGCTGGTCAAGCAGTTCGAGACGATGCGCGACATGATGAAGAAGATGAGCGGGATGAACATGCTCCAGCGGATCAGGTTCAGCACGCAGGTGGGCAACATCATGGCCAGCGGCGGACAGTTGCGCAAACTCAAAGCCTCGACGACGGCGACGCAGCGCTCGCTGAGCAAGAAGGACAAGCGGAAGGACCGGAAGAAGCGGAGCCGGTAAGAGCGTTGGGCGTGATGATCTGTTCGACGCTTATGTCTGCGACGCGAACGACGTTCGATCGCACCCGCACGCGGCCACACCCGCCATCCTGGAAGGCGTTTCAAGACCCACTCACGCCCGCAGGGGAGCGAGTGTTTTAAACCTCTAAACCGGGATATCTTGTGAGGTGTTAACCCTTTAACAGGTCGCCGCCGCCCTCACTTTGGCGCGGGGATGCGGTCGCCGGCGATTTCCCACTCGAGCAGGCCGGCGGAGAAGCCCGGTTGGAGGCGGATGAGAAGGCGCAGGGCGCGGGTCTCCACGTCCTGGAACGTCACGTCGCAGAACCGGTCTTTCTCGACCGCGTAGGACGATCCCCCGGTCAACTCGACCGGGAGCCAGTCGTCTCCCTTCTTATACTGCACCTCCCA
>BOJX01000153.1 GCA_016860685.1 Planctomycetota bacterium
ACATCGGTTACCAGTATGCAGGCGGCACGCCGGCCGACGCCAAGCTCGGTCCGCACCTTTTCGATGGTCACAGTCGTCCGCTTGGTGACGCTGAGCTTAAGGAACTTTCGGATAAGGGGCAATATCCCCCGGGGGAAGCCTTCGGGGCCTTGATCGCTCTCCATAAGAAGAAACCGCTTCCCGGTTCCACGCCTATGGATGCGGTCGCGTTTCTTGACGCCCCCGGGGAGCCGGTCAGGCGTGCGCTCGGGCGCTGGGAGGAGTACGTCCGCCGCTACATCATCATCCACAAGATGAATGACACACAGGCGCGTGCCGCGTGGAAGAAGCTCTCCGAATGTCAGGAGCAGGCCCGCGCGCACCTTGAGGACCATAAGGCGGAGATCGCGGAAAACGACCGGATGATCGACGCCGCACAAAAGGACGCCGCGGCGAAATCATCCTCTCAGCCGGAATCCGAACCTCAGGAGTCCGCGGTCTCCGGCAACGTCGGACTTGCTGAACTTCAGGCTCGGCGCGCCAAGCTCGTGGACGAACCCTTGGACAAGATATTTGATAAGTGTTTGCGGGCTTCGCTTTGGGAATTATTGACTTCTGCGCAGCAACGTTCCTGGAATGAAAAGTTGAAATCGAAGAAAGGCGATCCTCCCAAGACACCCGTCAACACGCCTTGAACGTTTTCTCGAAGCTGCTTTCGTGCCGCAAAGCGGCTCCGGGAGAGGGCTTCAAGGAGACCGAGAAGATCCCAACGACTTCCCATCGGTGACACAACGATCCGCGGACCCGTGTGGATCAATGACGAACGCCGACGTCCGACGCCATCGGAAACTCCCGCGGAAGTCAAGCTTGGACCGATGCGCAGGCGTGAACTCCGTATCCTTTCGAATCCCCTCCCCGGCTGCGGTTTAATGGGATAGACTTTCCCCTGACCCGATCCGTAGCGGGAGTGATCTGGCCGCGGGTGCAAGTGCGCCGCGGGCGAGTGGCGGAATGGCAGACGCCGGGGACTTAAAATCCCCTGTCCCGTCAAGGGACGTGCGGGTTCAAATCCCGCCTCGCCCATCGGAACGGGCGCGGAGTCCCCCTCCGATTCCCGCGGATCCGGCACGGGGCGTCCCCCCGTGCCTGACGATCGGCGCGGAATGCAGCGCCGGTCGGCGCGTGCTGCGGCGACGATCCGCGTCACGGCGGGGGTGAGGTGGAAACGGATTCGAGCGCGGAATGCAGCGCCGGTCGGCGCGTGCTGCGGCGACGATCCGCGTCACGGCGGGGGTGAGGTGGAAACGGATTCGAGCGCGGAATGCAGCGCCGGTCGGCGCGTGCTGCGGCGACGATCCGCGTCACGGCGGGGGTGAGGTGGAAACGGATTCGAGCGCCGCCGCCCGGGTTTCGCAGGCGCGCATGTCCTCGGACCGATCGAGAACCCGGTAGCATTCCGCCAGCATGCGCCAGTGCGACGGCTGATTCGGCTCCAGCTCCGTCGCCTTCCGCAACGGCGCTTCCGCCTCGCCCGCCCGGTCCGCGATCAGGAGCGCCTGTCCAAGGAGCCGGTGAACGACGGCGCGTTGCGGCAGCAGCGCCACGGCACGCTGAAGGTGCGGGATCGCGCCGTCCGTGCGTCCCAGGGCGAGGAACACCTCCCCCAGCAGGTGATGCCCGTCGCCGAAGTCCGGGTCGAGCGTCACCGCGCGCTGGGCCTGCGCCACCGCTTCGAGCGGTTCATTCCGCGTCAAGGCGAGGACCGCGAGCGCATGCAGAATCTCGGGCGACTCGCCGTGAAGTTCGATCGCCCGGTGAAGCGCCGCCTCGGCCGGGTCGGGGCGGCCCGCGGCGGCGAGCAGCCGGGCGACGGTCATAAGGGTTTCGCGCGTCGGGTCGAGGTCCGCGGCCGCCTTGAGCTGCGTCACGGCGCGATCCGGTTTCCCGGCGGAGAGCAGGAACCGCGCGTACTCCCGGCGAAGCGCGGCGCTTTCCGGACTAACCCGCACGGCGCGCTCCAGATGCGCCTCCGCGTCCGCCCGATCCTGAAGAAGGATCGCGAACCACGCCTGCCGCGCCAGGTCTGCCGCCGACGCCGCCCACCCCCAGCGGATCAGCGCCGCGCCGCGCGTTCGCCCGTCCTCGACCGTGCTGCGCTGCTCGGCGCTGAGACGCGACGCCCCGGAAAGCGACTGCTCCATCGTGACGCCGTAACCGAACGACGCGCGGTAGGCGCGATCCGCACCGGCGTCGAGCCGCTGCATCACCCCGCTGTGCGCCCAGAGCAAAGCGATCGGCGCCATCGTCGCCAGAAAGACCGCCCCGGCGCGCGTCAGCCGCCCGCCCCGGCGCAGCGAGAACTGCTGGAGACGCACATTCGTCCGCGTGAACAGGCGCGTCGTCTGAAGCGCCAGGTAAGCGAGGATCGCCGCCACGCCCAGTGCCATCAGAAAGGGAACCACGTCATAAAGCCCGCGGAACGCCGCGAACGCCGCGAGAAAAAACGCCGCCAGCAGAAGTTCCTCGACAAGGTTGTAATCCCCGCGCATCGACGCCGTCAGTACGCCCATCACGCACGCCAACCCGACCCAGACCGGAGCGGGCATCGCGCCGAACGCTTCCGAAAACAACACCCGCGCCGCCGCGTAAACCGCCGCCGCGTAAACCCCCGCGTGAACCGCGAACCGTGCCCGCCGCGCCGACCGATCCCGCCGCTCCTCCAGCGAAGCCTTCCGCTTCGCACGCGGCTTGGCGAACGAAGCCGGCGCGCCGAACCCGAAATACAAGGCGTCGTTCGGACACACGCTGACGCAGTCCATGCATTTCATGCACCCGGGATCCACGACCATCCCGTAGTCGCGCACCTCCTCGTGAACCCGCACGTTCGATGTACACACGGCTGTGCAATGCCCGCATCCCTCGCAGGCGTCGGTGACGCGGATGCGACCCGGCGCGAGCCGATCCGCCACGCCGAAGATCCCCCCGTAAGGGCATCCGTAAGTGCAGAACCCCTTCGACCCGAGCAGGTACACGATCACGAACCCGCAGGTCAGAAACGTCAGCCCGCCGATCACCCAGCCCGGAAACGTCGCCCAGAACTGCCCCGTCGTCAGGTGCATCTCGGCGTACGCCACGGAACGCCCGGCCGAGGCGCGCTGCACGATCGGAAACACGAACATGTAGAAGAACGCGATCAGCGGAACCCAGATCAGCAGCCGCGACCGCATCGCCCGAGGACGGATGCCCACCTTCCCCAGCAACCAGCGGCACAGATCCTGCAAAGCGACGACGTGACACCCCCAGCCGCAGAAGAACCGCCCAAGCACAAGCGTCGAGAGGATCGCCAGGGCGAAAAAGATCGCTCCCGCGTTGACAATCCCGCTCTTCGAGAACTCCATCGCTTCCGAAGGCTCCAGCGGCGAGAGCGTCCGCCCGGTCGCATACCAGTGCGCGATATGCACGGCGATTAGGACATGCACCGCGATCAGGACGATCGCCCGGCGACGCGACATCCGCGACGGCTTGACCCTGCCGCCGGAGGGCAGCACCGGCAGGGCGACCTTCGCACCGCCGCCGCGATCGGGCAGCGCGGATCCGGGATCGCCCCCGCAACGGGCGACCGCGGCCTCGCCGTCGCCCGGCGCCTTCGATCCGTTGCGGCGGGAAGCGCGAGTCGTGCTAGAGTAGTGCATGCCCGATGACCAGACAGACCTTCAATCAAACGAACTCCGCCGCGACAACACCGCCGACCGAACGTTGACGGAGGCATCCTATCTGACGCGACGCAGGCGACTCAAGATGCGATCATAAAAACGCAACCCTTCGCCGCGAAAACCTGCCATCGTTGCGGCTACGACCTTTCCGGTCTGCCGGAGGACCACCGCTGTCCCGAGTGCGGCCTGCGCTACGACGCCGACACCCACTCGTGGCGCCCGAGCGAACCGTGGATTCAATCCGCCGCTCTGCTGATGCTCGCCATGTACATCGGACTGCCGGTTCTCATCTGGCGCAAACAGGCGCTTGGCTTGTCGTGCGCGCCTTGGCGGCGCCACGCGGATGCATCGAGCGCGAACGCCGTCGTGCGGGAAACGCCGCCGCCCCCGACGCCGTGATCCGGCGCCGAGGGCGGTGGGGCGTCGCTTCAGTCTGGTTCCGATCCGATGACCGCGGCGCCGTCCGACCGGACATCAATTGCAATCACACGCCAGCCGCTTTGAGGGATACTTGCAGAACTTCTTCTTCGGATTGCCGGTGTCGTTCGAACACGCGATCACCACATCGACGCGGCCCGTGCAATCGGCATCCGCCACGCATTCCTTTCCGCTCTCGGGGCAGAAGACGTCCCCGCGACGATCCGGACATCCCCCGGCAGCCCCGTCGTCGCAGTTGTTCGCGACGGCCAGCCCGGTGATCTCGTGGCTGCACATCTTTTTCCCCGCCGCGGCCTTGCACACCACGTCCTTCGGCGCGAAGCACTCCTCCGGGCGGATCAGCGTGATCTGCGGTTCGCCGATCCAGCCGGTGTCGATGTGCTTGGCGCGCTGCCCGCGAACGAGCAGGTCCAGCCAGTACGGACCCGCGGCGACGGAGACGACTTCGCCGTCGTGACGTTCGTCGGTCATGACCACGAGAATCTTCAGTTTTCCGCTGTCCTGGCGGCAGTTGGCCTTGAACTTCTTTACGTCGTCGCAGGGAATTTCCGGTGGGAGAGTGCAGTCGTTGCCGCCGTCGCCGAAGGAATGCATCGCCCCCAGCGGGTCCGGGCACAGACCGAAGGCGTAAGCGTAACACTCCTGCGGAACCTGAAAGATCCCGTCGCGCGGATTGTCGTCGTTATACTGCGTCGGTCCCTGGGCCCCGGGCCGGTGGACGCTTGTGCCCCACAGGATCGGCTGGGCACATGTCGCCGGCTCGCCGCTAACGCCGCGGAAGTACTGCACCTGATACCAGCCGGCGCCGTCGAGCGGCATCGTGTGAAAGAGACCGGACTCGGTCAGATCGACGTTGCTGTAGTAGTAAGAGCCGGGGTTGCACGCCAGCTCGCCGAAGTCGTAGGCAACGCCCGGGAGCGCTTTGCCGAATCCCTCGCAGTCCTCGCTGAAGTCTTCGCCCGTGACCACGACGATGATGCATCGCTCCGTCCGCGTCTGTCCGCAGGTCCAGTACCACGCGAAGTTGGTGTGCGTGGACTGCGCTCCTGCGACCGATGTGACGAGGTCGTTGACGGCCCCCCCGGTGCAGTAGGACGGGCCGAAGAACCAGCGCGTGCCGCCCAACCCGCAACCGTCCTCGTCCTCCGGTGCGCCCGTCTGATCCGGATCAAACGCGTCGAAATGCTCCGCACCGTAACACCCCGCGACCGGCGCGCGGTACTCCTGCCACGGTCCGAAGATCGGTTGCCCGCCCTCGATCCGCACCGACGCCACCTTGAGCGGCGTGACGGCGACGCCCCGCTCAACCGGGCGCAACTCCTTCCCCGCCGCATGTCCCGCGATGACCGCGAGGACCGTCAGGCCCGCAACGGCGATCCTGCAATCCCGATGCGGCGACACTCGCACATTCAGAGACTTTCCCTTGCACATGACGTTGCTCCTTCCATCAGAATGACCAAGGCGAGGCGTCAACGCGACGCATCGCACCGAACTCCTCAACCCCCGTCTCCCGCGCCGCAACAGGCGCGCGGATCGAGCCGGGACTCGCGCTGCAAGGGTGATGCACGACGTCAGAGGTCGATCGTCCCGTCGAGCGGCGATGTCCGGCTCCGCCGGATCGTTGCGCCGCCTGCCCGGCGCCTCGGATTCAACCGATGCGGGCCGAGAGACCTCTGTCCGGATTCATCAACGCAGGTTAGGCTTCCAACTCACGCGCCGGCGTCACGTTTTTCTCAACACCCGCCGGCTGCGCTCGGAGAGGTGCTGGTGATCGATCCGCAACAGGAACTCGCAAGACCCGCTCCCGAGGGGCCGCGCGGTCCCGGCTGGGTGCTCATCGGCTTTCGCGGAAGCGGGAAGACGACCGTCGGCTGCGCGCTGGCGGAGCGGCTCGAGGTCCCCTTCGTCGACACGGATGAGCAGATCATGCGTCGCGCGGGACGCTCGATCCGGGAGATCTTTGCCGACTCCGGTGAACCGGCGTTCCGGGAGCTGGAGCGGGCGATGATCGCGGAACTTAACCCGTCGCCCGCCAAGGTCATCGCTATCGGAGGCGGTGCGATCGAGGATCGACGCAACGTCGCCCG
>BOJX01000154.1 GCA_016860685.1 Planctomycetota bacterium
GGACGCAAGCCGCGTCCTCGCCTCGGTTCTGGAGCGCTTCAGTGAAGCAGCCAGCCTGAAAGGCGTTCGACTGAGCGCGGACGATCGCGCATTTTCGCGCCGTCGCATCGCGGTGGACGAGCGCGACCTCGAGGATTGCGCGGGCAACCTGCTGGACAACGCGATCAAGTACACGCCGGGGGGAGGCACGGTGTCGATCGCGACGCGGGAGCTGGCGGAAGGCCTTGAGATCCGCGTCGCCGACACCGGCATAGGAATTGCAGAAGAATCACATGAGGAGCTTTTCGAGCCCTTCCGCCGCGGTCACACGGCGCTTCAGTCCGGCGCGCCCGGGTCCGGGCTGGGACTGGCGATCGTCCGGGAAGTTCTGGAGCAGTCCGGCGGGCGCTGGACCGTGACCTCCCGGGTGACGGAAGGAACGACGGTGGCGCTGGTCTTCCCCTGGGCGCGGGACGAGGGAGAAAGGTCATGAGCGCACGGATCCTGAATCGCGACGAGTTGCTGCGCCTGATCGACGAAGCCGCGCGCGACCGACGACTGATCGGTCCGGTGCGCCACGGCGAGCATACCTTCTACGAACCAGCAGACCGGGCCGCCGAACTCGATCTCGAAGGCCCCCCCTGCGTTTACAGCCCGAAGGCGCACTTCTTCCCCCCCGAGGAGACGCTGCTGACCTTCGAGCGTAAGAGCCGGTCGTTCGTTACGCGCACGGTGCGACATGAGACGCCGACGGCGCTGGTCGCGGTCCGGCCTTGCGAGATTCACGGCATCCGTCTGCTGGATCATGTATTCGGCGCCGCGCCGGCGGACGAGGGGTATCTGGCACGGCGGCGAGCGACGTTCATCATCGCCCTCGATTGTATTCACCCCTGCCGGGACGAGGCGTTCTGCGGCGATCTGGGTACGAACACCGCGCATCTCGGGTTCGACCTGATGATTCGTCGTTTGTCGGATGCCGAGGAAGGATCCCGAGAGGCCGAGCGTTTTGAGTTGATCTCCGCGACGGAAGACGGGGCGTCGCTGCTTTCGCGGACTCGACTCGGGCGCACGGTGGATCGCGCTGATCTGGATGCGGTGCGTGCTTACGAGCGGAGCAAGGCCTCGGCGTTTCCGCGCCGCCTGTCGTGCGAGGCCGACCGTCTGCCGGAGGTGGCGCAGCGCGGATACGCCTCGGCGGTCTGGGAGCGGACGGCGGCGCGATGCTACTCCTGCGGGAGCTGCAATCTCGTCTGTCCGACTTGTTACTGCTTCAACCTGCGCGACGAGGTCAGCCTCGACGGGAAGTCCGGCGCGCGGGTCCGGGAGTGGGACGGATGTCAGTTGCGCGAGTTCGCCCTCGTCGCTGGGGGGCACAATTTCCGGGCGGCGCCAGCCGAGCGGCTGCGGCACCGAGTGATGCGCAAGGCGAGCTGGATCGCACAGCGGACGGGGCTGCCCGGATGCGTCGGATGTGGGCGATGCGACCGCGCCTGCACGGCGAAGATCAGCCTTGTCGAGATTCTCAACACGCTCGCCCGGGAGCAGGATCATGACCACGCTGGACACTCTTGAACTTCCGGAAACCAAGGATCCTTATGAGCCGGTCGTCGCCCGCCTGATCGAGACGGAGCCGCTGACTGAACTGGAGCGGCTCTTTGTCTTCGAGCCGTCGGACGGTCAGGTGCTGGGACATCGGCCGGGGCAGTTCGTGCAGGTTTGGATCCCCGGCGTGGGCGAGGCGCCGATTTCGATCTGCTCGTCCCCGACCCGAGGACGGACCTTCGAGTTGTGCGTGCGGCGGGTCGGGGAAGTCACCTCGCACCTTCATCGTCTGACCGCTGGAGAGGAGATCGGCGTTCGCGGACCGCTGGGCAACGGCTTCGACATGACGGCGATGCAGGGGCAGAACGTGCTCGTCATCGCAGGCGGGTTGGGCTTGGCGCCGGCGCGATCCGTGATCGAGTACGTGCTGGATGAACGCGCCCGGTTCGATGAGTTTCACGTCCTTTACGGGGCGCGATCGCCGGCGGAGATTCTCTTCCGGCACGATCTGATCCGGTGGCGCCATCGTGAGGCGATCAACCTGCTGGTGACGGTGGATCGTCCGGACGAGCAGTGGCGCGGGCGCAGTGGCGTGGTCACGAAGCTCTTTGCGGACCTGCCGCGCCTGAACCCGGAGCGGACCTGCGCGGTCGTGATCGGTCCGCCGGTCATGTTCAAGTTCGTCGTCGTCGAGTTGCTCGCCCGCGGCATCCCGCACGACCGGATCTTCTGCTCCCTTGAGCGGAGAATGCGCTGCGGCATCGGTAAATGCGGACACTGTCAGATCAACGCGGACTACGTCTGCGTGGACGGACCCGTGTTCACGTACGAACGCATGCGCGAGCTTCCGGAGGCCGTCACATGAAACCGCGCATCGCCGTGTTCAGTCTGACCAGTTGCGAAGGATGTTCGCTGGCGATTCTCGAACTGGAGGACCAGCTCCTTGAGATTCTCGGGGCGGTGGACATCGTCAACTTCCGCGAGGGCATGACCGAGCGAAGCTGGGACATCGACGTCGCGTTCGTCGACGGCGCGGTTTCGACGCCGCATGACGAGGAGGAGATCCGGCGGATCCGCGAGCGCTGCCGGACGCTGGTGGCGATCGGAGCGTGCGCCTGCCTCGGCGGCGTGAACACGCTGAAGCATGATCCCGCGCGACCGGATTACCGTCGCGTCGTTTACGGCGATCGGGCGGACTGGTTTCCGACGACGCGGGCCCGCCCGCTCAGCGCCGTGGTGAAGGTGGACGCGGAGCTTCCCGGGTGTCCGATGGTCAAGGAGGAATTCCTCGAGCTGGTCCGGTGTCTGCTGAACGGGCGGGAGTTCCGGCTGCCGCCGAATCCGGTCTGCACCGAATGCAAGAAACTCGGGAACCCCTGCCTGTATGAGCGCGGCGAGATCTGCCTGGGTCCGCTGACTCGCGCCGGATGCCGGGCGATCTGCCCGTCGTTCGGATCGGTGTGCGAGGCGTGTCGGGGACTGGTGGACGGCGAAGCCCTGCGGGCGGGGCGAGAGGCATTCAACACGCAGTACGTCGTACCCTGGGAGGAGGTCGTTGCACGGCTGCGACTTTACGGCGCTGTCTCCGAGAACGCCGAACCCGTCGCAGCGCCGGCCGCGGGAGGTGGGTCATGAAAAACGTGAAGATCGACGTCAAGCAGATCACGCGCGTCGAGGGTCACGGAAACATCAGCGTCCGCATCCGCGACGGCGCGATCACGCACCTGGAGCTGGCGATCGTGGAAAGCCCGCGGTTCTTCGAAGCGTTCCTGCGCGGGCGGCCGTATCACGAGGCGCCGCACATCACCTGCCGCATCTGCGGTATCTGCTCGGTCGGGCACACGACGGCGTCGGTGCGCGGCATCGAGGCCGCCTGCGGGATCACGCCGAGCGAGCAAACCATCCTGCTGCGCAAGCTCGCGTTGTTCGGCGAGCACATTCAAAGCCACGTCCTTCACCTTTATTTCCTGGCGGTTCCCGACTTCCTCGGCGTCGGATCCGTCATTCCCCTGGCGCGGACGCACCCCGACGTCGTGCAGCGGGCGCTGCGCATGAAAAAGCTGGCGAACGACTTGTGCGCGATGGTCGGCGGACGGCACATCCACCCGATCAGCCTCCAGGTCGGCGGGTGTACGCACCTGCCCCGCGAAGCGGAGATGCGCGAGATGAAGGAGCGTCTCGCGGACGCCCGGGGCGACCTCGACGAGACGATCCGCTTGTTCCGCGAGTTGACGTTCCCTCAGCTCGACCGACCCACCGAGTACGTGTCCCTCCGCAGCAACGGCGTCGCCGAGTACGCCTTGTACGAGGGTGACATTGTCTCGACGCTCGATCCGCGCCCGACCTCGCCTCAGCAGTACCGGACGCGAGTGCGCGAGGAGGTTGTCCGGCACTCGGCCGCGAAGCACTGCTCGTCGCCGAATTCGTCCGCGTATGCGGTCGGGGCGCTGGCACGGTTCAACAACAACGCTGCGATGCTTCACCCCGCGGCGCAGACGGCCGCAAGGCAGCTCGGACTGACGGCGCCGTGTCACAACCCGTTTCATAACAACACGGCCCAGCTCGTCGAGACCGTCCACGCGGTGGAAGCGTCGATCGAACTGCTTGACGAGCTTCTCGCCCGGGGGTTGGCGCCGGAGCCGCTGGCGCGGCCGACGCACTTCGGAACCGGCGTCGGCGCCGCTGAAGTGCCGCGAGGACTGCTCTTCCACGAGTACACGGTAAACGACGAGGGCGACATCGAGGCTGCCAACCTGATCATCCCGACCGGACAGAATCTCGCGAACATCGAGGAGGACATGCGGGCGCTGGTTCCGCAGTTGCTGGCGACCGGGGTCGACAAGGAGTCGATGACGCTTCATCTGGAGATGCTCGTTCGGGCTTACGACCCCTGCATCTCCTGCGCAACGCACTTCCTGAACGTGCGCTGGGAGGACTGATCGGTGAACCCGTCCGCGAGCAATCCCGGCACGCAGAATCGCGACGGGACCGAGCGATCGCGCGGGCGCACGGTGATTCTCGGTGGCGGACGGTGGTCGATGGGCGACGATCAGGCCGGTCTGCGCGTCGCCGAGAGGCTTCGCGCGATGCTTCCTCCCGATGTCAGGGTGGTGGCGGATGAGAATCCCGGCGTCGCATTGTTGTCCGCGGCTGATCCGCTGGATCATCTGGTCATTATCGACGCCGCCCCCGCCGACGACGCGCATCCAGCGGGAACGTACACGGTCGTCGATCGGAACCGCCTGATTGAGACAGCGGCTGAAGGCGGCTCGACGCATCAGGTGGGAGTTCGCGTCGGCCTCACGATTCTTGCCGCGCTCGGAACTCTCCCGCGCCGCGTGAGTATGTTTGCATTATTCGGGCGGAATTTTCGACGGTCCCTCCAGATGAGCCCGGAAGTCGCGGCGGCGGTGGAGGCGGTGGCGGAACGCATCGTGCAGGAGGTTTCTGCGCCGGTGGGAGGAGAACGATCATGCACGAGCTGACGCTGGCGGTGGCGCTCGCTGAACTCGCCGAGCAGGAGGCCCTGCGATGTGGAGCTTCGCACGTCTCCCGGCTTCACGTCCGCGCCGGCGTCTTCCGCCAGGTCAGCCCAGACCTGCTGAAGGATGCTTTCGCCCAGATGCGTCGCGGAGCGCTTGCGGATGCGGAGTTGGACATCACCGTCGTGATGCCCGCGGTGCACTGCCTGCACTGCGGCGTGAAAGAAGCGTTCAGTTCCTTCACGACGCATTGCCGCGTCTGCGGATCCGCCGATGTCGAGGTTCGCGGAGGCGACGAACTGGAGCTGACTGGGATGGATGTTGCAGAGGCGGATGATCGTCAAGCCTGCGTCACCGGCGGAGGGTGAGGAAATGACCGGACATATTGAAATCCTTCGGCGCAGCCTGTTGGAAAAGAACGATCGCTCCGCTGCGGAGAACCGGGTGCTGCTGGTCCGCAAGGGTCTGGCGGCGATCAACGTGCTCGGCGGCGCTGGCAGCGGGAAGACCGCGATTCTCGAGGGCTTGCTGCCAGGGTTGCGCCTGCGGGGTTGCCGGCCCGGCGTTCTCGAGGGTGATCTGGCAACGACGCGCGACGCTCAGCGGATCGCCGCGCTGGACGTTCCCGTCGTGCAGCTTCTGACGGAAGGCGGATGTCACCTGACCGCGGAACTCGTCCGCGCCGGGCTGGACCGATTGCCGCTGGACGAACTGGACGTCGTGTTCATCGAGAACGTGGGCAACTGCGTCTGCCCGGCGAACTTCGACCTCGGCGAGCATGCGCGGCTCGTCGTCCTCAGCGTGGCGGAAGGCGACGACAAGCCTGCGAAGTATCCGCACTTGTTCGCCACCGCGGACGCGATCGTCTTCGCCAAGATGGACCTGCTGGCGCGAACGCCTTTCAACCCTGATCGGGCGACGCGGGACATCCGCGCGCTGAACGCTCAGGCGCCGATCTTCCGCACCAGCAGCGACGATCCGACCTCGTTCGAGCCTCCGGAGTGGTGGGTTCTCGATGAAGTGCGCCGGGTCCGCGCCGCCGAAGCGCCGCCTTCAATGACGCGCGTCCCCGCGGAAACGCGCTAACAACGACGTTCGTACGCCACGCGGTGGATCGGACGCCCCTCGCGCTGGTAGATGACCTCGAAGTTCGTGCCCGCCCAGTCCTCGCCCGGTCCGAACCGCGGATCGTCGAACGCGCGCTCCAGCAG
>BOJX01000155.1 GCA_016860685.1 Planctomycetota bacterium
AGAAGGAATGTAACTTATTTATTTTAAGATTGTTATGTGGTTTTCGTGAAGTTGTTATCGATTCACGACAAGGAGTGTACACTGAAACAGAGAGGCGGTAGCATCCCTCTGACAGCCCTGAGGGGCTTGTTTCACGATCCGGCGGGTGATGTAAGCCATGCTTGAATCCTACCGAATTCTGTTGATCTGCATCTTGGGCGTTGCCGCGGCCTCGGCAGGAGCTTTGATCATCGCCCATGTTATCGGTCCTCGGCGAAGGGGGAAGGTCAAGGACCAACCTTATGAGTCGGGTATGCCGGTGGTACATGATATCCAGCGTCGGTTCAACATCCGCTTTTACATCATTGCGATGCTGTTTCTCCTGTTCGACGTGGAAATCGTGTTCCTCTGGCCTTGGGCGGAGGCGTTCTACCAGAGTTGCACGAACGGGGCGGGGTCGATCATCGTGGACGACGGGACGGTGGCGACGAAGGGGTTCCTGCTGTTCGGGATGGGGATGTTTTTTCTCATCCTGCTGCTGGGTCTGGTGTACGAGTGGAAGAAGGGGGCGTTCGAATGGGACTAGCGACTTCGGAATCGGCGTTCACGCGCGGGACAGAGTATTCGCTTTCGCGCCTCGACGTCTTCACCGACCTGTTCAAGAAATACGGGATCAACTGGGCGCGGAAATACTCGCTGTGGCCGATGCCTTTCGGGACGGCGTGCTGCGGAATCGAGCTGATGGCGGTAGGGGCGTCGCGGTATGACATCGGGCGCTTCGGCGCGGAGGCGATGCGTTTCACGCCGCGTCAGTGCGACCTGCTGATCGTCGCGGGGCGCGTGGCGATCAAGATGCTTCCGGTGCTCCAACGCATTTACATGCAGATGTCGGAGCCGAAGTGGGTGATCAGCATGGGGGCGTGCGCGAGCACGGGCGGCGTGTTCGACACGTATGCGGTGGTGCAGGGGATTGATCAGTTTCTGCCGGTGGACGTGTACATTCCGGGCTGCCCGCCGCGACCGGAGACGATCCTTGAAGGCCTGATGGCGATTCAGCGGATTGTGGAGAACGACGGGGTGAAAAGCAGCGCCGAGCGTGGGCGTGGACTGGGGATGGTGGTGGACGCACCGATGCAGATTCCGGTGGAGTTGAAGGTGGAGAAGAATTAGGCGCCAGAGCCCAGAGGCATCGTGAGGCTGATCCCGCGTCCGGCGCATCCGGACCCGCCCATGACGAAAGCGAAGTCGCCGGCGGCGCGGAGCGAGCATGAATACCAAGACGGAACAGGTTATCGCGGCGCTGACGGAGCAGTTTCCGGATATCGCCTTTGCGCCGTATGCCTTGGCGGCGAAGAAGCGGCCGGAGGACGAGCAGACGTGCGTGTGCGTTCCGGCGGATCGGCTGATCGAGGTGATGGAGTTCCTCTACGACGATCCGCGGTGCCGGTTTGAGCAGCTCTGCGACCTGACGTGCGTGGATTACCTGAACTTTCCGAAGGCGCGGGATCGTTACGGCGTGACGTATTCTCTGCTGTCGCTGTCGATGGAGCAGCGGATCTGGGCGAAGTGCTTCGTCAACGATCCGAACCCGGAGGTGCCGAGCGTGACGGGCATCTGGCGCGGGGCGGAGTGGATGGAGCGAGAGGTGTATGACCTCTTCGGCGTGCGTTTCACCGGGCATCCGGACCTGCGGCGGATCATGACGTGGGAGGGGTTTGCGGCGCATCCGCTGCGGAAGGACTACCCGCTGCGCGGTCGCGGGGAGCGGGAGAATTTCGAGATCGTGACGACGGAAAGCGCGTGAGGGGGAGAGGCATAAAGGCCACGGGGCGCAAAGACACATTCGGGAGCGATAGACCGCGGAAGAGACAGCATCGGGCCGGAGGGAGGGCCAGCATGAACCTGTTCGACAATCCTCAGAAGACCGGCGAGATTGTGCGAGAACTGACGGTGTCCTACTGGATGGAGATGGAGACGATCCAGAATTACCTGGCGAATTCCGAGAATCTGGACGGCGTGCGGGCGGAGGAGATCAAGAAGGCTCTGGCTGCCGACATCACCGCGGAGCTTGGGCACGCGACGCAACTGGCGAAGCGTATCCGCGTGCTCGGCGGGCGCGTGCCGGGGAGCATGGAGTTCGCCGCGTCGCAGAAGTCGATGCAGCCGCCGAAGGACTCGACGGACGTGGCCAGCGTCATCAAAGGCGTGATAGACGCGGAAGACGGCGCGATTCACCAGTACCGCAAGATCATCCGTCTGTGCGACGGCTACGACTACGCGACGCAGGATCTGTGCATCACGCTGATGGAGAACGAGGAGTCGCACCGGCGGGAGTTCGTGGGGTTTTTGAAAGAGTATGAGAAGTAGGCCGGGGAGAGGGGAATCCCGCTCAGGGTCCGAGACCGGCAAGGTCGAATGGCAAAGTCGAATCGAAAAAAGAAACGCGTCGTCATGGAGGCGATTCTTCCCTTGAGAGGCGCGGACCGGAGCTTCGACCTTGTTTTCTGGAGACGCGTCGGGGCGGGGGGACGGTTCGCGGCTGCGTGGCGGATGGTCAAGGAGTTTGACGTGATGCGAGGGGGCGATGGACATATCCCCAGACTTCAGAGATCTGTTGAACAACTTGAAAAGCGAAAACGTCCGCTTTCTCGTCGTCGGGGCCTACGCCGTAATCTATCACACTGAGCCTCGGTATACGAAGGATCTGGACATCTGGATCGAGCCTACGGAGGAGAACGCAAGGCGGACGTGGAGGGCGCTCGTGAGATTCGGCGCTCCGTTGAAAGCGATTGTTCTGGAGGATCTGGTCGATCCGGAGTCCGTTTATACGTTAGGAGTGGAGCCGCATCGTGTGGACGTGCTCAAGAGCCTTGATGGCGTTCGCTTCGCGACAGCCTGGCGAAATCGCGTTGAAGTTAAGTTTGCGGATGTGAGGGTAGGCGTATTGTCGAGGGCCGACCTGATACGTTCAAAGATCGCTGCGGGGAGGCCTCAGGATCTGTTGGATGTTGCGACGCTGCGAACCCGGCCCAAAATACGAGGCGCAAGGAAAGCACGAACGTCGAGAGGAAAAGCGAAGTGAAATCAGTCGGTTCAAGGGTCGCCGCGATTCTTTTGACCGCTCTTGCCGGATGCAGCAACGCCGGGGGAGGCGGCGCCAACGACGATGGCGATGAATTCAACGTTGTCCTCTCCGGCGCGGATGACCGGGAGGGGCGGATCGGGGTTTCGACGCCGACGACGAATGAGGACGTCTTCGCCTGCCGATCGACCACGCACAGTCCGGACCCGCTCGACGCCGATGCGTTCTTCACGGCGACGCCGAATCATCGGATCACGCTGACGCAGGCGGTCGCCGGTCTGACGGTGACGGTGCAAAGCGACGCGGATATCGTCACCTGGATTCGTTCAGAGACCGGAAGCTTCTGCAACAACGCGGAGGAGTCGTTCATCACGCGCGGGTCGTGGTCCGCGGGGGAGTATGATGTGTTCATCGGCGCGCCCGAGGCGGGCGGCGAGATTGAGTACACCGTGATCGTGGATTAGTTCGCCCTGTCGTCGGGCCTGCTACCCAATTCGATAGCGATTCTATGACTACCGTAACCTACAATCCGCCTGAACCCAGCACCTTCGCCCCGGAAGAACCGGGCGGCGATTTGTGGACGCTGAACTTCGGGCCGCAGCATCCGGCGACGCACACCACGCTGCGCCTGGTGCTCGAGCTGGACGGGGAGCGCGTGCTGCGCGCCACGCCGCACATCGGCTACCTGCACAGCGGGTTCGAGAAGCTCGGCGAGCATCTGAACTACAACCAGTACGTGGTCGTCACCGATCGGATGAACTACGTTTCACCGATGGCCAACAACCTCGCGTGGCATCACGCGTGTGAGAAGCTTTTCGACATCGAGATCACGCCGCGGTGCAAGGTGATCCGCACGATCTGTGCGGAGCTGGCGCGGATTCAGGATCATCTGCTGTGCGTCGGGGCGGCGGCGCTGGACCTGGGGGCGCTGACCGCCTTTCTCTACGGGTTCAACGAGCGGGAGATGATCTACGATCTCTTCGAGGAGATCTGCGGGGCGCGGTTTACGGTCAGTTACACGCGCGTCGGCGGACTCATGCAGGACGTTCCGCCCGAGTGGCCTGCGCATGTAAAGACGTTTTGCAAGCACCTTCCGACGGCGGTCGCCGACCTTGAATCGCTGCTGAACCGCAACCGGATATTTATTGAGCGGACGAAGGGCATCGGCGTCATCGGGCGTGAGGACGCGATCAACTGGGGGCTGACCGGTCCCCTGGCGCGATCGGCCGGGGTGCGCCGCGATCTGCGCAAGGACGAGCCCTACCTTTGTTACGCGGACAACTGGGACGGGAAGGGTTCGTCCGGCGTGTCGTTCAAGGTTCCGATATCGACGGGCGGCGACGTGCTGGCGCGGTATCTGGTGCGCCTGGAGGAGATCAAACAGTCGCTGTCGATTCTCACGCAACTGGTCGACAACATTCCGTCCGGGCCGATCAACCTCCTGCCCGACGACAAGAAGACGCTGCCGGACAAGCGCGAGGTGTACTTCAGCATCGAGGGTCTGATCCACCACTTCGAGACGATCATGACCAACCGGGGCTTCACGCCGCCGGTGGGGGAGGCTTACGGTTGCCAGGAGACGGCCAACGGCGAGCTGGGGTTTTATCTGGTCAGCGACGGGGGCAACTGCGCCTATCGCGCGAGATGCCGCCCGCCGAGCTTCATCAACTACCAGTGCTTCCCCAAGCTTGTGGAGGGGCATCAGATCAGCGACGTGGTGGCGATCCTCGGTTCGCTGAACATCATTGCGGCGGAGCTGGATCGGTGAACACCAGCGGCGGGGAGTTCGACGCGGCATGAGTACGGTGACCCCATCGGTTCGCCCGGACTTCGGATCCTACGTCATGGCCGTCGATCGTGTTGAGAAGCTGCTCAGGCGTGTCGTAGGGGCATTGGAGGCGCGCGGTATCGAGTATGCCGTCATCGGTGGAAACGCCGTCGCAGCGTGGGTATCCACCGTGGATCGCGGCGCGACTCGAGCCACCCAGGATGTCGATCTGCTGGTTCGGCGCACGGATGTCAACCGGATCGGCGACGCGCTTCGACCGCTTGATTTGATTTTGGTGGAAGTGCTGGGGGTCTACCTGTTCGTCGACCGGGCAGACCCCAACCCCAAATACGGAGTCCACCTGGTTTTTGCAAACGAAATTATTCGTCCGCATTATGTTCACCCCGCGCCCGATCCGTCGCGATCGTGTCGAAGCCTTCTGGAGTTTCAGGTGATCAACCTGGCCGAACTCGTCGTCATGAAACTCCAATCCAACAGGCTCGTGGATCGCACGCACCTGGCGGATATGATCGCTATCGGACTGATCACTCCGGCGATTGAGGCGTCTATTCCGCGAGACTTGACGCCCAGACTTGAGGCCGTTCGCAAGGAAATGGAGAACGAATGAGCACTGCTCTGAGGAGAGCAGGCTTTCGATGGCGCTTTTCGGATACTTCGAATGAGCTGGATACCGCTCGATCGTAACAAGCCCGCGTTTCCGAAAGACGCACCGGCGGTGCTGTCCGAGGCCGTGCGCGAGAAGATCCGCTCGTTCTTCCCGCGGTACGCGACGAAGCGCGCGGTGCTGTTGCCCGCGTTGCACGTGGTGCAGGACGCGCTGGGGCATGTGTCGATGCAGGCGATGAAGGAGATCGCCGAGCTTCTTGAGATCCATCCTTCCGAGGTGATGGATACGGTCTCCTTCTACACCCACTTCTGGACGCATCCGAAGGGGAAGAAGGTCATCGTCGCGTGCCGCAGCATTTCGTGTGAAGCGCTGGGCGGACAGAAGGTCATCGATGCAGTGAAGCAGCACCTGCACGTCAAAGAGCACGGGACGACGGCCGACGGGAAATACAGCTTCATGACGGAAGAGTGCCTGGCGGGGTGCGATCATGCGCCGTGCCTCCTGATCGGAGAGCGGATGCACCAGCAGGTCCGGGCGGAGGACGTTCCGAAGCTGCTGGCGGACCCGGACAATGATCGGATAGCGGCGCCGCGCAGCGCGCTTTTTGACGCTCCGGCGGCGAAGGGCGGTCCGACGAACGGGCGTCCGGG
>BOJX01000156.1 GCA_016860685.1 Planctomycetota bacterium
AGCAACACCGTGAGAATGTCCTCGACGATCAGCCAGCCAACCGCCGCGTGTCCTTCCGGAGAGTTGAGCGCGTGAGCATCCATCAGGACGCGCATGAGGACGACCGTGCTTGCCACGGCCATCGCCATCCCCACCACCAGCCCCGATCGGAAGGACATCCCCAGCGCGGAGTAAATGAGGATCCCGCAGACGGTGGCGACGAGGCTTTGCCCCAGTGCGCCCGGAATTGCGATCCGTCGGACCGCGAGCAAATCCTTCAGGTGGAAGTGCAGCCCGACGCCGAACATCAGCAGGATGACCCCGACTTCCGCCAGTTGCTGCGCCAGCTTCACGTCCGCGGTGAATCCCGGCGTGTGCGGACCGATCAGCACCCCTGCCAGCAGATACCCGACGATCGGAGACATCCCGAGACGCTGCGTGAGCAAACCGAGGATCCACGCCCCCGTGAACCCCGCGGCGATCGTCGTGATAAGCGAAATGTCGTGCATGAGGCGGGCAGGATAATCGAGACCGCCCGGACCGGACAGCCGGGGCCGCGGTCGGCGCGCTGTCGGCCGGTGCGTTGTTTCGGTTGCGTCACGTGCCTAGAATCGCCGGGAAGATTTGGCGGGCGGACGCGGGTCGTTCGGAGGGTAACGACGCGCCTCCCCCGTGACGGGGTCCGCGGCGCATGATCGGCAAAGCAAATATTGAAGGAGCGCATACCGGCGTCTTCGGCAGCAACGGCGAGATGCCGCCCGGCGATCATCCTCTCGAGGTCGCCGCGCGCGAGGGGCTGGGTCCGCTCAGCCCGTCGGGCGCGGGGGTCTGGCACGGCCAGTGCGAACCCTGCGTCTCCTGCGGATTGCTTGTCCCCCGCGGTGCGGAGGAGTGCCACCACTGCGGGCAGGAGCTGTCCCAGTCGATGCGGGCGAAGATGAAGGAGGCGGCCGGACCCTGGATCGTTTACGAACACGTCCGCCCCTTTCCCGGCATTTCCTTCGAACGCCTGCTGCGGCAGGTGCGCAAAGGCGTCATCACCGCAACGTCGATCGTCCGCGGTCCGACAACGGATTTTCAGTGGCGCTTCGCCGGTGAGACCCCGGGCCTTTCGAAACACTTGGGCATGTGCTGGAGCTGCTCCGAACCGGTGCAGCCGACGGACGCTTACTGCCCGGCGTGCCTGTCGCACCTGGACGGTGCTCCGCAGGCCGCAGCGCTGACCGACTCCGCGATCCTCCGCTCACAACATCTGCCCCCGGACGGTGCGGCCCCCCGTGCGGGCCGGCGCACCTCGGCTGACGCGGCCGTCCCCGCGCATCTCGTCGATCGCTCGCCTCAGATGCGCCGACGGGAGTCTCCCGCTTTCTCTCCACCGGACGCGCCGATGCGCGCGGTCACCCCGGAAATGATCACCGAGGAGCTTCGAGCGCTGACGGCCGTACTCGAGGAGAGTCAGGCGCTGGCCGCAGCGGAACCGGTGGATGAACCCGCGCGGATCGCCGGCGTGCGCGTGACCTGGGTCATCGTCGCGATGCTCATCGTGACGGCGGCGGTCTTCTTCATTGTGATCCGCTCCCGCTTCGATCGTCGCACAACGGAACCCGCGACTTCGCCCGCCGCCGCCGCGGACGTTGTCCCTCCGAGCGACGCTCCGTCCGGCGACGCCGCCACGCCGATTACCTTACCCGACGCGCAAACCGACGTTCTAACCTCTGAAAAACCGGTCACACCGGCTCCCTCCGCTGGAAACGCCGAACCCGAACCCCTCGAAGTCGACTCCGCGTCCCCGGATCGCGCGCCGCCGCCTTAGCAGCCCGTTGAAATCGGGTAGGAGGGGGCCTCGCGGCCCCCGTCCTCTCACTCCACCGGACGTACTCAGCATATCCGGCGGGTTCCTTCAGTGTTGAAATGCGGCATGTCGCGCGGTGAGGTTGAGAAGGCCTTGCCGCGCGAAACACTCCTCGGACAGCGCTTCTTTCGCCGCCGGCCTGGCATCCGGTTTCTGTGCGTCGAGTCCGAGTTTTGGCCGTCAGCTCCTTCAGATTCCGCCTCACGGCGGACACCCTTGCTCGGCCTGGCGGCTCCGGTCATCACGGCCCGCAGACGACTTGCACCTCCAACAGTCACGACATGCCTGACAAACAAAGTCGCCGGCTCCCGCTTCGAGAACCGGCGACCGAACTGATCCGCCTCGCTTACACGGCGACCCGCGTCACGGCGCGCACGTCGCCGAACCCCGGATGCCCGGGCAATCCTCCAGGCTCGCTGTGTGTTCGCCCGCCGCGACGTTGCCCCACTTCGCCTTGGCCTTGCCACGGTTGTTGATCGTGCCCGTCACCGGCGACCCGCCGTCGAGCAGGATCACCACCTGCGTGCCCGAAGGCAGTTGCGAAAGCACCGTCACCTTGAACGTGTACTTTCCGTTCTTCTCCTTGCACTTCGCCTTGACCCGATCGACCAACGCACAGTTGATCGTGCAGTCATGCGTCGAGCACGACGAACCGAACCCCTGCGGCCGTCCGCCCAGCGCGAAGCACTCTCCCTCCGCAAGGTCCGCACACGATCCGTTGTCAAAGCAGCACGCCGGAACCGGCAGCTCGCACTGCGCGTCCTGACAGGTCACCCCCTTGTTCCGCGGGATGCCCGGCGCCTCGAGGCACTCGAACGGCGGCAGCGTGTCGCACGATCCGTTCTCCAGGCAGCACGCCACCGGATCGCCGCAATCAACCGTTTCGCACGTCGTCCCCTGCCCCAGCGGCACGCCGCCGTTGGCGAGGCACTCGCTCCGCGGCAATTCCGCACACGACAGGTTGAAGAAGCAGCACGCCTCCAGTCCGTCCGCGCAGTCCACCGTCCCGCACGTCGAGCCGGGCCCGCCCGGCGTCCCGCCCGACTGCTCGCACGCGAACACACTCATCTCCGCGCACGGACGCCCGTCGTCGTAGCAGCACGCCTGCGGAGGACAGTTCGCCTCGCTGCACGACTCATTCGGCGTGAATACGCCCTCAAGAAGCCCGCACGTGAAATCGCTGGTAAAGTAGCAACGCCCGTCCGGAACGCAGCACGCCCCGTACTGGACCTCTTCGCTGCACGGCGACGGGTCGTCGCTGC
Source organism: Planctomycetota bacterium (assembly GCA_016860685.1). GTDB lineage: Bacteria > Planctomycetota > Phycisphaerae > UBA1845 > UBA1845 > JABWBH01. The sequence goes on from BOJX01000156.1 coordinate 3,094, forward strand.
ACGTCTTACCGTAACCGTAGAACTTGTGCCCCGGAAGCTGCTCACAATCCTCCGGCGAGAGCATGTCGCAGCCGAAGTTCCAGCAGCACACGCCGATGCAATGCGGGTTCAGATCCTCGCAGTTCGTCCCCTCGCCACGCCACGTCCCCCGGATGCTCGTACACAGGGTCCGCGAGATGTTGTCCACGCAGCCCTCCTTCCGGCAGCATGACCCGTTGCCGCACCGCGGGAACACTGTCGCGCACTGCGAATCCTCCCCGCGGAACGTCCCGCCCAGCGACGCACAATGCGCCGGCGTCGTCCCGTCGATGCACGAGCCGTCCAGGAAGCAGCACGCCCCCTGCACGCAGTTGTCCTCGCACGTCGTGAAGTGCCCCATGTATGTCCCGCCCGCGGCTTCGCAGGCGAACTGGTTCGTATTGTCCGTGCAGCCCACGTCGAAGCAGCACGCCCCTTCCGGCAGCGGACAGCCCAGCTCCCAGTACTCCAGCGCCTCCTCGCACGACACCCCCGGTGCCGTGAACTGCCCGGCGCATTCCTCCGCGAATTCCTGCGTGCAGTCGCCGTCCACGCAGCACACGCCCTGCTGACGAATGCACAGCCGCAGCGAGTACGCCCCGCTCGTCGCCGCGTTCAACGTCAGCTCGTCCGCCAGCGGCGGGTTCCCCGTGCCTCCGGTCAATCCCAGCGTCTGACCCACAGAGAACGGCCGAGGGTACGACCGGTTGTCGCGCCCGTAACTCACCTGCGCGCCCGTCCCCCACGCACACCCGACGTAGTACTCCTTCCCCGCCAGCAACGGGACCGGCGCCGGGTTCTCATTTTCGTCCACGAATTCGCCGCTGCAGTAGTAAATCGGCTGGCCCGTTCCCGTCACCCGGACGATGACCTCCTTGATCTTCGTGTACACGCCCGGCTCGTCGTCGATCGACTCGTACACGTTGAAATACAGGTCCACGGCGTTGCCGTTGGGAATGTTCAACTGCATGCAGAACTCGGTCAGCAGCGCGTCCTGCGTGATCTCATAAATGTTCCCGCGGTAGCGCGACGGACCGGTGAACACCGTGATGTATTCGCCCGTCTGCTCGCACCCGTCCGCGATCCCGACGCCGTCGCCCTCATCCGGGCACACGTCGACCACCTCGAAGGGCAGCCCCGCGTCCGGATCGCTCGCGTCGCCCGACTTCCACACCTGCGCCTCCGCGCTGATCGCCGCAACGAACAACGCCGCGCCCAGCGCGCCCGCCGAATACGCCCCCGCCCCCCGATGCTTCTTCCTGTAATCGCGCATGATCCCTCCGCTCAAGCGTAATTGCAGCCGTCCGACGCGCAGTCACGCGGCAGACGCCCCTCCTGCAAAGCTCTCTTTCCCTGATGACCTAAGCCGCCAGTCTCAGACGCGGAGCCGCGACAGCGAGGCTGACAGACCTGACGATTCTAGCGTCACGCCGCCCGAAAGGCGACGAAAAGAAATGACTCCCGCTCCCCCGCCGCGTCCGGAAACCCAACACCCGACATCCGCAGGGCGGGCTTCCGCCCGCCGCCGCCCCCGCCGCCCCCGACGCCCCCGACGCCCCCGACGACCCGAGTACCCGCCCGCTAATCAAAGTACGTCCCCGACTGCAACGCGATCACCCGTTCCCCGATCCGCGACGGCGCCGGCTTACCCAGCATCGCAGGCAGTCGATCCAACGTCTCCTGGAACCGGATCGCCCGACGCTCCAGCTCGTCCACGCGCGTCCCTTCCGCCGAATCCAGCGCCCCGTTCCCGTCGAAGTCCGCGCTTCCGCGCACCGTCCCGTAAACCGTGAACACATGTGATCGCGTCGTCGTCCAGTCCCCCAGCGCCGCCAGCACCGACACCGCCTCCGCGAAATCCTCGCGCATCACCGGTCCGCGACCCAGGTCCACCCGCCGGTCCGAAATCCCCAGGTCGAACCGGTACGCCGAATACCAGTCCGGAATCGTGTCCGACGCAGACGTCGCCCGGAGGTTCGCCAGCTCTCCGACGCTGACGAACCCCGTACCGCGACGCCGCACCGCCGGACCCGACCAGCTTCGCTCGGACTCATAATTGCCCGTCGCCTCAGGATTATTCGCACCGTCCACGTCATCGAGCTGCGTCGCCCCGCGGTACGCCGCGATCGTCTTCGCCAGCCGGTATCCGATCGGGTACGTCGCGTTCGGATCGAGCTGAACCCCGTTCTGGCGCTCCGCGTCCGACAGGAGCGGCTGCTCCATCGCAATCCGCATCCGGTCCTTCATCTGGTACAGGATTCGCCCGTTGCTGTCCCACGTCTTGTCGAAGTAATACCCCCGCGGCATGTCCGCCGCCTTCCTCACCGGCAGCCCCGCCAGCACCGACCACGGCGCGGAGTTCAGGTTGATCCGTCCGCTCACGCGCAGCCCGCCCGAATCCACATACGGCGACGTGAAATCCCAGTCCACGTCCTTCACCGAACCCAGCGGCAGCGACGTGAAATGATCGAACACCGACTGACCCCACGGCAACTGCTTCACCCCGCCGGGAACATTCCCCGCCGAGGTCGCCGGATCCACGTGATGCCAGTAAACCTGCACCGGGTTCCCGTTGCCGTCCACCCCGATGAACCCGTTGTCGAACACCGGCAGCCGGCCGTTGTCCACTTGGTTCTTCTCCTGCTGGAGCAGCCGCGTGAACGCCCCCGTCCGCTGGTTCGCATAACGCATCAGAAAGAGCATCGACCCCGTCGTCGGAAACGCCGTCCGAAGCTGCCCCGTATCCGCAAGCTCCACCTCCACGTTCCGGATCGCCTCGTTCCCGTCGTAGTCGTTCTCCACAAACAACTCGTTCCACGTCCCCAGCGAATGCCGGCACTCGCCGGTGTCCGTAAACGCATCGAACTCCAGCGCATGCGCCACCGGAACCATCCAGTTGTGAACGATGTTCAAACCCTGGTCCGCGTCGCTCTGCCGACGCATCGGACGCTCCATC